>PLIQ01000105.1 GCA_003140115.1 Actinomycetota bacterium | reverse complement strand
CCCGACCGGCGGCGGCACGCCGAGCTGGTCCGGGTCGTGCCGCCCGAGCTGCTCATGCCCCGCCTGGTCACTGGCTCGGTCACCGAAGCGAGCGAGTTCTTCCGCGACGCGCTCGCACACGGGCACGAAGGCGTCGTGGTCAAGTCGCTGGACGCCCCGTACGCGGCCGGGCGGCGGGGCTCCGGGTGGATCAAGGTCAAGCCCAGGCACACCCTGGACCTGGTCGTGCTGGCCGTCGAGTGGGGCCACGGGCGGCGCCGCGGCTGGCTGTCCAACCTGCACCTGGGCGCCCGCGACCCCGACACGGGCGGCTTCGTCATGCTGGGCAAGACGTTCAAGGGCCTGACCGACGAGCTGCTGACGTGGCAGACCGAACGGCTGCTCGCGCTGGAAGACCACCGNNCGCGAGGACAAGACCGCCGCCGAGGCCGACACGGTCGAGACCGTGCGCGGGTTCAACCCAGGATAACTTCTTCTTGTCGCGGCGCTTGCCGCCGCGGAACGCGGCGGGCACGTTGCCCTGCGACGGGGACGGGAAGTTCAGGCCGGGCGGCAGGTTGGCGAGCCCGTCGGCCAGGCTCTCGGGGAAACCCTCCGGCAGGCCGCCGGGGAGACCATCCCGAATACCCAGGCCTCCCGCGCCCAGGCCGGGGACTGCCGGGGCGCCCGGGTCCTGGGCGCCCGCGCCGCGCGCGATCTCGGCGGCACGCCGCGGGTCGCCGCTGCGCGGAGCGGCCTTCTTCTTGCCGCCCTTCTTGCGGGCCGACTTGGTCGCCGCCCGCCGGGCCGCGCCCATGCCGGGCATCGCGGGCATGCCGGGCATGCCCCCGCTGAACATCGCCTTCATCTGCTTCTGGCCCTCGAAGAAGTTCGTGACCAGCTGCGAGACCTCGCCGATGGCGACACCGGAGCCCCTGGCGATGCGCGACCGGCGCGAGCCGTTGATGATCTTGGGGTTGCGCCGCTCCTCGGGCGTCATAGACCGGACGATGGCCTCGGCCCGGTCCAGGTCCTTGTCGTTGACCTGAGACAGCAGTTCGCGGTTCTTGGCCGCGCCGGGCAGCATGCCGAGCAGGTTCCCGATCGGCCCGAGCTTGCGGACCATGGACAGCTGCTCGACGAAGTCCTCAAGCGTGAAGCCTTCGCCCGAGGCGATCCGCCCGGCCAGCGACGCGGTCTGATCGGCGTCAAAGGCCTTCTCGGCCTGCTCGATCAGGGTCAGGATGTCGCCGAGGTCCAGGATCCGCGACGCCATCCGGTCCGGGTAGAACAGGTCGAAGTCCTCGAGCTTCTCCCCGGTGGAGACGAACATGATCGGCCGGCCGGTCAGCTGCACGATGGACAGCGCGGCACCGCCTCGGGCGTCGCCGTCGAGCTTGGTCAGCACGACGCCGTCGTAGCCGACCCCGTCCAGGAAGGCCTGCGCGGTGGCCACCGCGTCCTGGCCGATCATCGCGTCGACCACGAACAAGATCTCGTCCGGGTCGGTGACGTCCTTGATCGCCCGGGCCTGGGCCATCATCTCCTCGTCCACGCCCAGCCGGCCGGCCGTGTCGATGATGACCATGTTGTACTGGCGGCGCCGGGCCTCATCCAGCGACTGCCGCGCGACCTGTACGGGGTCGCCGACGCCGTTGCCCGGCTCCGGGGCGTACACCGGTATCCCGGCACGCTCGCCGAGCACCTGAAGCTGCTGCACGGCGTTGGGCCGCTGCAGGTCGGCCGCGACCATCACCGGCGTGTTGCCTTGCCCCTTGAGCCACAGCGCGAGCTTGGCCGCCAGCGTGGTCTTACCGCCGCCCTGCAGGCCGGCCAGCATGATGACGGTCGGCGGCACCTTGGCGAACCGCAGCCGCCGGGCCTCGCCGCCCAGGACGCCGACCAGTTCCTCGTGCACGATCTTGATGACTTGCTGCGCGGGGTTCAGCGCGGCCGAGACTTCCTCGCCGTTGGCCCGCTCCTTGACCCGGCCGATGAACTGCCTGACGACCGGCAGCGCGACGTCCGCCTCGAGCAGGGCGATGCGGATCTCCCGCGTGGTGGCGTCAATGTCGGCCGGGGAAAGTCGTCCCCGGCCGCGCAGCGCCGAGAAGACCTGCGTCAACCGGTCAGATAGGGTCTCAAACACGTTGTCCAGGCTACCGGGCGGTCCGTGGTATCTGGGTCCTGCGGTCCTCAACCGGTCTGTGGCGCTGACCGGCCTGCGGTCCTCAACCGGTCAGGGCCGCTAGGACGGAGCGCACAGTGGCGCGGCGCCGCTCCCGGTCGGTCAGCGGCTCGCCGTCCGCGTCGGTCACGTAGAACACGTCGACCACCTCCGCGCCCAGCGTCTCCACCCGGGCCGCCCGCACGTTGAGGCCGCATTCCCCCAGGGCCCGGCCCACCCGCCACAGCAGCCCGGGTGCGTCGTGCGCGCGGACCTCCACCACGGTGGCGGTTTCCGAGGCCTCGTCGACCAGGATGACCTTGGGCGCGGGGATCAGGGCGCCGCGCGGCGGGACGGCCCGGGCCCGGCGTTCCAGCCGGTCCTGCACGTCCAGGCGCCCTAGCAGCATCCGGCGCAGGTCCCCGGCCACCAGGGTCGGGTCGGGCGGCTCCCCGAACTCGGGCTCCACGTCGAACACGGTAACCGCCGTGCCCGCCACCGACGTCGCGTTGGCGCTGCGGACCGTCAGCCGGTGCGAGGCCAGCACGCCGGCCGCGCGCCACAGCAGGCCCGGCCGGTCGGGTGCGACCACCGTCACCTCGGATCCGCGCACGATCGCGGCCGGGCCGCCGCCGGCGGCCAGCGCCAGCTGATCGTCGCGCAGCGGAGCGGGCTCGGGCATCGGCTGGCCGTCCAGCACGGCCGCCACCCGCCGAACCAGGTCGGTGACCAGCGTGGCCTTCCAGTCGTTCCACGCGGCGGGCCCGGTGGCCAGGCCGTCGGAGATGGCCAGGGCGTGCAGCAGTTCGAGCAGCGTCCGGCTGGGCACCAGCACAGCCACCTGCTTGACGGTCACCGGGTCATCTAGGTCCCGCCGGGTCGCGACCATGGGCAGCAGCAGGTGGTGCCGGACGGCCGAGGCTACCAGTTCCACATCGGGCTCGGGCAGGCCCATCCGACGCCCTATGTCCCGGGCCATCACCGCGCCGGTAACGCTGTGGTCGCCGGGCCAGCCCTTGCCGACGTCGTGCAGCAGGGCGGCCAGCAGCAGCAGGTCGGGCCGGGCGACCTCGCGAGTCAGCGCCGCGGCGTGGGCGGCCGCCTCGACCAGGTGCCGGTCCACGGTGAACTTGTGCAGCGGGTTGCGCTGAGGCCGGTTCCGGACCCGTTCCCAGTCCGGGATCAGCGAGGTGATCAGGCCTTCGGTGTCCAGCGCCTCCCAGACGCTGATCGCGGCCGGGCCGGCCCCGAGCAGAGCCAGCAGGGCATCGCGGGCCGCAACGGGCCAGGGGACGGGCAACGGCGGGCATTCGGTCAGCCGGTCCAGGGTCCGCGGAGCCAGCGGCAACCCGGCCTGCGCGGCGGCGGCCGCGGCCCGCAGGACCAGGACGGGGTCGGCGGCCGGGTCGGTCGCCCGGGCCAGGACGACCTCGCCGTCCTGCTCGACCACCCCGTCGGCGAGCGGCCGCCGCTCGGCCGGGCGGCGGCGGAGCCGGCGCGAGCGCAGCCGGTCGGCCTGGCGGAACGTGTGATCGACGGCGTAGGCGACGGTCCGCGCGGCGCCCGCCAGCATGCGCAGCAGCACGTCCCCGTCGAGCAGGCCGAGGGCCCTGGCCACCTCGTCCTGCTCCTCCAGCACGAGCCGGTCCAGGCGGCGCCCGGTGATCTCGTGCAGCGCGTGCCGGGCGTCGAGGATCTGCTCGTAGGCGGTGCGCACCTTGGGCCCGGGCGCGGGCGCCACCCACGCGGCGGCCACCGCCTGGATCGCCTGCACGTCCCGCAGCCCGCCTCGGGCCTCCTTCAGGTCCGGTTCGAGCAGGAAGGCGAGCTCGCCGCTGATCTTGGTGCGTTCGTCGTGGGCGGCGTGCAGCTCGGCCATCCGGGTCGGCGCGGCCGCGCGCCAGTCCTCCAGCGCGCCCTCGCGCAGGCGTTCGGTGAGGTCGGGGTCGCCGGCCACGTGCCGGGCGGTCAGCAGCCCGAGCGCCACCTTCAGGTCGGCGCGGGCCACCCGCCGGGCCTGGGGCACGGTACGGACCGCGTGGTCGAGTTCCGCGCCGGAATCCCAGACCGGGTACCAGATCCGGTCGGCGATGGCGGCGATGCCGTCGCGCCCGCCGTGCAGCAGCAACACGTCCAGGTCGCTTCGGGGCAGCAGTTCGCGGCGCCCGTACCCACCGACGGCCACCAGGGCCACACCGGGCTCGGCGCCCAGGAGCTCAGCCAGCCACCGGTCGGCCTGACCCGTGCGGCGAGCACGGTCCAGGGCGAACGAAGTAACGGTCTCCATGAGTCCCCCGGACCGTTCATGGGCAACGGGTCAGATCGCGTCTGGCCCGCGCTCGCCGGTCCGGACCCGGACCACGGTCTCAACCGGCACCGACCAGACCTTCCCGTCGCCGATCCGGCCGGTCTGGGCCGCCTTGACCACCACCCCGATCAGGTCGTCGGCGTCCTCGTCCTCGCACAGGACCTCGACGCGCACCTTCGGCACCAGGTCGACCTGATATTCAGCGCCGCGGTACACCTCGGTGTGGCCCCGCTGCCTGCCGTATCCGCTCGCTTCGGTAATGGTCAGGCCGCGCACGCCGAACGCCTGCAACGCGGCCTTGACGTCGTCCAGCTTGAACGGCTTAATGACAGCGGTAATGAGCTTCATCGTCGGATGTCCCTTCGCCAGTCCCTACCTGACCATCGGATGCGGACGTTTCACCGGACCTGTCGGCGTGTGTCGGCGAAGTGAAAGACCCCGGGCGGGTGTTACAAGCGTGTTTCGGCCGGGGGGCTCAGCGGCTGGCCCACTTGCCTAGCCTGCGCCCTAGCCCGCNNCCTAGCCCAAGATGGCGTCGACGAAGGCTTCCGGGTCGAACGGGGCCAGGTCGTCGGGGCCCTCGCCGAGGCCGACCAGCTTGACCGGAACGCCCAGCTCACGCTGCACGGCGATGACGATCCCGCCCTTGGCCGTCCCGTCGAGCTTGGTCAGCACGATGCCGGTGACGTCGACCACCTCGGCGAACACTCGCGCCTGCCGCAGCCCGTTCTGCCCGGTGGTGGCGTCCAGCACCAGCAGTACCTCGTCCACCGGGGCCTTCTTCTCGACCACGCGCTTGACCTTGCCGAGCTCATCCATCAACCCGACCTTGGTGTGCAGCCGTCCGGCGGTGTCGATGATGACCACGTCGACGCCGGTCTCGATGCCCTCGGTGACCGCCTCGAACGCCACGCTGGCCGGGTCGGCGCCGTCCCGGTCGGCTCGCACCGTCTTGGCCCCGACCCGCTCGCCCCACGTCTGCAGCTGGTCGGCGGCGGCCGCCCGGAACGTGTCGGCCGCGCCGAGCAGGACGGTCTGGCCGTCCCCGATCAGGACCCGGGCAAGCTTGCCGCAGGTCGTGGTCTTGCCGGTGCCGTTGACGCCGACCATGAGGACCACCGCGGGCGTGCCGCCGTGCGGCTCGGTGTGCAGCGTGCGATCCTGATCGCCGAGCTGGGTGAGCAGCTCGGTCCGGAGCANNGAGCCCACCGAGCTCTGCGAGCGGGCTAGCCTGGCCCGCAGCCGCACCAGCCGTCCTGCCGACGGCGGCGGCCGCTCGACCTCGAGCACCCCGGCGGTCGCCTGGGGCTTCCCGGCCTCGGCCGCTTGCTCGTCGGCTGGCGCGGACGAAACGGCGGGCGGCGCGGACGGGGTGACGGCCGGCGACGACGGCTTAGAAGGCGCCGAGATGCGGCCGCGGCGCGGCCGCACGAACAGCAGCCAGCCACCGGTCCCGAGGGCCAGGACCGCGATAACAATGATCAGGATCACGTATTCCATCAGGCTCACAGTCTCCCAGACCGGCCCGACTGCCGCGTCCATCGGGGCTCATGGCCCCCGCACCCCGACTGGCGGGCGCGAGCGCTTGGGGCTTGGGGCCCACAGCCCCCGATAGGCGGGGCTCGTGGCGCACGCACCCCGGACACTTGCTGACCGGTCGCGTGATCCGATCCGTTATGCCTAGTTATGTCTAAATCTGATATTTAGACATTCCGGGCGCCGATCATGATCATGGGTACTTTTGGCCCATATGAGGCCCTTTCTGTCCATGATCATGGAAAGGGTCGATCTGCGACGCTTCCTCGAGCGGTAGACGGGGTTCGTGGGACACATGTCCGTATGAGGGGCGTGGGGACGGGGTGCGATCAGTCTGAGGGAGCCTCGTCGGTCGGCTCGTCGGCTTCGTCCGGCGCATCTGGGCCTGGTTCCTCGTCGGGCTTGCGGTCCGCGCCGCCCTCGGCCTTGGACTGCCTGGCCTTCGCCCGGCTCACGTACTCATCCACGTAGGTCTGTCCGGTGAGCATCATGATCTCGTACATGACCTGGTCGGTGATCGCCCGGAGCACGAGCTGGTCGGCCACGCCGAGCCGGTAGCGGTCAAACGTCAGCGGCTTGCCGAAGTGCACCTTCACCCGATGGCGGACGGGCCAGGAACGGCCGGCCGGCATGGCGCTGTAGGTTCCGACGATCCCGACCGGCACGACGGGGGCGCGGGTCGACAGGGCCAGCCGCGCGATCCCGGTCTTGCCCCGGTACAGCCGCCCGTCTATCGTCCGGCTGCCCTCCGGATAGATGACCAGGCACCACTTCTGCTCCAGGAGGCTATCGACCTTGTCCATGGTCTGCTTGCTCACGGCGCGCCGGTCCATCGGCACCGCGCCCATCGCGAGCGAGACGAACAACCCGAGCGCGCGGCTGGAGAAAAAGTAGTCAGATGCGGCGGCGACCAGGGTCCGGTGACGCAGCTCCTTGGGCAGGCTGTTCAGGATCAGCGGGGTGTCCATGTGGCTGGAGTGGTTCGCCGCCAGGATCAGCGGCGGTTCCAGGTCGGCCAGGTCGGCCAGTCCGGTGACCTCGGGATGCACGTAGTGGTTGATGACCGGACGGAGCGCGCCGCCCACGAAGAAACCCCGCGCGAGCCCGGCTCCGAACTTCTGCGGCAGCAGCCGATCGCCCTTACGGGCCATAACCCCTCCCGGCGCCGATTCTCATGTCAGTCCCCGGTCTATCACCGGTCGGCGGTGAGATAGCCGTTCTCGGAGTACCAGCGCAGGGTCCGGGCGATGGTCTCCTCAACCGGTGTGTAGTACAGTCCGAGTTCGCGCTCGGCGCGAGATCCGTCGTAGGTGTGCCCGTTGAGCACGGTTCTGATCATTTCCCGGCAGATCGGCGGCTTGCGCCGGGCGGCCCGCGCACCCGCCTCCACCACGACCGCGGCCGCCATCGCCGCCTGGCCGGGCAGCCACCTGACCCGCCGCTCGATCCCGGTGGTGCTGGCCACGAGGGCGATCATCTCACGGGTGGTAAGGGTGGACCCGTTCAGGATGTACCGCTCGCCGGGCTTGCCGTGCTGCTCGGCAAGCAGGTGACCCGTCGTGCAGTCGGCGATGTCCAGGAAGCTTATCCGGGTGTTCACCAGGAATTTCATGGTTCCGTTGAGGTACTGCAGCAGCAGCCGGGCGGTGCCGTGCAGCCGCCCGGGGCCCTGCACCGACGACGGGCTGACGCATACGACGTCCACGCCGAGTTCGGCCGCGTCGAGCAGGACCCGCCGCTCGGCCAGGTACTTCGTCCGCTCGTATGCGGACAGGAACGAGCCGCGGTGAGGCGAGTTCTCGGTGCCGACGGTGCCGTGTGCCTCGCCGATCGCGGCGGCGGAGGAGGTGTAGACGACCTTGCTGACGCCGGCGGCGGCGGCCGCGGCGATCACGTTGCCGGAGCCGTCGACGTTGACTCGTTCCATCGGCGTGGGGTCAGCCAGGCAGAACGTGTTCACGCCCGCGGCGTGGTACACGACGGAGCAGCCCTGGCTGGCGCGGATCAAGCTGTCGTTATCCAGCACGTCTCCGGTGACGGGCTCCGCGCCCCGGTCCCGCAGGGCCTGCGCCGCGCCGTCGGATCTGGCCAGCGCCCGCACGGGTCGGCCGGCGGCCACCAGCGCGTCGACCAGGGCGCCGCCGATGAATCCGCTCCCGCCGGTGACCAGGACGGGAGCCTGCTCCGCGGGGGTCATGAGCGGGTGCCCTCAAGCAGTGACGGGAGGCTCTTGAGGTAGCTCCAGGCCGACAGCACGGTAACCGCCGCCGCCACCGCCATGGCCCATTGATCCAGGTACATAGGTCCGATCCGGTGGTGGTATCTGAACAGGGCGAGAATGATCGCGACGAACTGCACGTTGAACTTTAGCTTGCCCCAGAATGACGGATAGATGACCGTGCCGCTGGTGGCGGCCGCGGCCTTGAGGCCGAGGACGGCCAGTTCCCGCCAGACGATCACGGCCGCGGCCCAGGCTGAGGCATGCCCGACCGCCACCAATGCGATCAGCGCCCCCGCCACCAGCATCTTGTCCGCGGTGGTATCCAGGAAGACGCCGAGGTCACTGGTGCGGTGCCATCGTCGCGCCAGGTAGCCGTCCAGGAAATCGGTCGCCGCGGCCACCGTGAATACCGCCGCCGCGGCCGCGAAGCAGTAACTGGTGCTGGGGCCGAGCAGGATGAGGGCGATGACCGGCACGCCCAAGACGATCCGCGCCAGGCTGAGCCCGTTCAGGACGTTCGCCGCATGCCGTCGGCTCGTTGGCCCGCGCACGGCCTCGCCAGGGACGACCTCGGGTGTCACACGCTTTAGCATGTCACACTGGCGCCGACCCGGCTTCGCACGAGATCCCGGACGGCATCGGCCGAAGCCAGGTCGAGGGCTTGGCGGGCCAGCTCGGCCGCGGCGGTCAGATCGGTGGCCCGGACCGTCTCCTTGACCGTGGCGACCGCCCCCGGGCTGACCGACAGCTCGCGCACGCCGAGGCCCAGTAGCAGCGGAACCGCGAGCGGATCGGCGCCCAGCTCGCCGCACACGCCGGTCCAGCGTCCCGCGGCCTGGGCAGCCGCCGCCGCGCGGCCGATCAGGGTGAGGACGGCGGGGTGCAGGGCGTCGTTCAGGCTGGCCACCGCGGACACCTCGCGGTCCGCGGCCATCGTGTACTGGGTCAGGTCGTTGGTGCCGACCGAGAAGAAGTCCACGATGGGCGCCAGCCGGGCGGCGGTCAGGGCCGCGGCCGGGACCTCGATCATGATGCCCACTTCCACGGCGCCCTCGGCCGGCACCGCGACGCCCTCGGCGGCCAGCGTGCGGCGCGCCTGCTCGACCAGCCCGAGCGCGGTGCGCACCTCGTCCTCGGTGGCGACCATCGGGAACATGATCTTCAGCGGATGGCCGGCGGCCACGCGCAGCACGGCCCGCAGCTGCGTGAGCAGCACGCCGGTCCTGGCCAGGCCGAGCCGGATACCCCGCAGGCCAAGCGCCGGGTTCGGCTCGGCCTCGCGCGGCAGGTAGGGCAGTGGCTTGTCGGCTCCGACATCCAGCGTCCTGACGATCATCGGGCGGCCGGCCAGGATCCCGGCCAGGTCGGCGTACACCGCGGCCTGCTCGGCTTCGGTGGGCATGCTGGACGCGTCGAGGAACAGGAACTCGGTCCGCAGCAGCCCGATGCCGTCCGCGCCCTCCTGAACGGCGTGCCTGACATCCTCGGATGATCCGGCATTGGCCGCGACCTCGATCACCGTGCCGTCGGCGGTTACGGCCGGCTCCCCGGCCCGCTGCCTGGCTCGCTGGCCGGCCTGCCGCCGCTGGTCCGCGGCCTGGTCGGCGGCGGCCAGATCGGCCCGGCCCGGGGCCACCTGAACCGACCCCTGATCACCGTCGAGCAGCAGCTGCGTGGCCTCGGGCACGGCCAGCAGGTCGGGTCCGAGGCCGAGGACCGCGGGGATGCCGAGGGCCCGGGCCAGGATCGCGGCGTGTGAGGTCGG
>PLIQ01000172.1:4018-21605 GCA_003140115.1 Actinomycetota bacterium | reverse complement strand
CGCCGGGCGAGAGGCTGGCTCGGGCTGCCAGTAGTCGGTGGCCGGATCGGCCAGGACGGCCTGGGCGGCGGTGCCGGTCTCGGCCAGACGTTCCATGATGGTGGCCAGGCTGGGCCGGTTGGCCGGGGACTTGGACAGGCAATCCCTGACCAGATCCCGGAAACCGTGCTCCTCGGTCACGCCGGACAGGTCCGGCGGCTCGGTGGTGATGCGGTAGACCACGGTGACGATCGAGTCATCGCCGAACGTGATCCGGGCGGTCGCGGCGAAGGCCAGCATGCAGCCCAGCGCGAACACGTCGCTCGCGGGCCCGGCCACCTCGCCGCGCAACTGCTCGGGGGACATGTAGGAGTACGTGCCGACGACCATCCCCGCCGTCGTCATCGGGCTGGCCTCGGCTGCCCGCGCGATCCCGAAGTCGATGATGCGCGGCCCGTCGTCGGCCAAGATCACGTTGCTCGGCTTCAGGTCACGGTGGACCAGCCCGCAGGCGTGGATCGCGGCCAGCCCCTCGGCCAGCCCGGCGCCGAGCCGGCACACCCGCTCCAGGCCGAACGGCCCGCCTTCGGCGACCGCCTGCTGCAGCGAGGGACCGTGGATGAACGCGGTAACCATCCAGGGCGGGTCCGCGCCCGGATCGGCGTCCACGACCGACGCGGTGTGGAAGCCGCCGACCCGCCGGGCCGCCTCGATCTCTCGCGCAAACCGCTCACGGAACTGCTTGCTGCTGGCGTAACCGGGATGGATGATCTTCACCGCGACCTGGCGACCGCCCGGCGACAGGCCCAGGAACACCTGTCCCATCCCGCCTTCGCCAAGCCGCCCGATCAGCCGGTAGTTACCCACCCTGCTCGGGTCACCAGGCTTGAGCTGCTCCATAACCCGAGTCCCACCCCACCCAATCCACCACTAAACGGACCATGGACCGTTACCAGAAGAGAACAGTTGATACTAGAAGATAACTGTTCACGCTGGTCGGTGCCCTGACAACTGCTCCCCGCAGCCTCACCCTTTTTTATCCTGAACGGCCCTGGTGCTCGCCGTCGCCCCCGGTCACAGGCACGCCTCACCGTCGGCCACGTGACGCACCCGGCAGGCCCCTATCCTGTGTGTGTGACTGCAGGCGGCCGAACCTACCAAATCCGCACCTACGGGTGCCAGATGAACGCGCACGATTCCGAACGCCTGGCCGGCCTGCTGGACGAGGCAGGCTACCAGCCCGCCGCCGAGGGCCAGACCCCGGACGTGGTGGTGTTCAACACCTGCGCGGTCCGCGAGAACGCGGCCGACCGGCTGTACGGGAACCTGGGCCACCTGCTGCCGCAGAAGAAGAACGGCATGCAGATCGCGGTGGGCGGCTGCCTGGCCCAGATGGAGCGGACCAAGATCACCCAGCGTGCCCCTTGGGTCGACGTGGTGTACGGCACCCACAACATGGCCGCACTGCCCGCGCTGCTCGAGCGGGCCCGGGTCAGGAACGAGGCCCAGGTCGAGTTCGCCGAGACGCTGGAGACGTTCCCCTCACTGCTGCCGGCCCGCCGCCAGTCCGCCTATTCCGCTTGGGTCTCGATCTCGGTGGGCTGCAACAACACCTGCACCTTCTGTATCGTGCCCAGCCTGCGGGGCAAGGAGCGCGATCGCCGCCCCGGCGACATCCTGGCCGAGATCGGCGCGCTGGTCGCGGACGGCGTCCTCGAGGTCACGCTGCTCGGCCAGAACGTGAACTCCTACGGCGCCGAGTTCGGTGACCGGCTGGCGTTCGGCAAGCTGCTACGTAGCTGCGGGGACATCGAGGGCCTGGAGCGCGTCCGCTTCACCTCCCCGCACCCCCGGGACTTCACCGACGACGTGATCGACGCGATGGCGCAGACCCCGAACGTCATGCCCAGCCTGCACATGCCGTTGCAGTCCGGCTCGGACACCGTGCTGAAGGCCATGCGCCGTGCCTACCGCCGGGACCGCTACCTGGCCATCTTGGACCGGGTCCGGGCCACCATCCCCGACGCCGCCATCACCACCGACATCATCGTCGGCTTTCCCGGCGAGACCGACCAGGACTTCGAGGCCACCCTGGACCTGGTCCGCCAGGCGCACTTCGCGGGCGCGTTCACCTTCCGCTACTCGATCCGCCCGGGCACCCCCGCCGCCACTCTGGACGGCCAGGTCCCGGCGACCGTCGTGCAGGAGCGCTACGACCGGCTCGCCGCCCTGGTCGAGGAGACCACCTACGCCGAGAACCAGAAGCTGACCGGCGCGACGGTCGAGGTGCTGGTCGCCGAGGGTGAGGGCCGCAAGGACGCCGCCACCCACCGGATGTCCGGCCGTGCCCGCGACAACCGCCTGGTCCACTTCGCCCCGCACGCGCTGCCGAACACCCCCGGCGCGCCCCGCCCCGGCGACGTCGTGACCGTGACCATCACCCGCGCCGCCCCCCACTACCTGCTGTCCGACGCCGAGCCGCTGTCCGTCCGCCGCACCCGCGCGGGCGACGCCTGGCAGGCCGCGGCGTCCGCCCCGCCTGCCGCACCCGTCCCAATCACCCCGCCCGCTGACGCTCCCGTGTTGCTAGGCATGCCAGCGCTTGGTCCGTCCGTCCGCTGACGCTCAGCCACCGGCGTCGGCGGGGAGGCAGAAGTAGCTTTTCAGCGGCGCCCCGGGCTTGGTGACGTTCTGGCAGTGCGTGGCGATCCACTCGATCCGCGGGTCGGCGCTGGAGTAGGCCAGCACCAGATGAAACTGCCCGGCGCGGATGTCGGCCTGCAGTTGGCTCAGGGTCGGTGACGGGATCGTGCCGGTGAATCCGCCGATCGGGAGCACCTCCTGCCCGCTGGAGGCGAAAAACGAGGCGACGGCGGCCGTCTGTACCGCCATCAGGTCCGGCGCCCCCTCCTGGATGAGTTCCAGCCGCGGGATGAGCAGGTTCACCTGCGCCTGCAGCACGGTCAGCGAGTCGACGGCGCGGAGCGCGCCGGCCGGCTCGAACGGGGTGTCAAAGGCGCTCTCGTGGCTGGCCACGAGCCCGACCGACGCCACGGCCGGGGCCAGCGATCCGGCGATGATCCCGGCGCCGAGCGCGGCCGCGAATACGGCCTGGCGCCGGACCGCCAGGCAGGCTAGCGCCGTCACCGTGGCCAGCACGCCGACGGCGATCACCGCCGGCACCAGCCAGCCGGGCACGTCGCGGCCGGCCGATGGCACCAGCCAGCCGGCGTAGGCCGCGGTCCCGGCCACGACGACGGCCAGGGCGACCGCGAGGGCGACCCGCCGGCCGGCCGAGGTCCGGTCCGCCGACCAGGCCGCGGCGACGCCCGCGCCCACGATAGCCGCGGCCGCCGGGGCCAGGGCCGCCGTGTAGTAGGTGTTGAGTTCGGTGGTCACCGAGAACGTGACCCACAGCGTCACCAGCCAGCAACCCCACAAGATGAAGCACGCCCGGAGCGGGTCGGCGCGGGGCTTTCGCCTGAGGCCGGCCAGGCCGGCGACGGCGATGAGGGCGGCGGCGGGCAACAGCCAGCCGGTATCCCGGCCGAGTTCGTCCTCCAGCAGCCGGGCCGGGCCGGGGGCGGCCGAGGGCAGGTCGAGCACGCCCACGTTCTGCCCGAGCTCGCCGGTGAGCAGCTGCAGCGGGGTCTGCTCGCCAAAGCGGCCGAATCCGTTGTATACGAACACCTGCTGATAGAGGGAGTTGTCGTGGCTGCCGTCGGCGTAAGGCCTGCTGGCGGCGGGCACCAGCGAGACGGCCGTCATCCACGCCAGCGACACCACCGCCGCAACCACGCCCGCCGCGACCAGCTGGCGCACCCGCCGCCACGTCGGCCCCGGGCCGCTGACCAGGTAGGCCAGGCCCAGCGCGGGCAGCACCAACCAGGCCTCGATCATCTTGGCCTGGAAGGCCAGGCCCACGCAGACGCCGGCCAGGATCAGCCGCCACCACTGGCCGCCGCGGGCGATGGCGCCCGAGACGGCGTCCGCCGCCAGCACCAGCAGCAGGATCATCAGCGAGTCGGAAATGTTTCCCCGGTCAAGCGCCACCACCGCCGGACTGACCGCGAGCACGAACGCGGCGATCAGGCCCGCCGTGGGCCCGGCCAGCCGCGTCACCGCCCGGTACAGCACCAGGACGGTGATGACGCCCTCGACTACCTGCGGCGCAATCATCGCCCCGGTGCTGTAGCCGAAGGCCCGCACGCTCAGCGCCTGCACCCAGAACGCCCCGGGCAGCTTGTCCAAGGTGATGGTGCCCGCCGGGTCGAACGCGCCGAAGATGAAGTCGTGCCAGCTCCCCGACATGCTCCGCACCGCCGCCGCGTAGTACGGCTCGAGCGGATCCCTGCCCAGCTGCCACGCGTATGACAGCCCCGCGAGGGCTGCGATGACCACGATCGCCGAACGCCGCAGCCAGGCCCGGCGGGGATCGGGTCGCGCCGTCCCGGCGGCCGTCGGGGTCTCGGGCTGCGACGTAGCAGGAGCCGACAGGTTTGGGTTATCCGCCATGCCACCACCTTGACGTGACCGCCCCCCGACGTCACCGGCCCGGGGTCTGAACCTTGATACCAGACGCGCCTCCACCCGGAGGTGGAGACGCCTACGGCTTGAGCAGCGGCCGCAAGTCGTCGAGCCGGTCGAACAGGTGCCACACGTACGCCGAGGAGCCGCGTTCCCGGTGCGGGTGCAGGTCGGCCAGCGCGGGGTCCTGACGGTAGCTGTCGAAGGCCGCCTTGGACTCCCACTCGACGAGGATGAGCACCTGCCGGGGGGCGATGTCGCCGGTGACGCTTTCGGTGAACCGGCCCAGGGCCACCACGCGTCCTCCGTGCCGCGCCACCTCGCGGGCCGACCGGCGTGAGTAGGCCAGGTATTCCTCACGGTCGGCGACATCGAACAGGTTCAGCGCGTAGACCTTTGTCTCATCGTCTGCCACATCCAGACCCTAAGGCACCAGCACGATCTTGCCGCGGGTATGGCCGGTGGCCAGCGCCCGGTGCGCGGCGGCGGTCTCGGCCAGCGGATAGGTCGCGGCCACGATGACCCGCAGCTTTCCCGCTTCGGCCAGCCGGGCCAGCTCGAGCCGGGCGGCGGCCCGGATCTCGGTCCCGGGATCGGCCCCGGGCGCGCCGCCGATGACTTTGATCCCCGAGTCGAACGCCCGGCGGCTGGCGACCACGGTCACGATCTTGCCGCGGTCGGCCACCAGCGCGAGCGAGGTGTCGAGCGCCTCGTCACCGCCGAAGCAGTCGATGGCCGCGTCGACGCCACCGGGGGCCAGCGCCCGGACCCGCTCTGCCAACCCGGCCCCATACAGCACGGGCTCCGCGCCGAACTCCCGCAGCAGTTCATGCCCGCTCGCGCTCGCCGTGCCGATCACCCGCGCGCCGGCCGCCACCGCGAGCTGCACGGCCATCAGGCCCACGCCACCCGAGGCGCCGTGGATCAGGACGTATCGCCCGGCCCGGGCCCCGACGACGCCCAGCGCATGTACGGCGGTCACGCCGGTCAGCATCATCCCGCTGGCCTCCTGGAACGACAGCGTGGACGGCTTGCGGATAACGCTGGCCAGGGGAACCGTCACGTCGTCGGCGTACGCGCCCGTGATCCGGTACGCGATGACCTCGTCGCCCACCCGGACCGGGCCGCTCGGCCCCTCGGCGCCGTCGGCCACCTCGGTCACCACGCCGGCCGCCTCGAATCCCAGCCGCATCGGCAGCCGGGCCGGATCCTGCCCCATGACGCCGCTGTACACCTTGTAGTCAATCGGGTTGGTGCCCGCGGCCCGCACGCTGATCAGGGCCTGATCCGGCCCAGGGGCCGCGAACGGCGTCTGGATCACCGCCAGCACCTCGGGCCCGCCGTAGGCGGCCGCCACCACGGCCCTCGTCATCCCGGAATCATCCACGGCCTCATTCTCCTCTGCCGGTCAGGCCACTAGTCATAAGGTTCAACTGAACGCGCGCCCGCTTTTGGTCGTAGTCCTCGATAGAGGCCGCGTCGCAGGGGCGCGGGCCCGGCACGAGTCCAGGAGCTCCAGTGTCCGTTTCGCAGATCCGGGTGCGCGCACCGGCGCGGCGTCTGTGCCTGTCCTCGTTTGTGCTGGCCGGGATCACCGCCCTGATCGTGTGGGCCGCCCTCGCTGACCTGCTCCAGCAGGGCCACCTGCAGACGGTGCTGTCCGCCGGCTGGGCCGAGCTCGCCGCTCCGCTTCTGGTCGGACTCGTGGTCGCGACCGGGATCTGCGAACGGATCTGGCCTGCCGAGCGGCGTCCGGTCCTAGCCCGCGGCCACGTGCAGGATGCGTGCTACCTGGCCCTGCACGCCATCGTGGTGATCCCGCTGATGACGTTGCTCAGCGTCGGGGCGGCGTCGCTGATCGCCAGCCACGCGCGCTGGATCGAACTGCGCTCGACCGCGCACTGGTCCGGCTGGCTGCTCGTCCCGCTCACCATCTTGGCCATGGACGGCGCCAACTGGCTGGCCCATTACGCCGATCACCGGCTCGACCCCCTGTGGCGCTTTCACGCCCTGCACCACAGCCAGGAAGAGCTCAGCGTCCTGACCTCCTTCCGCGCCCATCCGCTCATGCACACCACGGGGTTCGTCCTGGCTACGATCCCGGTCGTGGCCCTGATGCCGACCCGGGCGATCGCCCCGGTACTCATCACGGCCTACGTCTGCGTCGGCACCCTCCAGCACGCCAACCTCCGCTGGACCTTCGGCCCGGTCGGCCGGGTGATCGTGAGCCCGGCCTACCACCGGCTACACCACGCGACGGACAACCAGGCCGTCAACCTCGGCGTCGTGCTGACGATCTGGGACGTCCTGGCCGGCTACGCGAGGTTCCCGGGCCGCAGCGGCGTCGTGGGGCGGACCGGTCTGGACGGCCGGCCGGTCCCGGTCGAGCAGGACGGCCCCGCCCGCCCGGCCCTGCTCCTCCTCGCCGACCAGCTAATCGAGCCCTTCCAGCCACGAGGCTGACCGTTGGTACGATTTGGGGTATGACCAAGAAGATCGGCGTCTCGCTCCGCCAGGAGCTGTACGACTGGGCCGCCCGCGAGGTCGAGGAGGGCCGCGCCGAGTCGGTGTCCGCGCTGATCGCCCAGGGCCTGGAACTCCTGGAGGCCCGCGCCCAGCTCGAGGCGGTCGTTACCGGGCTGCGCTCCGAGGTCGGCGAGCTGGACGACCAGGCCCAGGCACGCCTGGCCCAAGCTCTCGCAGCCGCCGACGAGGCCTACCGCAGGCACCGTGGTAGCAGCGCCGGACATGCGGCGTGAGAGGGTTCGTGTTTGACGCGGGCGCCTTCATCGCCCTGGAACGCAGGTCGCCCCTGCTGCTGGGCATCCTTGACGAGGCGCTGCGCGGCACCGTGGAAGTGGTCCTGCCCCGCACGGTTATCGCCCAGATCTGGCGCGGCAGCCCGCGTCAGGCCAACGTCGGACGGCTGATCAGCGCAGGCCGCACCGGCGGCGGTCCGGTGATCATCGATGAGCTGACCGCCGACCGCGCCAAGCAAATCGGGGTCACGATCGGCGCGACCTCCCACCCCGACATCGCCGACGTCCACGTCGCCCTGGCCGCCGCGGAGCGAGGGCACGCTGTCCTCACCTCAGACGACGGCGACATCGCCGGAGTCAACCCCGAGCTAATCCTCGTGCACGTCTAGCACGCGGCCGGCACCCGCCTCAGGCTGGCCGGGGCGGGTACCTACCAGCGAACCGTTCTAGCTTCCGCCGGGAGTGGGAGTGGTGGTCATCACGATGCTGGTCGGCTCGTTGCCGTCGCCGGAGTTGGGGCCGTCATCTCCGACGTTGATCGTGCCGGCCACGTCATAGGTGGCCGTGTCCAGCAGGGTGATGATGCCCGAGGTGAGCCCGCCGACCCACAGCTGCGAACCGTCCGGGGTCAGGGCCAGCGAGACCGGATCGCCCGCGATCGAGATCGTCTTGGTCACCGTGTCCGAGCCGGTGTCGATCACCGAGACCTGGTTGGAGTCGGCATCGGCCACGTAGAGGGTCTTGCCGTTGGACGACAGGGCCAGCTGCCACGGCAGCTGCCCGACTCCGATGGTGCCGGTGACTCGGTCGGCGGCGGCGTTGATCACCTCCACCTCGCCCTGTTCGGTGTTGGTCACGTAGACCGTGCTTCCGTCCGGGGAGACCGCGACGCCGAACGGGTCGCCGAGCCCCCTGATGACGTTGGTCACGTGCTCAGTCGCCGTGTCGAACACCCACAGGCCGTCGGCCGTGGTCACGTAGGCTGTGGCCCCGGACGGGGAGAAGGCGATCTGGGCCGGCGCGGTGGGCAGCCGCAGCGTCGCGGTCACCGTGTCCGTGGCGGTCGAGATCACGCTGATCGCCGTCGGCGACGCCGGGCCGGTCTGCGGACCGGTGTCGGCCACCCACACCTGCGAGCCGTTGGGCGTGACCGCGATGCCACCGGGGTTGAAACCGACGTGGATGTCGGTCTCGGCCGGGCTGTAATCCTTCGGGTTGAGCGTGGCCGCGTCGATAATCGCCACCTCGTCCTCCCCGGTGACGGCGAAGTACAGCGTGTCGCCGTGGATGGCGACGGCCTCGTCGGTGCCGGCGTAGTTGTAGTCCCCGGAGTCACCGGGCACCTGCGGGTCGGCCACGTTGTAGACCTGGGTGATGTCGCAGTTGTCCGTGTCGATGGCATCGAAGGCCTGGTAGCCCGGAAGGGCGACGTAGGCGGCGCCGGCCGGGCCGCCGCACGTCGACGAGGCCAGGTGGGCGGACCTGGTTCCGCCGGACCCGTGCTGGGCGGCCACGTGAGCAGCGGGACCCGAGGTGAGCGCGGCCGCGGCCCCGGCCGCGAGGATCACCGCCGCTGACCCGGCCCACAGCGCGCGGCGCTTGGTCCAGGTGCGACCGGCGCCGGAAGAATCGCGAAGCGACATTCAGATCACCCCTACCGTGCTGGCGGCGGCGTTCGGGACCGGCGGCTTGGAACCGGGCGGCTGGACCGGGAAGGTCTGGCTGGCGCCGGGGATGGGCGGGAGCTGGAACTGCAGGACCTCGTTCTCCGCCGCCTCCAGTTGCGCGGCGGTCGCCGGGAGCCGCGGGAACCTCCGGTTCGGGATGCCGCCCAGGACACTGCTGAGGTCGCCGACGGTCTGCCGCCGCCACTGCGTGATGTTCGGATTCACCACCCCGGTCACCGTCTCGAGCAGCCGGATGACCGAGGTGTGGTCGAAGGTGTCGTGGCTGACGTAGCCGCCCACCGTCCAGGGCGAGACGATGACGCACGGCACCCGGAAGCCGAGGCCGATCGGGCCGGGGGCGTCCTTCTCCGCGCTCGCTGACGAGGTGATGTACTCGCCGGGCGTGCCCGCCGGCGCGGTGGGCGGGGTGACGTGGTCGAAGAGCCCGTCGTTCTCGTCGTAGATGAGGACGAACACGGTCTTGGCGAAGACATCGGGGTTCGACGCGATCGCGTTGAGCTTGCTCGCGACGAAGTCGGCGCCGGCGGCCGGCATGAAGTCGGGGTGCTCGGACTGGAAGGACGTGGGGATGATCCACGACACCGTGGGCAGCCGGTCGTGGAGGGCGTCGTACTCGAACTGGCCGGCCTGGTAGAAGCGCATCGCGCCCTGGTACAGCGGCGACGACACCGGGGCGTTCTGGTACTGGTCGAAGTACTCCATGACGTTCATGCCGTAGTTGTCGAGCTCCTGGTAGATCTTCCAGGAGACGCCGGCGTTCGTGAGCAGCTCAGGGTAGGTCTGCCACGAGTAGCCCTCGGGCGGCACGTAGTTGCCGTAGATCGGGCCGCCGTGCAGCCCCGCCGGGTCGATCTGGCCGGTCATCAGGTACAGCCGGTTGGGCCAAGTCGGGCCCAGCACCGAGCAGTGATAGCCGTCGCAGATCGTGAAGGCGTCGGCCAGGGCCCAGTGGAAGGGGATGTCGTTCCGCTCGAAGTAGGCCATCGTGTACTGCCCGGCGACCCCGTCGGCCGCCAGGTGCGCGGTCACGAACCCGTCCATCTTCCCGTTGTCATACGAATCGTGCTGAGGACCCCAGCTGTGGCTGTTGGAGGGCAGGTTCTGCGCGCTGGTGCTGTGCGTGTCGGTGTGGAACGGGAGCAGGTACTTGTCGGGGTTGTCCGCGTCGTACTGGTAGAACCGGCTCTTCGGCACGCTCGGGTCGGCGAAGCCGCGCACACCGGGCATGGTGCCGAAGTAGTGGTCGAAGGAGCGGTTCTCCTGCATCAGCACGACGACGTGTTCGATGTCGGAGATGGGCGCGCCGGTCAGGCGCGCGCTGCTGGGCGATGCTGGCGCGGCGCTGTCGAGCATCTTCCGCAAGCCGGACGGCAGCGCGAAAGAGGCCAGCACCATCCCGCCGGCCGACGCCATCAGCTGGCGCCTACTCACCTCAATCGTCACGTAGGACTCCTAACGCCGAAGTGGCGACCTGAAAGGACGGGTAAACCGTAGCCCCCGGGTCCGGGCTCTTCCAGACAGGCTCACCCAAACCTGGACGGTATGCCCCGTAACGAGCTAAAAACCAAAGAAAGGAAACGCTCAGGTGACCAGAAGATGAAGAATCCGAACGCTTAGCCGGCCAGGACCGTCCGCAACGTCGCCGCGAAGGCGTCCGGCTCGCCGGCCGAGCCGTACTCGCCGCCGAGGAACCCGTCGTGGCCGCCGGGGAAGGTGACCGGCGCAGTCCCGAGCCGTTCGGCCACGGCCACGGCCGCGCGGCCGGGAAGGATCGTCCCGGATTGTGCTCCGACGCCTATGACGATA
This sequence comes from Actinomycetota bacterium, assembly GCA_003140115.1. The sequence continues at coordinate 10,846 of PLIQ01000172.1, read as the reverse complement.
CGGGTCGACGCCGCGCGGAGGGCGTCGAAGTCCTGCTGGTACGCGTTGCATGTGACGATGTTCTGCCCGACCAGCGGATGGTTCCGGGAGCCGTCATCCTCGCCCGGCAGGCCGAACATGGCCGGATCGGGAGCGGGCTGCTGGGCGTAGTCGACCGAGAGCGGGCCCCGATAGCTGACCAGCACGATGAACTTCGCCATCGCCGGGCCGAACCCGCTGCGCTGGTAGGTCTGGTGGATGTCGTCGCACGCGGCCAGGATCGGCTCGCGGTCCGGTAGCTCCTGGGAGGCCGGGGGCTCGTGCGCCAGGAGGGTCCGGACCTGCTCAGGGTGCTTGGCCACCAGGGCCAGCGCGTTGACGGCCCCGCCGCTGCTCGCGAAGATGTCCACCGGCCCGGCGTCCAGCGCCGAGATCAGCCGGTGCAGGTCATCGGCGTGCTCGTCGGGTGTGGTCTGGCTGGCGCCGTCGGTGCGCGGGCTGCGCCCGGCCCCGCGCGGGTCATAAGTCACCACCGTGCGGTCGGGGAAGTGCCCGGCCAGGGTGACGAATCCGCCGGCGTCCATCGGCGACCCGATGAGCAGCAGGACGGGCTCGGTACTGGCCTCGTTAGCCCGGACGTCGTACTGCAGCACGGCACCCGGCACGTCAAGGGTGTGCGTCTTTGGTTCGGTCATACCCGTGAGACGCGCCAGGCCGACGAAACTCATCACCCAGCGCGGTCTAGCCAGCCCGCGATGCTGCGGTCCAGGGCCGGCATCGGAAGCGAGCCGTGGTCCAGGACGGCGGCGTGGAAGGCAGGCAGCGAGAACGCCGGGCCCAGGCGCTCCCGGGCTTCGTCCCGGATCCGGATGATCTCGAGCTTGCCTGTGAGGTAGGCCAGCGCCTGGCCCGGCATCACCACGTACCGGTCCACCTCGCCGGCCAGGAACTCCCGTGGCATCGGGACGTGCTCGGCCAGGAACTCAAGGGCCCGCTCCCGGCTCCACCCGAAGAAGTGGATGCCGGTGTCCACCACCAGCCGGGCGGCCCGCATCAGCGACGTGCTGATCGAGCCGAGCAGGCCGCGATCGTCGGCGTAAAGCCCGGCTTCCTCGGCGAGTTGCTCGGCGTACAGGCCCCAGCCCTCGGAGAACACGGGCAGGCTGCGCTGGCGCTGGAGCGCGGGCAGCTCGGTGAGCAGTTGCAGGCGGGAGAGCTGCAGGTGATGCCCGGGGACCGCTTCGTGGAAGGCCACCACCTCGATGTCCCATCCGGTCCCGGCGGTGGGCCGCTCGGTGTTGAACCAGAACGTCCCGGCCCGGCCGCCGTCCAGCCGCGGCGGAGTGTAGTGCGGCGCGGCGCCGCTCACGGCCACCACCTCGGGCATCGGCGTCACCTCGCACGGCGGCGGCAGGGGCTGCGGGAAGAACTCCGCCGCCCGGGCCTCGGCCCGCCGCACCGCCACCGCCGCCTCGCGGATGGCCTCGGCCGGCGATATCTTCCCCGCCGAGTCGCGCAGCGCGTCGAACACCTCAGCCAGCCCGGAAAGCCCGAGTCCGGCGCCCAGCTCGACGGCCCGGGCCTCCAGCGCGGCGATGTGGTCCAGGCCGGTCTGGTGCAGCTGTCCGGGGTGCAGCGGCAAGGTGGTGTAGATCCGGACCGCCCGGGCGTAGTCTTCCTCGCCGCCCGGCAGGTGGACCAGCCCGGCCTGCTCGGACGGCCGGGCCCGCGGCAGCAGCTCATTGACCGTGGCGACCCACCTGACCAGCGCCGGCTTGACGACCTCGGCCGCGATCAGGCGGCGTTCGGCTTCCCACGCCGCCGTTCCTATCCATCCCTGGGGTGGCTGGGGGGACAGCAGCGGTGCGGGGGCGGGACCGGCCAGCACGGCCTCTGCCCAGGTGATGGCCTGTTCCATGAGCGGGGCGACTGGGAGCCGCCCCTTCTGAGCGCCGGCCCGCAGCCGCTCGCTCAGTTGGTCGAGCCACACGCCGCTGCGCCGCAGCCGGGCCAGGTAGGCCTCCGCCGCCGCCGCGTCGAGCAGCACGGTCCGGGCCGCCACCGCCATCAAGACCGCCGGCCCGGCGTACTGCATGGCGGTGACCGTGTACTCGGCCCGGGCCAGGTCGATGCTCGCGAGCTCCTGGACGGCCGCCTCCCTGGTGCAGTCCAGCGTGACCGCGTCGGCCGGGCTGAGCGGCTCGGCCGCGATCGCGTCGGCCTCCCCGAGGAACTGCGCGACTTCGGCCCGCCAGGCCTGCGCGCCCTCCTCGCTCTCGTCCGGCATCAGGTCGTCGTACCCCGGAATGCCGTACATGCTGGCCGCAAAGGGGTTCTCCTCGAGCCAGCGCAGATGAAAGCGATCGGCTAGGTCACGCGCCGGGGTCATGATCCTCCTCGCAAAAGTCTTCCGAGGTTGACATCATCGCAGCCGCCCGGCTCCGATGATGAAGTGGTCCGCGACGGGGAGGAAGACGGGGAGGAACGAGCCTTACAGGGCGTAGAGGCAGCCGTCCCAGTACGCCTCGACGCGCGGACGGCGTTTGCCGTGCAGGCCGATCTCCAGGACCTCCGGCCGCCGGCCGCCCGGCATGCGGTACCAGACCTCCAGGCCGGCCGTATGCGCCGGACTGAATCCGCCCGGGTCCAGCGGCGGCGCGGTGGCCGCGTGCATGTAGGCGGGCGTCCCCGAGCAGCACATGGGCGGGTGGGCGGCCCAGACCCACAACTGCCCGCCCCGTCCGCGGACGAACTCCTCCGCCTCGAGGCTCACCTCGACCCGCACCACACCTCCGACCAGGCCGCAGCGACCTGTCTCCATGGTGCCACGAGATGAATCCGGGGTAGACCCTAAGGTGCAGTACCGTCGCGACGAGGGAGTCGGTCATGGGGTTCTTTTCATGGTTCAGTTCCTGCGGGACCGTGGGCGAGGGCGGGGGCGAGGGCGGGCGCAGCCTGATCCACACCAACGTCGCGGACCCGAAGCTCAGCGAGGTCCAGCGACGCGCAGCCGAGGACGTCGCGCGGGTCCAGCAGGACGACAAGTACTTCCACCGCAACGACGGCGATCTGTAGGCCGCGCGCTAGGTCGAGCAGTGCGGGGACGGCGGCACGTCCAAGGCCGGATTGCGGTCGAAGAAACCGAACGGCTTCAGCCAGAACGACACCGCATCGGTCGGCATCACCGGCCAGTCCTCCGGCCGGGTGATGTGATGGATGCCGAACACGTACCACAGCACCACATCGGTGTTCTCGATGGGCCGGTCCGCCGCCGTCCACACGGGCAGCCCGGTGTCCCGTGAGCTGAGGTTCGGGAAGTCACCGCAGGGCCAGCGCTCGTCCTCCCGGTACGGCGTGACCCACAGCGTGTGCCCGATCACCTCGGCCCGCTGGAACGCGGGCGACGAGGGGTCCAGCAGCGCAGGGAACGCCCCGGACGGCACGAGCTTGTACCCGACCGACGAACCCAGGCCGTTCGGCACCCCCTCGTTGACCACCTTCCAGGCGCGCTGAGAGGCCCAGTCGTAATCCTGCTTTCCCTCCGCCTCGGTCCGCAGTGGCGTCGACACCACCTCCAGGCCCAGGCCGTACGGGTCGTCTCCGGTGGCCCGCGACGAGACGGCGTACACCGTGTTGTCCGGTCCGTCCACGTCCAGGTCGAGCCGGGCCACGATGAAGTGCTGGTGGAACGGCGCGTACGTGCCCTGGTCGACCAGCGTCCCATTGACCGGAACCCCAGACGCGTGCGAGGTCACCACGATCCCGGTCGCCCGGACCTCGCACTCGATGTTCCCGTCCTGGTAGAACCGCCAGTACACCAGGTACTCGTAGTTGGCCACGGTGACGTGGAAGGAGATGACCAGCCGCCGCTGGCGCCGCACCTCGGCGCCGGTCCGCTCGTCGACGTGCTTCCACAGCACGCCGCTGTCCTCCTCGTGCACGCATATCGCGTTGCGTATCTCACGGGGCTCACCGAAAGAGTCGTGCACCACCGCGTCCAGGTACGCGATCTCGCCCAGGCAGTCGCAGCCGAGCTCAAGCGACGTGGTCATGAAGCCCAGGCCCCACTCGCCGATGTCGAACGCGGTCCGCCGGTAGTGGTCGGGGCTGGCGTCCCGGTACGGCACGAACATCTCCGCGAACGACATCCGGTGCGCGACCGACCGCAGCCGCCCGCCGTCATCGAACCCCACCTGGTGCAGCACCAGGCTTTCACGGTAGTTGAACCCCAGCCGCAGCCGCCAGTTCTGCCAGCTCAGCAGGCGTCCGTCCAGCGTGAATCCGGCCCCGGAGGGCTGGCTGATCTCCAGCGGCGCGACCTCCCGCAGCGGCCGTCCGAGCAGTGCGGGCGTGTACTCGCCCCGCACCTCGGGCTGCTCGCCCGGGTCAACGTCCTCGATCTCCAGCACCGTCATGCGGTTCAGGTCGACCACCGGGTGCAGCCCGGTCACGTGGTGCGCGTACGGATTGCTGTCCGGGCTGTCCCGGTACCAAACGTCCGACCAGCCGATCCGCAGGCCGCGGTACCGTTCGGGCACCAGCGCGGCGCCGTAGGCCCACATGTCGGTGAGCACCAGGGACATGTCGGTGATCCCGCGCCGGGCCAGCGCCGCCGCCAGCGCCGGGTCGGCCCGGAGCACCTGGTCGCACTCGTGCCACTCGTCGATGGTCATGTTCGGCTGCTGGCCGGGCAGGTGCTCCCAGCTCGTCACCGCGTCGCCGGCCAGGGACACCACGGCCCGGTAGGCCTGCCCGTCCGAGCGGTCCCAGCACACCACGATCGCGTCCCGGCCGGTCGCCTCACCCGCCGCCAGCGCGGCCTTGCCCGGCTCCTTGAGCTCGATCGACGCGAACCGCCAGCCCGACCCGACGACGCCGACCTCGCGGTCGCGCCGCAGGATCGCGGCCGCCTGCCGGATCTCCTCCGCCGTCAGCGGGTCGAGCGGATGTGCCGGTGAGTTCGTCACGATCGTCCCTCCATTCCCGCAGGCAAGCCCCATCCTGGCGGATGACCGTGGGCGACGCCATATCCGCCCGCTCCCGAAATTTATGCCGAACGAAGCGTGCTGCGTGCACCAGGCCGCGTTCAACGGGTCCCGCGGGACTTCGCAGCGGTGGCCTGCGAGCCTACAATGGCCCTTACATGCGAGCTTGACCAGGTTCACGTACCGAGCGTGGGAGAAGTCGGGTGGGGTGCGGGCGGTGCGGTGCTCCGTTGGACGAGGGCGACCTCTTCTGCGGGGACTGCGGCGCGCCCGCGAGCGTCGGCTGCCCGACCTGCGGTGAGCCGCTGACGCCCGGCAAACGCTTCTGCCGCCGGTGCGGCACCACCCTCTTCGATGTCACGACCGCTCCCGTACCGGCTTCCGCGCCGGTCCGCGAGTCGGCCGCCGAGCGGCGGATGTGCTCGGTGCTGTTCTGCGACATCGTCGGGTTCACGCCGTTGTCTGAGGCCCGCGATCCGGAGGCGGTCCGCGAGCTGCTGTCGGAGTACTTCGGGGTCGCCCGGACGGTAATCGGCCGGTACGGCGGCGTGGTCGAGAAGTTCATCGGGGACGCGGTGATGGCCGTCTGGGGCACCCCGGTGGCGACCGAAGGCGACGCGGAGCGGGGCGTGCGGGCCGCGCTGGAATTGGTGGCGGCGGTCGCCGAGCTGGGCGCCGAGTCGGGCCTGCCCGGCCTGGCCGCGCGCGCCGGGGTGGTGACCGGCGAGGTGGCGGTAAACCTGCGTGCCGTCGGCGAGGGGATGGTGGCGGGCGACGCGGTGAACACCGCGTCCCGGGTGCAGGCAGCCGCCGAGCCCGGGTCAGTGCTGGTCGACGTAGCGACCCACCGGCTGACCGGCAGTGCGATCGCGTTTGCCGATGCCGGGGAGCACACCCTGAAGGGCAAGGCCGAGCCGCAGCGGCTGTGGCGGGCGGTCCGGGTGCTGGCCGCAGTGGGCGGCTCGCAGCGGGTCGACGGCCTGGAGGCCCCGCTGACCGGCCGGGACGCCGAACTGCGCACGATCAAGGACCTGTACCACGCCGCGGCCGAGCGCAAGGTGCCGCGGCTGGTACTGGTGTCCGGCCCGGCCGGGGTGGGCAAGTCCCGGCTGGGCTGGGAGTTCGAGAAGTACGCCGACGGCTTGAAGGCTGACGTGTGGTGGCACCGCGGCCGGTGCCTGTCCTACGGGGAAGGGGTGGCGTTCTGGGCGCTGGCCCAGATCGTCCGCCAGCGGCTGGGGATCGCCGAGGAGGACCCGCCCGAGACTGCCGCGGCCAAGCTCGCCGCGGGCCTGGACCGGTTCGTGCCCGATCCGGCCGAACATTCCTACGCCGGGCTGCGCCTCGGCCGGCTGCTCGGCGTGGCGTTCGCCGAGGACGGCGGTGAAGCCCTGTCCCGGGAGGAGCTGTTCGCCGGCTGGCGGCTGTTCTTCGAACGGCTCGCCGCCGAGAACCCGGTCATCCTGCTGGTCGAGGACGCGCAGTACGCCGACACCGGCCTGCTGGATTTCCTGGACCATCTGATCGACTGGGTGCGGGACCTGCCGGTGTACGTGCTGGTGTTCGCCCGCCCCGAGCTGGGCCAGGCCCGGCCCGGGTTCGGCGCGGGCCGCAACCGGAGCACGTTGACCCTGGATCCGCTGGACACGGCGTCCATGGACCTGCTGGTCGACGCGCTGGTCCCGGGGATGCCGCCCGCGGCCCGGTCCAAGATCACCCGCCAGGCCCAGGGCATCCCGCTGTTCGCGGTGGAGACCGTCCGCTCGCTGATCGACCGGGACATCGTCCAGCCGGTCGAAGGGGTCTACCGGCTGACCAGCGATGTGGGGGAACTGGCCGTGCCGGACAGCCTGCACGCGCTGCT
>PLIQ01000172.1:0-3957 GCA_003140115.1 Actinomycetota bacterium | reverse complement strand
GCCTACGACACGCTGTCCCGCCGCGACCGCAAGGCCCGTCACCTGGCCGTGGCCGCTCACCTGCGCGCGGTGTTCCCCGGCGACGGCGAAGAGGTCACCGACGTGATCGCCCAGCACTACCTGGACGCGCTCAACGCCATCCCCGACGCCCCCGACGCTGCGCAGATCCGCGACCAGGCCGTCACCGCCCTGACCCGGGCCGCCGAACGGGCCGTGCGGACCGGCGCCCCGGCTCGGGCCGCGGCCAGCTACGCCGCCGCCGCCGAGCTGAGCGCGCCCGAGGCGGCAGCGGCCTTGTGGGAACGCACCGCGCGGGCCGCTTTCGCGGACGCCAGCTATCCGATGGCCATCGAGTACGCGGAGCAGGCCCGGGGGCGTTATCTCCGGCGCGGTCAGGACCGGGCCGCCGCGCGGGTCCAGGCTCTGGCCGGCCAGGCCCTGCGGTTCAGGGGGCGTCATGCCGATGCCCGCGAGCGGCTCACCGCCGCCGTGGATGTCCTGCGGGAAGGCCCGGACACCGACACCGTGTGGGCCATGAACCGGCTGGCGGGGCTGGAGGTGTTCTCTGGCTCGCCCGACGCCGACCGGCTCAGCGCCGAGTCGCTTGCCCTGGGCCAGGCGCTCAACGTCGGCCCGGGCCAGCTCAGCGAGCTGCTGCTGACCCGGGGGCTCTACCATCTGGTGGCCGAGCGGCGGCCCCAGGCCATCTCTTACTTGCGTGAGAGCGTGCGGCTCGCCACCCAGGTCGGCGACAACTTCACCATGGGGCACGCGCTGCTCAACCTGGCCGACGCGCTGATGTCCACCGATCCCGCGGCCGCGGCCGACGCCGCGCGGACCGCCGCCGGGCACCTGCGCCGCACCGGGGAGCGGCATTACCTGGCCGTGGCGATCATCAATGTGGCCGAAGCGCTCATCGATATCGGTGACTGGGACGCCGCGGAGACCGAATATACCCAGGCCATGGAGTCCGACGGGCTGGCCGACATCGAGGAGCTCAACTGCGAACGCGGCTGGCTGGCGGCCCTGCGGGGCGACGAGACGGCCGGGGAGGTTCTCACCGTCCTGCGGGACATCCGGGCCAACGAAGATCCGCAGGTAAGAGCCGAGATCAGTATCCTGGAGGCCTTCACCGCGGCCGCCCGGCGTCAGCCGGCCGACGCGCTGCGGCATGCCCGGGCGCTCCTGGCTCTCGCCGACGGCATCGGGATCAGCAACATCTACCTGCGCTGGGCCTGGCCGCTGGCGGCGCGCTGCGCCCAGGAACTGGGCGACACCGCCGCCGCCCGGGATCTGCTCGCCCTGCTCGACTCCTACCAGCCCGGATATCTGGCCTCCATGCTCCGGGCCGAACGCGACCTGGTCTGCGCCCGGCTCGCCGCCGGCGACGGTGACGGTGACGCCGCGGCTTCCTTCACCGCCGCGGTCAAGAGCCTGCGCGAGCTGTCCACGCCCTACCATCTCGCCCACGGCCTGCTCGATCACGCCCAGTACCTGGCCGCTGCTCAGGCCGCCGGAGCCGCCCGTGACGCCGGTGACGCCGCGCTCGCCGCGGCGGCCATCGCCGAGGCCCGCGACATCGCCGGCCGCCTGCGCTGCCAGCCCCTGCTGGACCGCGCCGACGCCCTGACCCCGCGCGATCCCGTCACTGCCACCCCACAGGACTCACCACGCGCCGTTCGTTGACCCTTGCGATCCCGTGTCCCGAGCCTCTACGGTGCGCACCATGCACAGTGTGGATCCGACGACGGAGTCGATGATCAGGTCGGTACTGGCCTACGCGGAGAACCGGCTCCGGCTGGACCCGGTGCCCCTGGACCGGGGCTCGCGGGATCCGGCCGAGCTAGAGGCGGCGCTGAAGGGGCTGCTCGGCCCCGAGCCGCACAACCCGGACCAGGTGCTGGGCGTGTACACCTCGGTCATCGCGCCGGCCGTGATCTCGGCGGACAGCCCGCGCTTCCTCGGGTTCATCCCGGCCGCGCCGACCAAGGCCTCGCTGCTGTTCGACATGCTGATCTCCTGCGCGTCGATCCAGGGCATCTCCTGGCTGGAGGCGGCCGGGGCGATCCACGCCGAGAACATGGCGCTGCGGCTGATCGCCGACCGGGCCGGGATGCCGGCCAGCGCGGGCGGCTGCTTCGTCTCCGGCGGTTCGGCCGGGAACCTGTCCGCCCTGGTGGTGGCCCGTGAGGTGGCCAAGCGCAAGGCGGGGTCGGGCGCGGCGGGCCGGCGGTGGCGCGTCGCGGTCAGCGAGGACGCGCATTCCTCCATCACCAACGCGCTGCGCATCCTGGAGATGGACGCGCTGATCGTGCGGGCCGATGATCACCGGCTGACCGGCGCCGGACTGCGGGCGGCCATCGCGGCCGACGGCGACTCCCGGTCCCTCGCCGCGGTCGTGGCCACCCCCGGCACCACGAACGCGGGGATCATCGACGACCTGGCCGGCGCGGCCGAGGTCGCGCGCGAGTACGGCCTGTGGTTCCACGTCGACGGCGCCTACGGCGGAGCTGGCCTGTTCGCGCCTAGCATCCGGCACCGCTACGACGGCATCGAGCACGCCGACTCGTTCATCGTGGACCCGCACAAGTGGCTGTTCGGCCCGTTCGACTGCGCGGCCCTGCTCTACCGGAACCCGTCGGTGGCCCGCGCGGTGCACAAGCAGGACGCGTCCTACCTGGACGTCATCCACGACACGCCGGGGGAGTGGAACCCGACCGACTACGCCTACCACCTGACCAGGCGGGCCCGCGGCCTGCCGCTGTGGTTCTCGCTGGCCGTCTACGGGACCGACGCGTACACCCAGGCCATCGAGGCGGCCCTCGAGCTGGCCCGGGAGACCGCGGCCGAGATCCGGGTCCGGGATCACCTGGAGCTGATCCGCGAGCCCGAGCTCGGGGTCGTGCTGTTCCGCCGCCGCGGCTGGGATTCCGCCCAGTACACCCGCTGGGCCGACCAGCTGCTGACCGACCAGGTCGCGTTCATCCCGCCGTCAGCCTGGGAGGGACAGACCGTGGCCCGGTTCGCCTTCCTGCACCCGCACACCTCGATGGAGCTGGTCCGGCAGATCCTCGACCGGATGGCCTGAGGCCAGTGCGTCGTTAGCTAAATCAGCGCGCCGTTAGCTAAACAGCCGTCCCAGCAGCTCGTCGATGGCGTCGACGCCCGCCTGCATCGCGGCCTGCTGGTCGTCCGAACGGGCGACCAGCAGTGCGACCTCGTTGACCGACGCGAGCAGCATGTGGGCCAGCGTGCCGACCGACTCCTGCCGCAGTTTCCCCTGGTCCGCGATGATCTGCAGCACCGCCCGGATCAGGCCGAGCGCGTGGTGTTCCTCCATCGCCCGCCAGCGCTCCCAGCCGAGCACCGAGGGCCCGTCGATCAGCAAGATCCGCTGCACCACCGGATCGCCCGCGAGCCGGATCCACGCCGTGAACCCGGCGCGCAGCGCCTCCACCGGGCCCTGCGAACCGCTCGCCGCGGCCACGGTCTGCGCCCCGACGCTGGTCTCGACCTCCTCGGCCACCGCCTCGAACAGGGCCTCCTTGCTCGCGAAGTGGTGGTAGAGGGAGCCCCGGCTGACCCCGGCCTCCCGGAGCACCGCCTCGATCGAGGTGTCCTCGTACCCGCGTTCGGCGAACATGCGCGTGGCGATCACGAGCAGCTGCCCCCGCGTCGCTTCGCCGCGGGCGACGTTCCTGTTCGGCCGGTCCGCCGCGTTCGCCTGGTCCGCCGCGTCGGACCCGTCCATCGCGCTCCTCATCCTGGCTAAAAGCCCTTGACAGACCGACTGTCGGTTTGTTTAGCATAAACCGACAGTCGGTCTAGTAACAATCAGGCATCGTCTAGAAAGGCGAGCGTAATGCAGCTATCCGAACTCAACGCCCACCGGCACACCGCCGCGACTCGCTCCGGCGAGATCAGCTACCTCGACATCGGTGCCGGGCCCGTGGCGCT
>PLIQ01000417.1:5255-9632 GCA_003140115.1 Actinomycetota bacterium | reverse complement strand
CGCCGCCCTGAACCGCCTGGCCCAGCGCCTGGTCAGCCCCCCGGTCGCCAACATGAAAGCGCAGGGCGTCGACCGCCCCGAGCTGCGAGCGCAGGTCGCGGTCTCCGCGCTGATCGGCATCAGCCTCGGCCGCTCACTGGGATGGTTCGAGGAGATCCGGTCGGTGCCCCGCGACGAGCTCGTCGCCCTCATCGTCGACACCCTCAGTGCGATCACGGGGAACGGTCCCGAGCGCCCCATCCAGCCCGGCGTGCGCTAGACGTCCCGCCGGTCAGGTCTGGTTCCTGCTCACGTTGAACCGGGCGACTAGCCCGGCAAAGGTGGCGATGTCCTGGTCCTTCCAGTCGCTCAGCCATTCGGCCAGGCGACTTCGAATGGCCTGCGCCGCGGTGGCCAGGTGCTGCTCACCGACGGGGGTAAGAGCGAGCGTGTTGCCCCGGCGCCCCGGCCGCTCTCCTTCACGGCGCAGCAGCCCGGCCGAGATGAGCTGCTCGAGTTGCCGGGACAGGGTGGACTTGTCCAGGCCGAAGTGCGTGGACAGGTCGGCGGCGCGTACCCCCGGTGTGAGGTAGATCTCTGTCAGCAGCGTGTAGGCGACCAGGGACAAGCGGGGATGGAGGTCGTCGCCCACGCCACGGGACCGCCGGACCATCGTGGTGAGGCCCTTGTACAGGTCCTCGAGGGCAGCCTCGCGAGTCACTTTCCACCTTCATCTAGGTTGCAAAGTACAACCCTAAGCCCTAAAGTTGTACTTACCAACTCTACCTGGGCACATCAGGTGAAGGAGCCAGTCATGATGACGCTCACCACCAATTCAGACCAGACCGCGGGCACCCTTATCGGGCCACCGGACACGCAGGTGTACGCGGTCGTCGGCTTCGACGGGTCAGCCTCGGCGCTGCGCGCCCTCGACGCGGCATCCCGGCTCCTGAACGATCGGCCCGGCGGCATGGAGATCGTGTACGTGGCGCACCTCTCGGCCCTCGCCACCGCCGCCGACGTGAGCGGCCGTGCCTCGGCCGAGGTGCTGCAGAGCTTGGACGATGCGACCCGCGAGCTGTCCGGGGAGGTCCACGCCCATCTGCAGGCCACCCACCGCAGGGGCGCAGCGCAGCACTGGCACTTCCAGCGCCGTGACGGCGCGATCGCGGACCAGTTGATCGCGGTGGCGGACGACCTGTGCTACCAGCACGGGCCCGACGCCTCGGTGGTCATCGTCGTCGGGCGATCCGAGCATGGATACCACCACGTCCTCGGCTCGGTGCCGCGGGCCCTGGAACGGCACAATCACTACCCGGTGATCGTGATCCCTTGACATCGCCCCGGCTTAAGACACGAGCTCGGGCTGCTGGGTGGCGGTCTCCCCGGCTTCCGGCGGCGCGACCCGCCCGCGCAGCGGGACCTCCTTGATGAGCAGGGACAGCACGAAGATCAGCCCCGCGGCCGGCAGGGCCCAGACGAACACGCCCTGCACCGCGTGCGCGATCGCGAAGAACACGTCGTGCTTGACCGCCGCGGGCAGTGAGTCGACGGTGGCCGGGTCGAGCTGGCCGCCACTCGCGTTGATGTGCACGCCGCTGCCCGCAGCGGCGGCCAGCGACTGGGTCAGCCGCCGGGCGAACACGGCGCCGAACGCGGCCACGCCGAGCGAGCCGCCGATCTGCTGGAAGAACATCCGGGCGCTGCTGGCCACGCCCATGTCTTTCTGCTGCACGCTGTTCTGCGCGATCAGCGACACCATCTGCATGAGGAAGCCCATGCCCAGGCCGAGGATCACGTAGTGAATCTCCGACGTGGTCCGCGTGGTAGCCACGTTCAGCCCGGTGAGCAGGTACATGGCCAAGACCATGATGGCCCCGCCCAGGATGGGAAATATCTTGTACCGGCCGGTCCTGGTGGTCACCTGGCCCGCCACGATCGAGGTTGCAGTGACGCCCAGCATCATCGGCGTCAGCATCAGCCCGCTGATGGTCGGCGACGCGCCCTGCACGGTCTGCTGGTACAGCGGCAAGAACGTCAGCGCGCCGAACATGGCCAGGCCGGTGAGGAAGGTCAGCGCCATCGTGACCGAGAAGTTCCGGTTGCGGAAGACGTGCAGCGGGAGCATCGGCTCGGCGGCCCTGGTCTCGGTGACGCAGAACCCGATCGTGGCCGCCACGGTGAGCAGGCCCAGGCCGATGATCTGCGTCGAGGCCCAGGGGTACTCGGTGCCGCCCCAGGTGGCGAGCAGGATCAACGACGTGGCCGCCAGGGCCAGCAGGCCGCCGCCGAGGTAGTCGATCTTGTGCTTGACCCGCTTAACCGGCATGTGCAGGGTGGTCATGATGTAGACCAGCGCGGCCCCGCCCACCGGGATGTTGATGTAGAAGATCCAGCGCCACGAGAATGTGGTGGTGATGAACCCGCCGAGCAGCGGGCCGCCGATGGTCGCGAGCATCATCACGACCATCATGTAGCTCATGTAGCGGCCGCGCTCGCGCGGCGCCACGATGTCACCGAGGGTCGCCATCGCGCTGACCATCAGCCCGCCGGCCCCGAGGCCCTGCAGCGCGCGGAACGCGATGAGCTCGGTCATGGTTTGCGAGAGGCCGGACAGCGCCGAGCCGATCAGGAAGATGATGATCGCGGCGATGAAGAATCTCTTCCGTCCGTACATGTCGCCGAGCTTGCCGTAGAACGGCGTAGTGACGGTGGACGCGAGGATGTAGGCGGTCACCACCCAGGACAGGTGGTCCACCCCGCCGAGGTCGCCGACGATCCGCGGCAGCGCGGTGCTCACGATCAGGTTGTCCAGCATGGCCAGCAGGATGGCGAGCAGCAGCCCGGGCAGGACGATCATCACGTCGCGATGCGCGAGGAACTGCCCGCCACCGCCCGGCCCCTGGCCGTTCATGGCCGCGGGCGCCCCCGAGCCGCCCTGCCCGTTCATCCCAGGCCCCGATGCTTCCGCCACGTGCTATCTCCCTCGTCCGCCGCCGCCGCTTCCCGTCCGCGCCCGTATGCTTCCCGTCCGCGATTTCACCGGCTAGAGTACTTACCGGCCGGCAAGTCATTATGCTAGGCTGCGAACTAACCGGCCGTCAAGTAACTTCGGCCCAGCTCCGCGAAGGAGTGCGAACGGACATGCAGGACGCGGGATCCGCTCCGCGTAGGGACACCAGAGCACAGGCGCAGAAGGTCGCGCTCGACTTGTTCGCCGAGCAGGGCTACGAGAAGACCTCACTGCGCGAGATCGCGGAGCGACTGGGCGTGACCAAGGCCGCGCTGTACTACCACTTCAAGTCCAAGGAAGATATCGTCCACAGCTTCACCGACGACTACTTCGCGGAGATCGACGACCTCCTGGACTGGGCCAAGGACCTGCCGCGCAGCGAGGAGACCCGCCGCGAGATCCTGGATCGCTACGTGGGGATCGTGCTGGCCGGCAGTACGGTGTTCCGTTTCCTGGAGCAGAACCGGGCCGCGGTGCAGGGCATGGAAGCGGGCAAGGAACGGTTCGCGCGCTTCCGCGACCGGCTCGACTCGCTGGTCGCCCTGCTCGCCGGTCCCGACGCGCCGCTACGCGAGCGAGTACGCGCCACCGCCGCCACGCTCACCGTCGGCGCCATCTGTCACGTCTACCTGACGCAGGTCGACGACCCGGACAAGCTGCGGGCCGTCATCCTGGAGATCGCCACCGACCTGATCCACTAGGCCGGCTGGGGTGACTCTAGAGCGAGGCTTGTGCCATGGGCTTGTTTCGTAAGTCACCGCCCCCGCGGACGGCACTGCTACGCCGGGTGCCTCGACCGTGGGACCCGCCGGAGACGGAATTTCCCGCCATCGTGCCGATCAGCACCCTGCAGTTCGGCCGATCCGAGCAGAGCGCGATCGCGATCACCGGCATGTCGGCCTACAGCAACGGATTCGAGATCTTCGTGACCCGGCTCATCCGGCCTGACGCCCCCGGCTTCGACGCAGACCCGGTACCCGGCGCGCCGAGGGGCGCCCTCGCGGAACGGCAGTCCTTCCAGATCAGCTTGCAGCTCTCCGATGGCCGCATCGTCACCAGCGGGACACCACGCGGTGACGCCGAGCCGACCGGGGCGATCCTGCGTTCACGCGGCGGCGGCGGCACGTCGCACTATCTGCTCTTGCGGTGGTGGGCCTGGCCGCTGCCGCCAAGCGGGCCCCTGGAGTTCATCTGCCAGCTCGGAACCGCCGAAACGCGGGTCGGCATCGACGCGCAACTGATCCTTGACGCGGCACAACGCAGTATCCGGGTATGGCCAGAACACCAAGGCTGACCACGACCAGTTCGCGTCACCCAAAGCACGTGGCACCCTGATCCCGGAGAGGGGACCACGCCAACTCCGCCACGACCGGGCCTGTCCGGCG
>PLIQ01000417.1:0-5239 GCA_003140115.1 Actinomycetota bacterium | reverse complement strand
ACCTGGCGGCGCCATGATGCACCTGCGATCCCGGGCATGGTGGCACCCCGATCCCGGAAGAGGGGGCCGGGGGCGCACGTACCCCATGTGGGGCGCGCGATCCCCGCAAGAAAACGCCCGCATGTTCAGCGGAGGTATGAAAGACGCCGGGAGGTTAGCGGGGCGGCTCCGCCAGGCGCTCTGGCCGGATCCAGCCGGTCCAGCCACGCTCGCGCATCAGCTCCAGCATTCGCTCTGCCCGCGGAGTGGACTCGACGAAAAGCGCGTCTAGAAGGTCGAACGCTAGATCGTCGTACGCCGCCTCGCCGGGGTTGATCTCGCCGGAGGCGTAGGCCTGCTCAAGCAGGCCGGCCATGATGTCGGCGGCCTCGGCCAGACGCGAGTCGTCGCCCGCGTCGGCTTCGAGGATCTCCGACGCGAGACGATAGAACCGGACGAGTTGCGGGTCCTCGAGCTCCGCGAATTTCCCGGGCATCCACTCGCGGATTTGGTCGGGCCAGCGAGCCGCAACCAGGATCCACGCGTCCCGCTCAGCCTCCACGATCCGCTCTGACGCCCCGATCTCCCGGAGCCGGTCGAGATAGGCGGTCACCTCCGGCGGGAGCGCCAGGCTGTCCCCGGCCGCGAGCTGCGCGATCTGCTTGCGGCTGATCTCAAGGCGCTCGATCTCCTCGCGCAGGTGGCTGTCGATCCTTTCGACCGCTTCGGCAAAGGCCGGGGNNGCGCCGTACCGCCGGTAACCCGAAGCGTCCCGCTCCGGCTCGGGCAGTAGCCCGATCTGGTGATAGTGCCGCACCGCCCGCACCGTGACGCCGGCGTACGCCGCCAGTTGACTGATCGTCAGCATGCTCTGATCCTGCCCTGACCCGGCCGGCGCCGGGTCAGGAGATCCTGCGACGGTAGGCGATGCTGGCGAAGATGCAGGCGACGGTCAGGATGCCGAGGCACCAGGCGAGGGCGGTCCAGATGCTGGTGCCGGCCGGCTGCTGGGTGAGCAGGTCGCGGATCGTGTCGACGATGGAGGTGGTCGGCTGATAGTCGGCGAAGGCGCGCACCGGGCCGGGCATGGTGGCGGTGGGCACGAAGGCNNGAGCTGATGAACGGCAGGAAGATGAGCGGGTAGGAGAACGCGCCCGCGCCGTCCACGCTCTTCGCGGTGAGGCCGGGGATGACCGCGAGCCACGTCAGGGCCAGGGTGAACAGGATGAGGATGCCGGCGACCGCGAGCCAGGCCAGCACTCCGGCGCCCGAGCGGAAGCCGACGGCGACGGCGACGCCGATGACGGCCACGAGCGAGATCACATTGGCGGCCAGCGAGGTCAGCACGTGCGCCCACAGCACGCCCGAACGGGCGATCGGCATGGACTGGAATCGCTCGAAGATCCCGCCCTGCAAGTCCGTGAAGAGCCGCAACGCGGTGTAGGAGATGCCGGACGCGATCGTGATGAGCAAGATGCCGGGCAGCAGGTAGGTCACGTACGAGCCCGACCCGTGTTTGACCGCGCCGCCGAACACGTAGACGAACAGCAGCAGGAGGGCCACCGGCGTGATCGCGGTCGTGATGATGGTGTCCGGGCTGCGGGTGACGTGGCGCAGGGTCCGCCCGGTGAGGACAGCGGTGTCGTCGAAGAAATGCGTGGCCATGGTTGTTCCTTACTTTGCGTCGCCGACGACGGCGAAGAAGACGTCTTCGAGGGAGGGCTGCTTCTCGACGTATTCGACCTTGGCGGGCGGCAGCAATTGCTTGAGCTCGGCCAGGGTGCCGTTGACGATGATCCGGCCCTGGTGCAGGATCGCGATCCGGTCGGCTAGGTGCTCGGCCTCGTCGAGGTACTGAGTCGTGAGCAGCACGGTGGTGCCGCCCTCGGCGAGCTCCTTGACCGCCTGCCACACCTCGAGGCGCGCCTCCGGGTCCAGCCCGGCCGTCGGCTCGTCGAGGAAGATGACCGGCGGATTCCCGATGAGACTCATCGCGATGTCCAGACGGCGGCGCATGCCACCGGAGTACGTCGCTGCCCTCCGGGTGCCCGCTTCGGTCAGCGAGAAGCGCCTCAACAGGTCATCCGCGATCGTGCCCGGGTCCTTGAGGTGCCTCAGCCGGGCGACCAGGACGAGGTTCTCCCGCCCGGTGAGGATCTCGTCGACCGCTGCGAACTGCCCGGTCAGGCTGATGGACTCGCGTACGTCGGCGCCCTGCGTCGCGACATCGAAGCCGTTGACCCGGGCCGTCCCCGCTCCGGCCTTGAGCAGCGTGGACAGGATCTTCACCACCGTGGTCTTGCCCGCTCCGTTCGAGCCGAGCAGGGCGAAAATGCTGCCCCGCGCCACCTCGAAGTCCACGCCGCGCAGCACGCGCAGCTCCTGGTAAGACTTCTCTAGGCCCTGGACCTGGATCGCGGGCCCCTGGATCTGATTGGTTGCTGGCGGGATGTTCATGACAGCCAGCATGGAGGGTTGACGTAGCGTCAAGGTCAAGCCCGCAGGGCAGATTAATCAGCTGGGGCTGGCTTGGCCTGCCTCCTGCCGCGCGCGGGCGAGGCTGCGCCGGGAGGCCACGGTCCGGGGGTGGTCGGCGCCCAGCGACTGCTCGCACACGGTCAGGTTCTGCTCGAACAGGGGGATCGCCTCGGCTGGCCGGCCCGCGGCCCGGTAGGCGGCGGCTAGGTTGTTCCGGGCGGCCAGGGTGCTGTGGTGGTCCGGGCCCAGCTGCCGCTCGCGGATGGCCAGGATCTGGCGGACCAGCGGGATGGCCTCGGCCGGGCGGCCCGCGGCCCGGTAGGCGCCGGCCAGGTTGCCGCGCGAGCTCAGCGTGTCTGGATGATCCGGGCCGGGCTGACGCTCCCGGGCGGCCAGGATCAGCCGGAACAGCAGGATCGCCTCGGCCAGCCGGCCGACGTCCCGGTAGGTGGCCGCGAGGTTGTTCTGGGCGGTGAGGGTGTCGGGATGATCCGGGCCCAGCAGTCGTTCCAGGCTGACCAGGGTGCGCTCGAACAGGGGAAGGGCCTCGGCGGGCCGGCCCGCGGCCTGGTACACAGCGGCCAGGCTGCTCCGCGCGGTCAGGGTGTCGGGATGGTCCGGGCCCAGCACCAGCTCCAGGTCAGCCAGGTCCGCTTCTCCCTGATCGGCTTCTCCCTGATCGGCCCGGTTCGGCTCGGCCAGCGGACCCGGCACCGGCTCGGCCAGCGGACGCGGCCCCAGCTCGAAAGCAGGCCGCTGCGCGGGGATATCACTCACCACCACCGGCACCGCGGCGGGTGGCTCCTGCGGCTCAGCCACGGCTCGGCCCGCGACCATCAGGCGTTCGGCCGCGACCTCGCGGGCACGCCAGGGCCGCATCTGCTGCGCGTCGCCGTCATCCGTGCGATTCACCGCCAGGCCCCTACGAGGATTCCAGATTCTGGGTAGGCATCCGCGACACCGGGCTTACGGAGTTCTACATACCCGTTCTCTCCAGGCTAAACAGCGCATCCAGCCTTTAGCGGGCACGTAAGGACCAGGTAATAACCGGCCCGGACCCGACGCGGCGGCGTGGACCAGCGGGAGGACCCGGTAAGGAACCTGCGTGGCCAGCGAAATCTGGGTCGCGGAGCGGACCACGCCTTCGGTCGACAAGATCGCGTCTAGCACCCGTTGCAGATCCGCGTTGGTGCCGGCGACCACCCGGCAGAGCATGTCGCCTGGGCCGGTGATGGTGTGGACTTCGAGCACCTCGGGGATCGCGGCCAGCCGGGTCGCGACGGGATCGTGCCCGCCGGCCTGGCGGATCTCGAGCGTGATGAACGCGGTGACCTCGTAGCCGAGCGCGGCGGGATCCACGGTAGGTCCGTATCCGGTGATCACCCCGCGGTCCTGCAGGCGGTCCAGGCGCGCCTGGACCGTGCCGCGGGCCACGCCGAGTCGCCGCGACGCCTCGAGCATGCCGACCCTCGGCTCGGCGGCCAGCAGCTCGATGAGCGCGGCGTCCAGCCGGTCGATGGCCCCGGGAGAACTGGCAGTCATGGTTGACAGAGATACCACGGCCGTTCCGTATTAATAGGCAAACTGACCGGTGAACTCGCATTTAATTGGGCAGTTTGCCGGCTCAGGCGTGGGCGAGCAGGCCGAGCGGGCTGGGCTGGGCGAACACCACCTGCACGACGGACTGGCCGGCCTGCGGCAGCACGGCCATGCTGCCCGCGAACGGGACCAGCTGAGCCCGCACGAAGGTGGTCAGCCAGGTCAGGTACTTGGCGTCGGTCATGGCCGCGGCCTGGCCGGAGCCGGACAGGTCGGCCGAGCACAGCGGGACGCCCGGGCCCGCGCCCGGAGCGGGCTGGCCGAAGGCCAGGATCTGGACCGGGTGCTGGGCGGCGAGCGCCGCGAGCATGATGAGCAGCCGGGAATCCACCGCGCCGGCCCCAAGCTGGGCCCGGGCCTCGGGCACGGCCCCGATCCGCTTGTTGGCCAGCAGCTGGGCCCCGGCCGCCTTCCGGGCCGCCATGTCCTCGTGCAGCGCCGTCAGGTACGCCGCGGGCCCGTCCTGCGCGACGACCTGCACGCTCACCTGATCCGGTCCCGAGCCGAAGCCGGCAATGACCGACGGCGCGTACACGCTGTCCAGGCGCGTGCCGAACTGGCTCCTGACCACGGGCGTCACGACGACCACCTGGGCGCCCAGCGGGCTTGGCGTGTCGCTCCGCAGGATCATCAGGTTCGCGGCGGGCACCCCCTTAGCCTCGAGCGCGGAACACATCAGCGGATCGCAGGCCACGATCGCGTTGCGGGCAATCTGCTGCGCCACCCAGGCGGCGGCCAGCTGGAACGCCTTGCTGCTCGGGTGGCTCCCGGCCCGGTGCGAGCCCGTCGCGTGGCCGTGGCCGGAGTGCCCGGCGTGCGCCCGGGAGACGGCCACGGCCACGCCGCCCGCGGCCAGGAGCACCACGATCGCGGCGACCAGGCTGGGGACGCGCCGCCGGCGCCGGGCCGGGCGATCGCGGGACGGGGCAGGCGGTTCGGCTGCGAGAGCCGCGGACGGCTCGGCGGGCGGAGCGGCGGGCGGTGCTTCGGCGCGCGGCACTTCGGCTACGACGGCGGCCGACGGCTCAGGTTCAGAGACGTCCTCCGGGGTCGCCGGCTCCGGTCCGGGTTCTGGGGCGGGCGCCGGCTCAGGCGCCTGCTCACCGGCCGTTTCGGCAGCTGGCGCCGCTGGGGGCGGCTCCTCGGCGAGCGGAGCGGCGGGCGGGTCCTCGGCGGGCGGAGC
>PLIQ01000292.1 GCA_003140115.1 Actinomycetota bacterium | reverse complement strand
CAGGGCGGCCTGGCTCACAGAGGTGTAGATGGCCCAGGCGTCCAGCCATCGTTTCTCGACTCCGAACATGAGTCCCTGGATCACCGCCCGGCGGGCCAGGTCCGGCGCTGATTGCACGGCGGCAAGTTGCTGCCGCACCCATCCGACGTCGCGGGCCAGGATCATCTCGACGGCCGCGTCGAGCCACCGGCGATTCCGGGTCACGGCATCGTCGCTCAGCTCACTCGCCCAGCGATACATCTGCCCGGCTTGCCGGAAGTCCCCCGTGGCGTGAGCGGTCTGTGCGGCTTGTTCCAGCTCGGCGGCGAGAGCGTCGTCGTGGTGATCTGTGGCCGCAACCCGATGTTCGAGTGACTCCATCACGTTATCGGCGTGCTCAGCCGCGCGGAGGTGGAGCTCCCGCCGACGGGCGTACGGGATCGACTGGTAGATGGCCGCCCGCATCAGCGCGTGCGATGTCCGCAAAGGCGAAGTCATGTCCGGCATCCGCGCTAGCAGGAGGCCGGCCTCCACGAGCGCTTCGCGAGCCCCGGCCGGGTCATCGACCTGGCCCAGCGCGGCCAGTCGGGGCAAGGCCTGCCAGTTGTATCCGAGTACCGCCGACGCGTGGACCAGGGCGACGACGTCAGGTGCATACCCGGACAGTTCCGCTCTCGTGCGGGCGGCCAGTTCGGCTGGGGCCGGCAAAGAGCGCATGGTGGCCAGTTCGGTAAAGCCGTACTGGCGCAGCAGCGAATCCAGGTGGAACGGGCTTGTCCCGCAGTGGTCCCACACACGACGGATCGCGTCCGGGTCCGCGCCCGGATGGACATCGAGAACCGCCGCTACGGCCTGCGCGAGGGACAGCCCGGTCAGCGACAACGCTGCCGCGCGAGTCGCCTGATGAATCAGCCGGCGCCAGGCACCTGTGCTCCCGGGACCCTCAGGACGGGACGCCAGTGCCAGCAGCAGGCGGTCACCGCGAGCACGGTGAACCAGCCAGTACAACGACTCGACCGACTCCTGATCGACCCACTGCAGATCGTCGACCAAGATCAGCACCGGACCGGTAGGGCTGAGCGTATCGACCAGGTCCCGCAGGCCCTGGGCCGCGACCAGCGGGTCCACAAAGGCGGCACCAGGTGAGCGGACATCGTCGACACCCAGCTGGCGGAGCAGAGCGAACGGCTCGCGGTACGCGGACTCCTGTCCATCTGCCTCAAGAACATTAAAGCCGGACGCCCGGCTGGCGATCTCACGCAGCAGCGAAGTCTTCCCCATCCCGGGCCGCCCCAGCACGCTCAGGACAGCCGGGTTTCCGCTTCGTGCCGCCTCGATCGCCGCCGAGATGGCGCTGATCTGTTCGTCCTGCCAGAGCATGCTCGTGCCGTCTCCTCTAGCGGAGAACCTCGACGAGCAAGATCCAGGCGTTGGCCGCGGCAATGCTTATCGCCAGAAGGAATGCGAACGGAAGCCAGTGCAGTCCGCCACCGCCTTGGGCCAGCAGCGTGACTCCGCTTACGGCATACGCAGCCACCAGGAGCAGGGCCAGGAACAGCCGGAGGTTGTAGGCGATCGGCTTGACGTGCGAGGCCCGGTAGGCAGAGGTCGACCGGGCCGGGGACACAGCCGACCCGGCGGCGCAAAACAGCAGGAACGCCGCGAAGGCGACCCGGCCGATGAACGGATCCAAGCCCACCAAGCTGATCCCCAGCACGATCAGCAAGGCAACCAGCGATTCAAGGGCCCGACCGGTGAGGTAAGAGCTCCCGATCTTCTTCTCCTCAGTGAGAATGTCACGCAAATTGATGCTGACCGCCACGAAAATAAGACCACTGAGCGCCGCAGTGGCTCCGGCAGCAGCGATGAAGAAGTCGTGCCACGCCTCCGCGTCATAGGCGCCACCAGCCATCGACAGTCACTCCCGTTCCAAGACGTCGCCCTGCCAAGAGGCTGTCACAGACGACGGTCGAGGGCGAGCGCGGGAGGCCGCTGACATGCGGTGGCTCAGATTGCATAGCAAGACCTCTGAGCTGGACGGTGGCGTCTCTGCCACTTGATCTGAGCCATCTTGCCGCGACTGGCCTGATCGGCGGCTGCGGTACCTTGTCCCTCAGCCGGGCACCACGTACTCGACCGTGTCATCCCTTCGTGCCCCCAGGTCACAAGTCCGATCCGGACCTGTGCGAAAACCGCGTCAGCGACGGAATGGCCGCTGCTGCCGCTTCTGGTTTGACTTGCCGGGCATGGGTGCTGCTGACATGCGGTCCGCCGCTTGCTGGCGGGCTGGTTCCCGGTCATGGTTCCTCATCTGACGTGGCAGGTTCCCGGGAGCGGGCGCCCCAGGCCCCGGTTGCGGCCGCGCGGAATGATGGTGCGCCGGGGTGGCGACGGTCGTACTGCCGGCGCTGTTCGGTGCTGTAGGCGGCGCCTGCGAGCTCGGTCATGCTGTCGGTGCTGGCGGCGGCGCCGGCGGCGGTGAGCTGGTCCCTGGCGGCGGCGGTGCGGGCGTAGCCGATNNCCGAGCAGCTGGGCGGCCTGCAAGATGGGGATCGGGGTCGGCTCGAGCAGGGCCGGGTCGGCGCCGAGCCGCCCGATGATCAGCCGTACCCGGTCCATATGATGCCGGTACAGGCGGGCCAGGTAGCCCTTGATCGCCGCCGGGCACACGTCGCCGATGATGCTGACCGAGGCCGGGCCGTCCAGCAGGGTCCGGAGGCCCGGGGAGGGCCGGGCGGCCGCGGCGGCGAGGATCTCCTGCTGGCAGATTTCGGCCTCGGCCCGGGCGGCCAGGCCGGGGCAGGCCGCCAGGATGAACCGCAAGAGCGCATACGGGTCGCTGGCCGCGCGGATGGCCGGCGGCAGCGGGACGCCCTGGCCGGCCAGCAGGTCACGGAGCCGGGCGGTGACCGCGGTGACGGGCCGGACGGACAGGTCGCAGACCGGGCCGCGGAAATGCAGCAGCAGGTGCTCGCAGTCAGCCAGGGCATTCTCCAGGACGCGAAAATGCGCAAGGTACTCGTCCATCCCGGGCCTCCTCCCTCCGGCGGGCGGCGTGCCCGGGCCGGCGTGCCGCCGCACGCTATCCGGGGTGCCGGCAACAACGGTGCCATGAACCGGATCAGGCCGTCTAGTTTCCTGAACGGCCCTGGCGTGCGCTATGGCGCGGGGCGGTCGTCAGCGCGGCCGGAACGTGCCCGCCGGGACAGAACGGACAAGGCCGGCGGCTCAGATTCGATCTGGATATCGCGGAGGTCCGCGCAAGGTGGGCGGACAAGGGCTGCGCCGCCGCCGCGAGGAGATCCTCGGCGTTGCGCGGAAGCGCAAGGCTCATCGTGTCGCGGTGTTCGGCTCGGTCGCCAGAGGCGAGGCTCGCCCGGGCAGTGCAGGACAGAAGCTCCGGCGCGCGGCCCATGCCATCGGCCCGCAGATGGATCAGCACGACGTCGGCAGGGCGTCTTGACACTTGGGTCAGTTATGTCAATGGCTGCGGCTGGTAGCCCGGGCGGCCTCCGCGATCAATTGTGCGACCTGGTCCGGGTGGGTGACCAACGACAGGTGGCCGGAATCGATCTCGATCGTCGTGGCGTGCATGCGGTCGGCAAGGAAGCGCTCAAGCTCGGGCGACGTCGTGCGATCCTGCCGGGAGATGGCATACCAGGCCGGCTTTGACCGCCATGCCGCCACGGTCGTCCTATCACTGAAAAGAGTCTCCGAAACGCGTCCTTGCACCGCATAAAGGACCCGCGCCCGCACGGGGTCGACGCCATTGGCGAAATCGTTCAGGAACGCGTCCTCGGAAAGCGCCCCGAACCCGCCGGTGTAGACAAGTCCCGCGTTCGCAGGCGGCGCCGGGAACCGGTTCGCCAGCGCGGCGTAGTCCTCACCCGCGTCGGGCGCGCGAGCAGCGACGTAGACCAGGCCAACCACGCGCGGGTCCATCCCCGCTTCGGTGATTACGGTGCCGGCGAAGGAGTGACCGGCCAGAATCGCCGGCCCGTCCTGGAGCGCCAGGACGCGGCGGGTGTGCGCCACATCATCGGCCAGTGAGGTCAGCGGGTTCTGCACAGCCGTGGCGGCTAGCCCGGCGCCTTGCAGCCGCTCGATCACCTCAGACCA
>PLIQ01000641.1 GCA_003140115.1 Actinomycetota bacterium | reverse complement strand
CCGCAGTCCGGGTCGGCCTTGTTCATCTCGCTGTAGCCGATCGAGCACAGCAGCATCGGGATAAAGGCCAGCACGGCGACCGCGGGGGACTTGAGGCCGACGGCGGCCACGACAAAGAACAGGGTCGCCGCGAGGCTGTAGGCGGGCGCGGTCGAGGCCACCCCCATGACGACACTGGAGACCAGGCCGAGGGCGCCGGCTTTGAGGCCCTTTTCCTCGTACTGCTCCGTCGGCTGGACCTGTGACGTAGTGGCCATCCTCGCCCTCCTGCAAGTGAGCCGGTCGCTGGGAACGCCGCCCCGTACCTAGATGCTAGACCGGGCAGGGAAAAAGTGACCGATCTCGCAGGCCGGTGCCACGGTTCTAGCACATAATGTGCCGGTTAGCAACGATTTCAGTTGTGTAAAATGCCGATAACAACTGGTCTCGTCGGTCGGTCGGTGCAGGCAGAGAGGATAAGCGCATGCGCATACTCCTGGTAGGGGCGGGCGGGGTCGGCTCCGCGCTGGCCCGGATCGCGGCCCGGCGGCCCTTCGCGGAGCTGGTCATCGCCGACTACGACCTGGCCCGGGCACAGCACGCCGCCGCGGCCCGCGACGGGTACGAGGCCGTACAGCTCGACGCGCGGGACGAGCGGGCCGTCGCCGAGCTGCTCACCCAGCGCCGCTGCGACGTGCTCATGAACGCCACCGATCCCCGGTTCGTGATGCCGCTGTTCCGGGCCGCGCTCGGCGCCGGCGTGCACTACCTGGACATGGCCATGTCGCTGTCCCATCCCGACCCCCAGGACCCGTACCGCAGGACCGGCGTCAAGCTGGGCGACGACCAGTTCGCGCTGGCCACGCAGTGGGAAGAATCCGGCCAGCTCGCGCTGGTCGGGATGGGGGTAGAGCCGGGGCTGTCCGACGTGTTCGCCCGGCACGCCGCCGACGAGCTATTCGGCGAGATCAGCGAGCTCGGCGTGCGGGACGGCGCGAACCTGACCGTGGCCGGGTACGACTTCGCCCCCACCTTCTCCATCTGGACCACGATCGAGGAGTGCCTGAACCCGCCGGTCATCTGGGAGCGGGGCCGGGGCTGGTTCACCACCGAGCCGTTCAGCGANNGAAGAGGTGCTGCTGATGCCGCGGTGGATCCAGGCGCAGCGGGTCACCTTCAAGTACGGCCTCGGCGCGGAGTTCATCGGCATCCTGCGCACGCTGCACCAGCTCGGCCTGGACCGGACGGATCCGGTCCAGGTGGGCGCGGTGAGTGTGTCGCCGCGCGACGTGCTGGCCGCGTGCCTGCCCGAGCCGGCCACGCTGGGGGACAAGATGAGCGGCCTGACCTGCGCGGGCACCTGGGTGACCGGGACCGGCCGGGACGGCGCACCGCGCGAGGTGTACCTCTACCACGTGGTCGACAACGCCTGG
This sequence comes from Actinomycetota bacterium, assembly GCA_003140115.1. Next base: position 7,989 of record PLIQ01000641.1, on the reverse strand, counting down.
TCGATGGCCGAGTACGGCTCCCAGGCGGTGGTCTGGCAGACCGCGGTCAACCCGGTGGTCGCACTGGAGCTGATCGAGAGCGGCGCCTGGTCCGGTTCCGGCGTGCTGGGGCCCGAGGCGCTGCCACCGCGGCCGTTCCTCGACCTGCTTTCTGAGTACGGCGCGCCGTGGGGGTGTGAGGAGCGCAGCCCGGTGTGTGCCTAGCTGATCCGGGGGCGCGGCCGCCGGGGCGGAGGACTGGTGTTCTGCGCCAAACGAATATGCTGATCGGATCGCGGCGGGATCCGATCAGCCGAACACCGCTAGCACCAGAGAGAGTGACGTACCGATGGCTATGGAGCTCGACCACTCCTTTACCGTGCCCGTCCCGCCCGACCAGGCCTGGGATGTCCTGCTCGACGTGGAACGGATCGCGCCCTGCATGCCGGGCGCGACCGTCGACGAGGTCGACGGCGACGTGGTCAACGGGCGGATCAAGGTCAAGGTCGGTCCGGTCTCGCTGACGTACAAGGGCACCGCGAAGTTCATCGAGCGTGATCCGGAAGCTCGTGTGGCGGTGGTGGAGGCGTCCGGCAAGGAAACCCGTGGCGCGGGTACCGCGTCGGCCACGGTCCGGGCCTCCATGGTCCCGGACCCCTCGGGGTCCGGCACCCAGGTCAGCATGCACACCACGATGAACGTGACCGGCCGGCCGGCCCAGTTCGGCCGCGGCGTGATCGTGGAGGTCGGCGGCAAGCTGGTCGAACAGTTCGCCGCGAACCTGGCCCAGTTGATCACCGGGGACACCGGCGCCACGGCCTCTGCCGGTTCCGGCGGAGACGCCGCCCCCGGTGCGCCCGTCGCGACCAGCGCCGCCGGGACCAGCGGTGGCGGGACCAGCGGTGGCGGCGCCGACGGGGCGAGCGCGCCGACCGCGACGTTGGACGTCCAGGCCGGGAACGGCAGCGGCGGCGCGGCCGCCAGCACGGCCGCGGGGTCGGTGGCGAGCAGCAGCACGGCCGCCGGGTCGGTGGCGAGCAGCAGTGTGCCCGCGCAGGAGAACTCGCTCAACTTGGTCAAGCTGGCCGGCCCGGTCATCCTCAAGCGGGTGGTCCCGGTGGCGATTGGCGCGGCGGCTTTGGCCCTGCTGAGCCGGCTGTTCTGGCGGCTGCGGCGCCGGCCGGGGCGGGCCAAGAAGGCCTAGGCGGAGGGCGGGCAGGCGATGGACTTCGACGAGGTCGTGCGGCGCCGGCACATGGTGCGCCAGTTCACCGGCGAGCCAGTCTCGCCGGAGAGCCTGGACCGGATCTTGCGCAACGCCGTGCGCGGCCCGTCGGCCGGGTTCTCCCAGGGCCAGGCCTTCCTGGTCCTGACCGGGGAGGACCTGAAGCGCTTCTGGGAGGTGGCCGGCGCAGCCGCCGCAGACTCGGTGACGACGGCCCCGCTGGTCATCGTGCCCATGTCGTCCAAGCGGGTTTACCTGGACCGTTACGCCCGGCCCGACAAGGGCTGGACCGACCGGGACGAGAAGCGCTGGCCGGTGCCGTTCTGGCACATCGACACCGGGATGGCGGCGCTGCTGATCCTGCTCACCGTGGTCGACGAGGGGCTCGGCGCGCTGTACTTCGGCATCGTGCCCGAAGCCGTGGAGCCGTTCCGCGAGGCGTTCGGCGTGCCGGATGACCACGAACCGATCGGCGCCATCGCCATCGGCCACAACGCGGAAGCGGCGCCGCGGGACCTGCGGGACCGTCGCCGTCCGGCGCAGGATGTCGTCCACTACGGCCGCTGGTAAGGCGGGCGGCGCTAGCAGGGCGCGCGGCGCTGGTGAGGCACGAGGCGCCGGTAGAGCCTTAGCGGACGACGACCTCCGTGACGGGCAGGGATGAGTCCGCGGGCAGGTCGAGCGGGGACGGTTCGATGCCTTGGGCCACCAGTTCCGCGCCCAGCGCGGCGACCATGGCGCCGTTGTCGGTACATAGCCCGGGCCTGGGCACCCGCAGCCGGATGCCGGCCGCCGCGCAGCGTTCCGCGGCCAGCGAGCGCAGCCGGGAGTTGGCCGCCACGCCGCCGCCGATGATCAGGTCCCGGACGTCGTGCTGCTGGCAGGCCTGCACCGCCTTACGGGTGAGCACGTCGGCCACCGCCTCCTGGAAGGAGGCGGCGACGTCGGTCAGGGGGACCGGCTCCCCGGCGGCCTCACGGGCCTCCACCCAGCGCGCCACGGCGGTCTTCAGGCCCGCGAAGGAGAAGTCGAGCGTGCCGTCGTGGTACTTGCCGCGCGGGAAGGCGATCGCGGCGGCGTCGCCGTCCCGGGCCGCCTTGTCGAGGGGCGGCCCGCCGGGGAACGGCAGGCCGAGCACCCGGGCTACCTTGTCGTAGGCCTCGCCGGCGGCGTCGTCGATGGTGGCGCCGAGCGGGATCACCTCTCGGGCCACGTCGGTGACCAGGAGCAGCGAGGAATGCCCGCCGGAGACCAGCAGGGCCACCGCGGGGGTGGGCAGCGTGCCGTGTTCCAGCTGGTCCACCGCGATGTGCGCGGCCAGGTGATTGACCCCGTACAGCGGCTTGCCGAGCCCCCATGCGTACGCCTTGGCCGCGGCCACCCCGACCAGCAGGGCGCCGGCCAGCCCGGGTCCCGCGGTGACGGCCACGGCATCGATCTGATCGGCCCGGACGCCGGCGGTGGCGAGCGCACGGTCGAACGTGGGGATCATCGCCTCCAGGTGGGCCCGGCTGGCCACCTCGGGTACCACGCCGCCGAACCGGGCGTGCTGGTCCACGCTGGAGGCGACCGAGTCGGCGAGCAGGTCGTGGCCGCGCACGAGCCCGATCCCGGTCTCGTCACAGGAGGTCTCGATGCCCAGTACCAGAGGAAGAGTCATCGGGCCAGCGCCTTCCGCATGACCACGGCGTCCACCCCGGACGGCTGGTAGTACCCGCGCCGGATCCCGACCTCGGTGAAGCCCTGCCGCAGGTACAGACGCCGCGCCCGCGGGTTGTCCTCGCGCACCTCGAGCAGCACCTCGGTGCAGCCACGGCCGGCCGCCTCGTCGGTCAGCGCGGTCAGCAGCGCCGTGCCGGTGCCCGCGCCCCAGTGACCCGGATCCACGGCCAGCGTCACCACGTCGGCTTGCGGTCCGCCGGTGAACATCATCCCCGCGTAGCCGATCAGCGTGCCCTCTTCCTCGGCCACCAGGTAGAGCCGTCGCGAGGCCGTCTGCGCGAACTCCGAGGCGAACATCTCCGCGGTCCACGCGTCGTCGGGAAAGAGTTCCTGCTCCAGGGCCATGATGCCGGGCATGTCGGCCCGCCGCATCTCCCGGAGGCGGATCTCGCGGGCTTGTTGCTGCTTGGGCTTCATGGCCGGGCGGGGGGGACAGGGGGGGTCGTCCCCCCGGGCGAGTAGGGCGTGACCCGCTTGGGCGGCCCGGGCTCGCGGGCGTCGGGGCGGCGCAGGTACAGCGGGTCCGGGGCGAGCAGCGGGACCTGGCCGGCGGGCCGGGCGACGAGGCCGCACAGCGTGCCGGCGTCGGGGTAGGCGGGGCCGATCATCTCACCGAACGCCTCCGGGTACAGCGGTCCCCCCGCGCCCGCCACAGGCAGGTCAGCGGCGTCCGGGATCGAGCTGGCCGGGCCCACGTGGGGACCGGCCAGCCGGCGGCCGGCCGCGTCGTAGCGGGCCCAGTAGACCTCCTTGCGCCGGGCGTCGGTGGCGACCAGGAACTCGCGCCCGAGGCGGGCCGACGCGGCGATCACGTCCAGTGAGCACAGGCCGGACACCGGCAGACCAAGGACGGACCCGAGCACCCGGGCGGTCACCAGGCCGACCCGCAGTCCGGTGTAGGGTCCGGGCCCCACCCCGACCGCGACCGCGGTCAGGTCGGCGCGCGAGGCGCCGACGTCGGCCATGACCTTCGCGATCATCGGCGCGAGCAGTTCGGAATGCCGGCGGGCATCTAGGGCCGACGCCGCGGAGATGACCCGTTCCCCGTCGTGCAGGGCCACGCTCACCGCGGGCGTCGCCGTATCAAATCCCAGCACCAGCACCCGCCCAGCCTAATGGCTGCGCGGCAGTGGGAAGGCGGAGGCCGGCGGCCGGCGGCTAGTGCAGGGCGGCCTCGGCGGCCTGGGCGAAGGCCAGGGCGGCCGAGGACAGGCTGGGCAGGGAGACCGGTCCGTAGTTGCCGCGGTTGGAGTGCTGCAGGCCGTCCAGGGTCACGCTCACGACCACGTTGTGGTAGCGGACGACCACGGTGGCCACGTCGGTGACCGCGCCGCCGCGGCTGAACACCTGGGTGGCGGTGAACGCCTCGTTGCCGAGGCCGCTGAGCATGACGGTCGTGGCCCGGGGCTCGGCCGAGTGCTTGGGCGGGTCCTGCAGGTTCTGCAGGGTCTGGGTGTAGGCGTCGATGGCGGCGTAGGTGGCGCTGCCGTCGCCGCTGGCCAGCCCGCTCGGCGCGTAGGCCAGCAGGTTGAGCTCGAGCAGCCGGTAGACCGGCGCCCGGTCGATGGTCCAGTCGCAGGCCGACTCGGCCGACCCGTCGATGGGCAGCGGGGACGCCTGCTTGACGTGACCCGGCAGGTAGCTCTGGACGGTGGCGGCCGGGACCGTGCCGCACGCGGCCGGGACGGTCTGGAGCTCGCCGGGCTGGAACGTGGTGATCAGGCCGTCCGGGGTGACGGGCGCGGGAGCGGGCCCGCCCGGCACCACGATCGCCGCGATCACGCCCCCGGCCACGACCACCAGGGCGGCGATCATGACCAGCCAGCGCCGCCGCCTGCGCGCGGCCGCGCGCAGGGCCCGCCCGCCGGGCGCGCGCGGCAGGTCGGGGACCGGATCGTCCTCGGGCTGCGCGTCCGGCCCGGCCCACGGCGGGACCTCCGCCTCGGGCGGTTCGGCGGGATCGGGAGGCCAAGCGGGACCGGAGGGGTCGGCGGGATCCGGAGGCCAGGCGGGACCGGGGGGCCCGACAGGACCCTGGGCAGGCCGGGATCCCAGCGGGTCGTCGGGGGCGGGGCGCGCCGGACGGACCGAGGGCAGGCCAGCCCACGGCGCCGGGTCCTCGTCCTGGTAATCCGGCGGGACACCGGGGCCAGGACGGCGGAAGCCGGCAGGCCGACGAGGCGGGAATTCCTGCTCTGGCACGCACGCCTCCGGAAGAGGGATACGGAACGTAACGGCGCAAGGGGCGGGCCGGAGTTCAAAGTACAGCGGAACTATAAACGATCCGCGCTGCTGGCCGGCTGTTTTCCGGATAACCGCTGGTGCCAGCGAGCCCCGTGACCGCGGAGCCGGACGGTCCGGGCCTCGCCGTCCGGGTCGGGCTGGATCGAGATCTCCAGGCGGTCCTCGGCCAGCCCTTCGGCCAGCCCTTCGCCCCACTCCACCACGGTGACGGCGCTGGCCACGTCGGCGTCCAGGTCCAGGTCGTCCACCTCGGTGATGCTGCCCAGCCGGTAGGCGTCCGCGTGCACCAGCGACGGCCCCGATCCAGCCCGGGCCGGGTGGACCCGGGCGATGACGAAGGTCGGGGAGGTGACCGGGCCGCGCACCTGCAGGCCCTCGCCGATGCCCTGCACGAGGGTGGTCTTGCCCGCCCCCAGCGGCCCGGTCAAGATCACCAGGTCGCCGGCGCGCAGCCGGGCGGCCAGCTCGCGGCCCAGGTCCCGCATGGCCGTGTCGGTGGCGATGCGCAGTTCGGCGGGCGCGCAGGCTGGTTCGTTCGGCATATTCATCGTGAGCCGCCGGGGTAGGTGCGGGTCACCCGGGCTCCGATGCTGGTCACGACCTCGTAGGAGATGGTGCCGAGAGCCTCGCCCCATTCCTGGGCGGTGGGTTCGCCGTCGTCCCCCGGCCCGAACAACACCACTTCCTCGCCCGCCGTCACCGGTTCGTCGCCGAAGTCGATGACGAACTGATCCATGCACACGGTGCCCGCGATCGGCCAGCGCCGGCCGCGCGCGCTGACCAGCGGCAGGCCGGTCGCGGCGCGTGGCACGCCGTCCGCGTAGCCGACCGGCACCAGGCCGAGGGTGGTCTCGCGGTCGGTCACATACCGGTGGCCGTAGGAGACGCCGGAGCCGGGCGGCACCCGCTTGACCAGGGCCAGCCGGGCGCGCAGGGTCATGGCCGGGCGCAGCCAGGACGGCGCGCCGCCGGGCAGGGTGGAGATGCCGTACAGAGCGCCGCCGAACCGGACCAGGTCCAGCCGGGATCCGGGCACGGTCAGCGCGGCGGCGGTGTTGGCGATGTGCCTGACCTCGGGCGTGACGCCCGCCTTCTCGGCGTGTGCGACCGCGTCGGCGAACGCGGCGAGCTGGGCGGCGATCGAGGGGTGCCCGGGCAGGTCGGCGCAGGCGAAGTGGGACCACAGGCCCACCACCTGGAGCCGTCCGGCGGCCTGGGCGGCCAGGGCGGCCTCGACCACGGCGGGCCAGTCGGCGCGGGTGGCGCCGCCGCGGCTGAGCCCGGTGTCGGCCTTGAGGTGCAGCCGGGCCGGGACGCCGGCGCGCGCCGCGGCCTCCGCCACCCGGGTCACGACCGCGACCGAGGCGGCGGTGACGTCGACGCCGACGCGGATCGCGTCCGCGGGCTCGCCGATGGCCATCAGGCACAGCACCGGGGCGGTGAGGCCGGCTTTTCGCAGGGCGAGCGCCTCGGTCAGGTCGGCGGTGCCGAGCCAGGTCGCGCCGCCGGCCAGCGCGGCCCGGGCCGCCGGGACCATGCCGTGGCCGTACCCGTCCGCCTTCACCACGGCCATGACCTGGCTGCCGCCGACCCGCTCGCGCAGCGCGGCAACGTTGCGCGTAATCGCGCCGAGGTCGACCTGGGCTTGCCTGTCCATCGCTTCAGGACACGCTGCGGATGGCGGCGGGAAGCGCGGTGACGACGTCGAAGGCCCCGATCGGCGCCTCGGGCACGGGTTCCCCTGGCTCGGCACCCCGGCGGGCGCGCCGGGTTCCGGCCGCAGCCAGCCGGGCGGCCATGCCGTGCAGGTAAGCGGCGGTAGCGCCGGCCCAGGCGGGCTCGAGGCCCTGGGCGAGCAGCGCGCCGGCCAGCCCGGACAGCACGTCGCCGGAGCCGGCCGTGGCCAGCCACGGGGTCCCGGTCGGGTTGACCAGGGCGGTCGGGCCGCCGGGCGACGCGATGACCGTGGTCGAGCCCTTGAGCAGGACGGTGACGCCGAGGCGCGCGGCAGCTTCGCGGGCGTAGTCCAGGCGGTGGGCCTCGATGGCGGCTGGGTCGGTGCCGAGCAGCCGGCCCAGCTCCCCCGCGTGCGGGGTGATCAGCGTGGGCGCGCGCCGCGGCAGCAGGTCTTGGTGCTCGCTGAGGATGGTCAGGCCGTCCGCGTCGACCAGCGCGGGCAGGTCGGTGCCGAGCACCGCGGCCAGCCGGGCCACGGCGTCCGGGCCGGTGCCCATGCCCGGTCCGGCCACCCAGGCCTGGACCCGGCCCACCGACCCGAGCAGGTCCCAGCCGGCGTCGTCCGGGTGCACGGTGAGCACGACCTCGGGCCAGGTCTGCCGGACCACCGCGGCGGGCACGGCCGCGGTCACCACCCGGACCATGCCGGCGCCGCCGCGCACCGCCCCGCCGGTGGCCAGGACGGCCGCGCCAGCGAACCGGTCACTGCCCGCGAGCACGCCGACGACACCGCGCCGGTACTTGTCCGACTCCGTTCCCGGGCGGGGCAGCAGCGCGGCGATGTCATCCCGCTGCGGGGCCTCGGCGGCGGGTTCGCCCGTCAGGTGGGGGCCCAGCCCGATGTCGACGAGCTCCACCGCGCCCGCGTAGCTGGCTCCCGGGTCGATCAGCAGGCCGGGCTTGATCGCGCCGAACGTCACGGTCACGTCGGCGTGCACCGCAGGGCCGTCGACCGCGCCGGTGCCGGCGTCGATGCCGCTGGGCAGGTCGACCGCGACGACGGTGGTGGCGCCGCGGCGCGCCTGCTCGGCGGCCGCGGCCAGGCCGGCGAAGGGCTCGCGCAGGCCGCCCCGGCCGCCGAT
>PLIQ01000110.1 GCA_003140115.1 Actinomycetota bacterium | reverse complement strand
GCGGACCCCCGCTAGCCAGATCCGCGGTTACCTGCTAGCAGGTAACCGGAGTTGGCCGCCCGCCGTGACGACATGGCGGCCGGAACACGTGATGATGGGGCCATGACGCAGGACGCGATGATCTCGCTGCTGTCGGCGGCCACCCGCATCGCTTGCAGGCAGATGACCCCGCAGCAACTGAACGCCCTGCACGCCAGCGTCGAGCGGGCGTCCGGCTTGTCGGCCCGGTACGACTGGGAGCGTAAGGTCACCGCTCACGCCGAGTTGTTCACCATGCTGGGCGATGTGACTGGTGATCGCGACCTGGCGCGGCTGGTGAGCTCGGCCGCCGAACGGCTGCAGGACCTCGTCATGACGGTCGGTCCGGCGGCCGACGGCATGATCCTGAGCTCGCGCCGCAGGCTGCTGCGCGAGTTGAGCGCCTGGGACGCCGACGGCGCGGCCCGGGAGGTGGAGCGCCACCTCGGAGGCCTGCACTACATGGGGCGCGTGGCCAGGAGGGTTAGCGCCGTTCGAGCGTGAGCAGGGTCGCACGATCTGCGGGCGCCGGTGCGCCGGGATCTGCGGCGATCACCTGCTCCAGGCGGAGAAAGCCGGTCTCCAGCTCGTCGGGCGTGAAGTGAGCGAAGGTCGAATGGGTGCGCAGGCGCAGCCGTGGGAGCATGTCAGCACGGGTGCCGGAGGACGGCTCGGTGACCCTGCCGAAGCTGGCCACGCGCCAGCCGGCCGAGGTGAAGGTCGCGATCACCTCATGCAGCGGCTGAAACATCGCGGCGTCCACCTCGAACCCGCGGGGGAAGTGCTCCAGCCACCACCCTGACGGGGGGATGTGGTCGCTGAAATTCGAGCGCAGGAGCAGCCGCCCGGCGGGCCTGAGCACCCTGGCCAGCTCCCGGACGGCCCGGTTCTTGTCCTGGACGTGGTGCCAGGACAAGAACATCAGAGCGTAGTCGGCGCTGCCGGACGGCACTGGCAGGTCCTCGGCGGAGCCTGCCAGGTACCGCACACCGGGATGGCGGGACTGCGCTTGGGCTATCTCGCGCATGCGGACCGACGGCTCGACGCCGGTCACCGGCCCGAACGCTCGCGCCAGCGCGGGGGTGAACCTGCCCGTCCCTGAGCCGACGTCCAGCCCCGCCAGCGGGCGCCGTTCGGGCAGCAGGGCTGCGTAGGCGCTGATCCAGGCCTGCAGCTGGGGTCCGGTGAGCGCGCGGCCACGCGCGTAGTCCTGGTACTGCTCGGTGTCGTAGTCGATCCGCCTCATCGCAGCTCCCACGTCAGCCCGGCTACGGCAAACTGTCGGTCCGATATATCGATTCGATACATCGGTACGATAATCAGTGTCGCGTCATGTCGCAAGTGGGCAGGCGTATCCCAGGGCAGCCCGCTGAGGNNGTCCCGTGGCCAGGAGGGCTGCTGACCTCGAGCGATCCGCCCAGTGCTTCGGCCCGGTCGCGGAGGCCGATCAGGCCCGAGCCGCGGGCGGGATCGGCGCCGCCCGCGCCGTCGTCACGAACCGACAGGTGCAGGCCGCCGGCCCGTTCCTCGACCGCGACACTCACGACCGAGGCGTTCGCATACTTGGTCGCGTTGGTGAGCGCCTCGGAGACGACGTAATACGCCGCCACCTCGACCGCCTCCGGCAGCCGTGTAATCCCGGCCACCTCGAGCTCGACCGCGACCGCGGCCCGGCGGGCCAGCGTGCGCAGGGCCGGCCCTAGCCCGCCCTCGGACAAGATCGCCGGGTGGATGCCGCGGGCGATCTCCCGCAGGTCCTCCACCACCCCGCCGAGCTCGTCCGCGACCCGGCCGACCTCCGTCTCGAGCTCGGGCAGCCCGGCAGGCACCATGGACTGCGCGAGGCGAAGCTCCAGGCCAAGGGAGACCAGGCGCTGCTGGGTCCCGTCGTGCAGATCCCGCTCGATCCGCCGACGGGCCGCATCCGCGGCCGCCACGACCCGCGCCCGCGAGGCGGCCAGCTCGCCGCGGCTCTCGGCGTTCCCGATGGCCGTGGCGAGGAGTTCGGTGAAGTCCGCCAGGCGGTCGACGGCGTCAGCAGGAAACGGCCCTCGCCTGGACGATACGGTAATCACGCCCCACAGGTGGCTCTCGACGATGATCGGGCTCGCCACCTGCGAGCGAATTCCCAGCATGCGCAGGCGGTCGGCGGCCGGGCCCGGCAGTGTGTCCCACACGTCCTCGTCGACCTGAGCCGAGCGACCGGTCCGCCATACCACCCCCGGGGCAAAGTAGTCGGGGATTCGCACGCGCGTCCCGATCGGCACCGTGGCCGCGTCCGGCCCGACGCTGCCGACGATCACGACCGAGGACCCATCCGGATCGAAACGGCTGATGCCAGCGTTGTCCGCGTCAAGCAGGCGGCCGAACTCTCCGGCGACCGCCGAGAAGATCTCGGCCGGGTCGATTCCGCGGGCGACCAGCGTGGCCACCCGGCGCAGCGCGGCCTGCTCGGCCAGCAGGCGGGTGAGCTCGTCCCGGCTCGCTTCCAGCGCGCTGCGGTTCTGCGCGTTCGCGACCGCGGTGGCCACGAGGTCAGTGAACTCGCTCATCCGCTGCTCGGTGCCGGGCGGCAGCGGTCCCGCCGCGGACCCGACCGCGATCATCCCCCACAGCCGGCCGTCGACGTGGATAGGCGTGCCGACCCCGGACTGCAGCCCCGCGCGGAGATAAAGTTCGCCGCCCGGGATGTCACGGTAGTCCTCGACCCGGGCGGCCTGGCCGGTCCGCCGCACGACCGCGGTCAGCCCGTCCGGCGGATAGCCCTCCCGGCGTTCGCCGGCCCGCAGGTCCGGGCCCGCCGAGCCTTCGTAGGCGAGCAGCGTCGTCGTCCCGTCCGGCTCGTATCGGATCATCGCGGCGATGCCGCTGCCGAAGTACTGCAGCGCCTCCCGGGTCGCGGCCGCGAACATCGCCTCGGGCGGCTCGCCCTGGGCGACCAAGGTAGCCAGGCGGCGCAGGGCCGCCTGGGTGTCGGCGAGTTCGCGCAGTTCCTCCTCGGCTCGAGCGTTGGCGATCGCCATCCCGGCAAGCTCCATGAACTCCGCCATCTGCGACTCCGTGCCGACCGCGAAGTCCTCGCGTGAGGTCGCGGCCAACGTCACGCCCCAGTGGCGTCCCCCGACCACGATGGGCGTAGCCACCGCGGCCCGTAGGCCCAGCCTGCCGACGATGGCACCGAACGGGCCGGTCGCCAGCGGTTCGCCGTTGATCCGAGCCGGGAGCCCGGTTCGCAGGACATCCGCGTGAATCATCCCGGGCTGCAGCCCGATCCGGAAGCCAACCGGTACTTCATCACTGACCCGGCCGTAGGATCCTACGACGGTGATCGCCCCTTTGAGCTCTGCGCCTTCCTCCGGTTGGTGATCGACGCTGGAGACGAACGACGCCTCGGCGCCGATCAGCCGCGCGAGCTCATCCGCGACGGCAGTGAACACCTCGTCCGGCCGGGCGCCCTTGGCTACCAGCGTGGCCACGCGCCGCAGTGCAGCCTGCTCATTGGCGAGCTGACGGAGCCGTGCCTGGCCGGGTAGACCACGGCCCTCCCCCGCGTCAGCGGCCTGGCCCCTATCGGCGCCGGAGTCTGGCGCGTTCATAACGCTGACGGTAGCCCGATGCCCGGTGGGCCGGTAGGGGGCTGTTCCCTCGCAGCTCGACGTGGCCTGGTTGCTCCCGTACGGGGCAGCGCGCTCTGGCGGGCTGGAGGGCGCATTCAGCGGCCATTCAGTGATCCCCAAGGTTGCCGACGCACCGTGGAGTCATGAGGTCTATGGCTGGAGACGGTCCTGGTGCGGCGCGGCTGCTCGTCGTCGAGGACGACGAAACGATCCTGGAGCTGCTATCCGGATCGCTCCGGTTTGCCGGATTCGAGGTGGTGACCGCGGCGAGCGGCGCGGAAGCGCTGCGCGCCGTGGCGGCGTCAAAGCCCGACCTGGTGCTGCTGGACGTGATGATGCCGGACGGCGACGGATTCGGGGTGATGCGCCAGCTGCGGTCATCCGGCCCGCACGTTCCGGTCATCTTCGTGACCGCACGCGACGGTGTCCATGAGCGCGTCGCCGGCCTGGCCCTGGGCGCCGACGACTACGTCACCAAGCCATTCAGCCTGGACGAGGTGGTGGAACGCATCCGGGCGGTGCTGAGGCGCGCCGGCCGGCCGGCCGCGGCCACCCGGCTGCGCGTCGCGGGCCTGGAACTCGACGAAGAAAGCCACGAAGTCAGACGGGACGGCACCCTCATCGCGCTCACGCCGACCGAGTTCAGGCTGCTGCAGTTCCTGATGCTGAACGCCGGCCACGTTGTGAGTAAAGGCCAGATACTTGAGCATGTCTGGGATCACAACCAGGCCGGCGAGGGGAACGTGGTCGAGCCTTGTGTCAGCTACCTGCGGCGCAAGCTCGATCAGGGTGAGCCACGCCTGATTCACACTATCCGCGGCGTCGGCTACGTTCTGCGGATCCCGCCTTCGTGAGACCGAGACGAGGTCGCCTGCGGGGAGCCCTCACGGACGCGTCGCTGCGCACCAGGGTGATGGCAGTCGCGGCGATCCTGGTCGCCCTGACCTCGCTGGTATCAGGCTTGCTCGGCACGGCGCTGCTACGCAGTTACCTGTACAGCCGGTCAGACAGCCAGCTAAGTGACTTCGCCGCGGTCGCCAGCCGCAACCTGGAGCGATCACACGTGCCCGCCGTGCAGAACGGGCAACTGCCCCCGCAGTTCCTGGTCGAGTTGGTCGGCACCGACGGGAAGATCCTTACCGAGGAGACACCGCTGCACGCCGGCCCCGCCCCGCGGCTGTCGGCGGCACAGCTCAAGGACGACCGCACCCCGTTCACCGCGTCGGCGTCCGGGTCGCCCGGATATTCCTGGCGGGTCCTGGTCGTGCCCCTGTCCGGCGGGCGGCACGCCGTCGTCGGGTTCAGCCTCGGTGATGTCAACAGCACCGTCACTCGCCTGGAGATTGCGGATGCTCTGGCTGGGGCGGTCGCGGTCGCGATGCTGGCAGGAATCGGGCTGCCGCTTGTGCGCGCCAGCCTGGCGCCGCTCCGCCGGATCGAGGCGACCGCCGCGGCGATCGCCGGCGGTGACCTTTCGCGGCGCATCGACCATCCCTCGCGCGACACCGAAGTCGGCCGACTGGCTGATGCCCTGGACGCCATGCTCGGCCGGATCGAAGTCGCGTACCTGGCGCGCGCGGAGGGCGAGGCACGGGCGCTGCGATCCGAAGACCGGATGCGGCAGTTCGTCGCTGACGCCAGCCACGAGCTGCGCACCCCGCTGACGTCGGTCAGCGGACTGGCCGAATTCGGCTTGCAGCAGGGCGACGCGGCAAGTCCTGAGGAGCTGCTGCGGCTGATGACCCTCATCCAAGCCGAGGCCAGCCGGATGAGGCGGCTGGTGGAGGACCTGCTCCTGCTGGCCAGGTTCGACACCGACCGCTCCCTGGACCGGCGCCATGTCGACCTGGCCAGTATCGCGGCACAGGCGGTCCAGGCCGCCCGCATCGTCAACCCTGGGCGCCCGATCACGCTGCGGGCCGGCGATCCGGTCATCGTCTACGCCGATACCGAACGGCTGCGCCAGGTCATCGACAACCTGATCGGCAACGCCACCCAGCACACCCCGCCGCAGTCGCCGGTCACCGTGTCCGTGACCGGTACCTCCGGGACCGGGGAGATCATCGTCGCGGATAACGGGCCCGGCATGACCGCAGAGCAGGCCGCGCACATTTTCGAGCGCTTCTACCGGACCGATGGCGCCCGGAGCCGCGCCCTCGGCGGCACCGGGCTCGGCCTTTCGATCGCGGCTTCGCTGGCCGCCGCCCACGGCGGCGACATCACCGTCGAGACGAAACCCGGCCAGGGGGCCGCGTTCCACGTCCGCCTCCCGCTGGCCGCCAGTGTGGACAGCGAAACCTGAACCAGGTTCCGGCTCTTCCCGCCAGGCCATGATGACGTGCTGCTGCGGGAGGGCCTGGCCAGCTTGCTGGACCGGTCGGGGTTCGATGTGGTCGGCCAGGCGGGCAACGGGGTGGAGTTGCTGGCGCAGGTCCGTGCGGAGCGTCCGGAGCTGGCGGTGATCGATATCCGGATGCCGCCCGGGCATGGCACGGAGGGGTTGCAGGCGGCGCGGGTGATCCGCGCGGAGCTGCCGGGTACGGCGATCATCGTGCTGTCCGCCCATGTGGAGGTGGAGGAGGCGATGGAGCTGCTGGCCGGGGGGGCGGGTACCGGGTACCTGCTGAAGAGCCGGGTGACCGATGTGGCGGAGTTCATCGAGACGGTGGGGCGGATCGCGGCGGGCGGGTCGGTGGTGGACCCGTCGCTGGTGCAGGAGCTGATCCGGGCGCGGCGGCGAAGTGATCCGCTGGACGTGCTGTCGCCGCGGGAGCGTGAGGTGCTCGCGCTGATGGCCGAGGGCGCGTCCAACGCGGGCATCGCCCGGCGGATCTTCGTCACCGAGGGCACGGTCGAAAAGCATGTCCGCGGCATCTTGACCAAGCTGGACCTGCCCGAGAACGACACCGAGCACCGCCGGGTACTGGCCGTCCTGAGGTACCTCGAAACCCGCTAAGAAACCGCGGCGCCACGGACGCTGACCCGCTGGCGGGTAGCCGCTTATTCCGGGTGGCAGGTAGCCGGGCTGGAGGCTGGCCGCGAAGACATAAGCCGGCCCGACCGCGAAGCTGGACAACATGCGGCGCGAACCCAGTAGCCGCAAACGTCGAAGGATGCGAGGCCAGAGCCATGGCGGACAGGACATCGCTGGCCCGAAGCGAGATGCCGGGCACGTCCGAGACGGTCCGGGCCGAGGCGCTGTTCGCCTCGACCCTGCAGCCTTCCGTGGCGCCCTCGCCCGACCACGTCCGCGGCGCCGTCGCGACCACGCTGCTGCGGCTAGGGAGCAGCGGCTGTGCCGCCCGGACGGCCGCCGAGTTCGGTGACCACCCGGACACCGCGGCCGCCAGGATGTGCTGGGCGCTGACCACGGTCCGCATGGTCTATCCGGCGCCGTCAACGACCCCGGCTCCGAGCCTGCGACCACTGGCGTTCGCGAGCTGATCGTGGCGTCCAGGTTGAACCCGAAAACAAAAATCATGGGACCGAACGGCCGTGGCTATGACGATCCTGAACGTCGGCGTCTCCCACCGGAGCGCTGCGGCGGAGGTACTCGAGAAGCTCACTGTTCCGCCCGAACAACGCGGCAGTGTCCTAGCCCGGTTGCGCGCCGTGCCATCCGTCGATGAGGTGGCCGTCTTGTCGACCTGCAACCGGGTCGAGATCTACGCGGCCGCGCACGGCCCCGCTGGACCCGTGGCCCGGGCGGTCGCGGACGTCCTGGCCGTCCATGGGCGGGTTGCGGCCGGCCAGGTCTGGCGGCTGGCCCGCGTCCGGATCGGCGGCGCGGCGATCGAGCACTTGTTTACGGTCGCGTGCGGGCTGGATTCGATGGCCGTCGGTGAGGACCAGATCGTCGCCCAGATCAAGGACGCGGCGCTGCGGGCCAGCAAACGGGCCCGCACCCAGACCACGATCAGCACCGAAGGCATCTCGCTGGCCCGGGCTGGCCTGGATTTCGCCGCTGCGCACCTGGGCGGGCTCGTCGCCCTCGGCCGGCACCTGGCCGGCCGGGCCATGCCGAGCCAGATCCCTCAGGTCCGCGCGATCGTCGCCGCCGAGGCCGCGGCTTACACCACCCGGCAGGACCAAACGATCGCGGCGCCCGTCATCGCCGCGATGCACGCGCAGATCAGGCAGCTCGCCGACGCCGAGCTGGCCCGCCTGCACGACCGGCTCCCCGACCTCACCGACCAGCGGGCCGAGACGGCGGCCACCGTCCACCGCATCTTGCGCAAGGTCCTGCACCAGCCGACCATCCGGGCCAAACAGTTCTCCGCCGCACCCCTGCACCCCTCGCTGCTGATGCCCGCCCCGGCGCAAGGCGTGCTGGCCGTCGAGTGCCGCACCGACGACCCGGTCACCGCGGCCCAGCTGCGTACCCTGGACCACCCGTCTACCCGGGCCGTGGCCACCGCCGAACGCGCCTTCCTGGCCGCCCTCGGCGCCGGCTGCGGCACCCCAGTCGGCGCTCTCGCCGAGCTGACCACCGAACCAGTGATCCGCCTGTCCGGCGTCATCGCCGCCCCCGACGGGTCCTCGGTGATCCGGGCCCAGATGACCGGTGCGGCCAGCGACGGCGACGCGCTCGGCCGCCGGCTGGCCCAGAGACTGCTGCAGCACGGCGGCGCCGCGCTGCTCTACCGCTCTCAATCCTCTGTCCTGATCGCGACCACGAACGGCGGCACCTAATACATGTCCACCCCACTGGTCAGGTTGTCCGGTCCGACTCCGACGGGAGCCTCGACGCGCCACGACGGTATTCCTGCTAGCCGCAATGCGACCGCTCGGTATACCTGGCACCATGAGCGCGTGTCGATACGGTGCCTGCTCGTTGATGACAGCGACGCCTTCCTCAAGGCGGCGAGCGTGTTGCTGGAGCGAGAAGGCATGACGGTGCTGGGCACGGCCTCGAACAGCGCCGAGGCGCTGCGGCTGGCCGGCGCGCTGCGGCCGGACGTCATCCTGGTCGACATCGGGCTGCGGGAGGAGAGCGGCTTTGATCTGGCCCGGCTGCTGGCCCAGGATGGGCAGGCCGGCGGCGCTGAGGTGATCTTGATCTCGGCGCGGGCCGAAGCCGATTATGCGGAGCTGATCGCCGAGAGCCCGGCGGCCGGGTTCTTGGTCAAGTCCGACCTGTCGGCGCAGGCGATCGACCGGATCCTCAGCCACACGCCGTAACCGGAGGCAGGCCGCTGGCCAGAACGATCACGGCGAACCCGCAGGCGGCAATGCCCGCCAGTCTGGGCCCCCGTAGGCTGCCTACGATCCCGGTTGGTCCTGGCCGTATGGCAGCTAGCTGGTAGGCGCGGTTGGGTGCCTGCCGCCAAGACATGAACGGTCACATCCGGGATCGTCGGTAGTACGCGGATCGAGCTGAAACGGAAGGACCGGACGATGACCGCGACAGTCGCTGAGGTCATGGTGGAAACGCTGAAGGCATCCGGCGTGCGCCGGGTGTACGGGCTGCCGGGGGATTCGCTGAACGGGTTCACCGACGCGCTGCGGCGCGACGGCGAGATCACCTGGGAGCACGTCCGGCACGAGGAGGCCGCCGGGTTCGCGGCGGCGGCGGAAGCCGCGCTGACCGGAGAGCTGGCCGTGTGCGCGGGCAGCTGCGGGCCGGGCAACCTGCACCTGATCAACGGGCTGTTCGACGCGAACCGGAGCCGGGTGCCGGTGCTGGCCATCGCGGCCCACATCCCGCGGGTGGAAATCGGCGACGGCTACTTCCAGGAGACCCATCCGGACCGGCTGTTCGTCGAGTGCAGCGTGTACTGCGAGCTGGTCAGCGTCCCGGAGCAGCTGCCCCGCGTGCTGGAGATGGCCATGCGTGCGGCGCTGGCCCGCGGCGGGGTCGCCGTGGTCGTGGTGCCCGGCGAGGTGTTCCTCGCCGACGCCCCCTCGCACCCCGATCCGGTCGCGATCCGGGCCACCTCGTCGGTCGTCCGCCCGGACGAGGCGTCGCTGGCGGCCGCCGCGCAGGTGCTGAACGACGCCAGCGCGGTGACGATCATGGCCGGGGCGGGCTGCGCCGGGGCGCACGACCAGCTCATCGCGCTGGCCGGCGCGCTGAAGGCCCCGGTGGTGCACGCGTTCCGCGGCAAGGAGTTCGTGGAGTACGACAACCCGTACGACGTGGGGATGACCGGGCTGATCGGGTTCAGCTCCGGGTACCGGGCCATGGAGCACTGCGACGCCCTGGTCTTGCTCGGCACTGACTTCCCCTACCGGCCGTTCCTCCCGGACCACGTGCCGGTGGTCCAGGTCGACGTGCGGGGCGAGCAGATCGGCAAGCGGGTGCAGGTGCGGGCGCCGCTGGTGGGCACGGTCAAGGACACGATCGACGCGCTGCTGCCGCTGCTGGAGCCCAGGGCCCACACGGCGCACCTGGACCGGATGACGGCGCACTACCGGCGGGCCCGGTCCCGGCTGGACAAGCTGGCCCGCGACCGGGCCAGCGATTCTCCGCTGCACCCGCAGTACGTCGCGGCCACCGTCGACAAGCTGGCCGCCGCCGATGCGATCTTCACCGTCGACGTCGGTACCCCGTGCATCTGGGCGGCCCGTTATCTGCGGATGAACGGAACCCGCCGGCTGATCGGCTCGTTCAGCCACGGGTCCATGGCCAACGCGCTGCCGCACGCCATCGGCGCCCAGGCCACCCAGCCCGGCCGGCAGGTCATCGCGCTGTCCGGCGACGGCGGGCTGGCCATGCTGCTCGGCGAGCTGCTCACGCTGCGCCAGATGCAGCTCCCGGTCAAGATCGTCGTGTTCAACAACGGCGCGCTGNNTTCGTGGAACTGGAGATGAAGGCGGCCGGCATTCCCACCTTCGCCACCGATCTGCTCGATCCGGACTTCACCGGGATCGCGCGGGCCGCCGGGCTGTTCGGCGCGCGGGTCGAGAAGGCCAGCGACCTGGAGGACGCGCTGCGTGCGGCGTTCGCCCACGACGGCCCGGCCCTGGTCGACGTCCGCACCGCCCGGCAGGAACTCTCGCTGCCACCCAAGCTCACCTACGAGCAGATCAAGGGCTTCACCCTGTACGCGACCAGGACCGTCCTGTCCGGTGAGGGATCAGAACTCGTCGAGCTCACCAAGTCCAACCTGCGGGAACTGGAGGTCGAATGATCACTGCGTCGAGCCCCGTGGCGCAGCCCGCGCCGGAGCGGTCGACGCGGCCGAGCCGTCGCCTGAGCTGGCCGCAGGCCCGCTCCGCCGTCGTGGAGTGCGTCCTGCTCGCGGTGGCGTGCCTGATCACCTTCTGGCTGGTCAGGAACCTGCTGTCTCGCGTGTACTCATTGTCACGGGACGACGATCTGCTCGGCGGCATGTGGGCCGTGCTCGCCACGATCTTCGTCCTGCGCGACAGCTTCGGCAAGAGCGTGGCCGCCGCGGTCAGCCGGATGTCGGCCACGTGCGTGAGCTTCGTGCTTTGCCTGATCTACCTGGCCTTCCTGCCCTTCCACGCCTGGGCGCTGGCGGTGCTGGTCGGCGCCAGCGCCCTCGCGGTCATGCTGCTGGGCCGGCCCGGCGACGCGGTCACGGCCGGGATCACCACCGCGGTGGTCCTGGTCGTGGCCGCCATCAGCCCCCAGCACGCGTGGCAGCAGCCCATCCTCCGCCTGGCCGACACCATCGTCGGCGTCGTCGTCGGCGCCGCGGCCGCCTGGACCGGCATGCAGATCAACAGGTTCCTGTCGGCTCGATCCGTTCTCCCCGCCCCGCCCAAAGCCAAAATCGATTGACCCGAACGACCCGCGTTGCGGCACCCACTGCCCTTTGCGCGCCTACCGCTGGGTAGAGCGCCACCCGTCATATGATCCCGGTATGAGCGACAGGAAAGCACGTCTGACCATCACCGTGGACCCCCACCTGTCCGCCTACGCTGAGTACCTGGTGGAGACCGGAAAGGCCACGTCCGTATCGGCCGTGTTCAACGACGCCCTCGCTGAGCGCGTCGAGCGCGACAAGCGCATCCGGAGGCGGTGGAAGGAGATCACCGCCGAAGCGGACACCGCGCAGGTGGAACGCATGATCGCGCACGTGGAGGCCCAGGCTGAGCAGCTCCCGGCGTCGCATAGGTACCGGTGAGCGAGGAGAGGGGGGCTGCTCCTGCGCCGTGGGTTCTGGACGCGAGCATCCTCATCGAGGTAGCGCGCGGGGATGCCAGGACCATGACGTTCGTCCAGGAGCTCGACGCCCGCGGACGGCCGCTGGTCATCCCGGCCCTGGCCGTCGTCGGCGCCTCGCTGGACATCCGCAGTGACGAGGCGGCCGAACTGCTGGAGGGGCTGGAGCGGCTGGGGAACGCGATGACCGCGGCGCTGCGGGACGCCGAGCAAGCCGTCCGGCTAGCGGCGGTCATCGCCAGAACGGAGCTTGACCCATGGGACGGCCACGTGGCCGCCGTTGCGGACGCTTCGGTCTGCCCGATCCTCACCCTCGACGGCGGAAAGTGGCGGCAGCACCTTGACGACCTAGATGAGCCGCTGCACATCATTGAGATCGCCGATCCAGATATCCCGGGCGCCCGGTAACAGTCTGCGGGATGGCGGCACGGCAGTCTTGGCCTGCTCCCACCTGAGCCTGGCTAGTCGCGTTTCGCGGATCAGCTGGGCCGTAGGCCGCGGGCGCAAACGTTGCCGCCCGCCAGGCACCGGACTACCGTCAGCCATGTGAACGCGCCAGATCCCGCCGTCGGTGCGGGCCATGCCGGCGACGGGATGGTGCGCCGTGATCCGGCCGATCAGGCTCGGCTGCGTCAGCTTGCCGACGAGCAGGCCGCGCTGCGGCGGGTCGCGACGCTGGTAGCGCGCGGAGCAGCGCCGGACGAGGTATTCACGGCGGTGGCCGAGGAGGTCGGGCAGCTATTTCGCGTCGAGCTGGCGACCCTGTTCCGCTACGAGCCCGGCCCTACGGCAACCACCGTCACGACCTGGGGCCCGGCTGGCAAAAACCTCCCGGTGGGCATCCGGTGGCCTGTTGATGGGCACAACGTCACCACGCTCGTGTTCGAGACCGGCCGCCCGGCCCGGGTCGACCGCTATCCCGATAGTTCCTCGGGCCCGCTCAGTGCCGTCGTCCGCGAGACGGGTATCCGCTCGGCGGTCGGGACGCCGGTCATCGTCGAGGGGAGTCTGTGGGGGGCGATTTTTGCCGGTTCGACCCTGGAGCAGGCGCTGCCGCCGGACACTGAGGCACGCCTGGCCTCGTTCACCGAGCTGGTCGCGACGGCGATCGCGAACACCGGTATCCACCCCGCGATCCTTTCCGAGGGGGGCCTGACCCCGGCGCTCAAAGCGCTGGCCCGCCGGTCAGCCGTGCCAGTCGAGCTGGACCTGCGTACCGGGCGGCGGCTGCCGGGTCCTGTGGAGGTCGCGGCGTACTACGCGGTATCGGAGGCGCTGGCCAACGCCGCCAAACACGCGCGGGCCTCGGTCGTGCACGTGGAAGTCGACGCACTCGACGCGACCCTGCGGCTGACGATCCGCGACGACGGGATCGGCGGCGCCGACCCCGCCCGGGGGTCCGGCCTGACCGGGCTCCGCGACCGCATCGAGGCGGTCGGCGGCACGTTCAACGTGACCAGCCCGGACGGCGGCGGCACCACGCTGCTCATCGAAATCCCGGTCTAGCCAGCACCCAGCCCCCCGCGCCCGGCTCTTGCAGCTAGCAGGAAACACCGATGGGGGCTAACCGCGACGACGGAAGCCGGGCCGGCCTGTTCACTCGTATATGTCAGCTCATGACGCACCATCGCTGCGCAGCCGGAAGGAGACCCGCGATGATCCGTTGTGTCCGCCTGTGGGCCGGCGAGGATGGTGACTCGCTGTTCGAAGAAGGCTGGATCGATCTGTCCAGCGGCGTGCGTGGCGGCACGCTCGAGTTCCAGACGAAGTCCGGTGCGACGTTCACCATCCGCCCGGGCGACATCCTGCTCGCTCAGGACAACAGCGGCACAGGTCATAAATGGAAGCTCATCGGCGACGATCCGTGGCGCCGCGCCTACGTCGTCTATGAAAACGGAGCCGACCTTCACTTCAAGCCCGCAACAGCAGCTAGATGATGAGGAGCTGAGATGAAAGCCAAAGTTATCGAGGACGCGGACGACGTCACCTACGTCGCGGTCTGCGACCCGGGCGATGAGGCGTTCGGCGCGCTGACGCAGTTCGCTCGCGACCAGGACCTGGAGGCTTCACAGATCACTGCCGTCGGCGCCTTCTCCCGCGCCACCGTCGGCTGGTTCGACCGCGCGACTAAGCAGTATCGGCGCATCCCAGTCGACGAGCAGTGCGAGGTGCTGTCGCTGATCGGTGACGTCGCCGAGGGCCCGGACGGTCCCAGCGTGCACGTACACGTCGTACTCGGCCTGTCGGACGGAACCACCCGCGGAGGTCACCTCCTGGAGGGATGGGTGTTCCCGACGCTAGAGGTCATCATCCGCGAGGCCCCCGCCGAGTTGCGCAAGGTAATGAACCCCGAGATCGGGATCGCGCTCATCGATCTCGACCGGTCCGAGTCGTGACAGGCGGCGAACGGCATGAATCCAGGTAACGGCTCAGAGCGGCCGTTGACTGTTCGCGAGGCGACATACCAGGTGCTGCGCGACCTCGGGCTCACCACCGTATTCGGTAGTCCGGGATCGACCGAGGAGACCTTCCTGGCGGATTTCCCGGACGACTTCCGTTTCGTGCTCGCTTTGCAGGAGGCGTCCGTCAGGGCTGGAGCGTCCCGGCCAGCGTCGGCATCGCCCTGGCCGAGCGCGACAGCGGCCGGAACCGGCCGGTGGTCATGGTGGTCGGCGACGGGTCCTTCCAGTACTCGCTGCAATCGATCTGGACCGCGGCCCAGCTCAACCTCCCGATCCTGTTCGTCGTGCTCCGCAACGGCGAGTACGCGATCCTCAAGGCCTTCGCCGAAGTCGAGAACTCACCAGGCGTCCCCGGGCTCAACATCCCCGGCATCGACATCGTCCGCCTCGCCCAGGGGTACGGCTGCCACGCAGTCCGCGCCGACACGCTCGACGTCCTGCGATCCGAAGCCGCCGCCGCTGCCGAGCGGAAGGTACCGACCGTGCTTGAGATCCCGATCGCCGCGACCGTACCCCCGCTGCTGTGATACCTGATGGGTTTACCGATAGTAGGAGTAGACCCAGCAGGATTGAACGGGTGCCAGGGATGGCCGAGACAACCAAGCGCGGGACAACGCGCCG
This sequence comes from Actinomycetota bacterium, assembly GCA_003140115.1. Next base: position 7,639 of record PLIQ01000110.1, on the reverse strand, counting down.
CAGCGTCGTCGTTTCCCTCATCGTGAATTGCGCTGAAACACTCGGGCTGGCGGTGGCGGCCGGGGTGACCGGGGCGGTGGCCCTGCGCGCCCAGACCGCGGCCAATGCCGCCGACGTGGCGGTCCAGGTGTTCCTGCTCATCGGCGTGCTGAGCAGCGTCCGGCTCCCGGATCAGAGCCATCCGCTCGGGTACGGGCGGGAGCGCTTCTTCTGGTCCTTGCTCGCGGCGCTGGGCATCCTCCTCGGCGGCGGCGTCCTAGGGCTCGACGAAGCGCTCCACGCTGCGCTGCATCCGTCGGCCCTTCACTCCTACCCGGTCGCCTACCTGGTGCTGGTTACGACGGTCGTGCTGGATGCGTTCGCTCTGGAGATCGGGTTGCGACCCGTCCGCGAGCAGGCCGCCAGCCGCGGTGGCTCGCTGCGGGACCAGCTGCGCCGAAGCACCGATCCCGCAGCGACCACGGTCGTGGTCGCCGGAGGCTGCTCCGTGATCGGTGGCATCATGGCCACGGCCGGGCTCGTCCTGAGTGAGGTGACAGGAAACCCGGCGCCGGACACGGTGGCGAGCGCGCTCATCGGCCTGCTGCTGCTGCTCGCCTCGGTGCTCTTGCTCAAAACGAACCGGGATCTTCTTTCCGGGCGTGGCGTTTCGCCGTCCATGCTCCGCGAAATGTCTCAGCTCATCGCCGAACAGCCCGGGGTGGTCGCGGTCCCGGACCTGTTCGCCATCGTGGTCGGCCCATCGAGCCTCGTCGTCGACGGCGATGTGACCTTCGCCCACGACCTGGACCTGCCGGCGGTGGAACACACGATCCTGCACTGCGTCCACGTGCTCCGGGAGCGCTGGCCCAAAATCAAGTACGTATACCTCACGCCAGTCGCCAAGCCCCGGCCAACCCGCGCCGACCGAGCCACCCACCCCGTCGCCAGCAAGCAACCCCTCCCGCCCTCACCCCCAATCACCGACGCCTAATTCCCCGTGCATTCCCTGTGCCCGTTAGCCGGTTTTATCCCGAATCGCCCCATTTGTCCGGCGAGCCTGACCTGGTCGATGGCGCACCGTACAAGTAAGAACAGGTAAAAAGTGACATCGACCAGGCAACCGGGACACCCAGCCCAGCCGGGAGATAAACGTTCTGCGGTGACGGGGAGCCGCACGGTCAGTACGGTGCCGGCCCGGGCCGGGCTGTCCAGGGTCATGGTGCCGCCTACGGCCTCGACCCGGTCGCGCAGCCCGACCAGGCCCGAGCCGCGGGTGGCATCGGCGCCGCCGACGCCGTCATCGCGGACCTGGACGGTCAGCGCGCCATCGACCCGTTCGATGAGGATGTCCACCGCCGATGCCGCCGCGTGCTTGGCGGCGTTGGTGAAGGCCTCGGCGGCGACGTAATACGCGGTCGCCTCGCAGGAGCCGGGGAGCCTGCCGTCGGCCCGCACCTGCACCCGGACCGGGAGCGATGAGCGCCGGGCCAGCGCGCGGACGGCCGGCCCGAGGCCGGCCTCGACCAGGATGGCCGGATGCAGGCCGCGGGACAGATCACGGAGCTCCTCGAGCGTGGCGGCCAGCCCTTCACATACCTCGTCCACATCGGCGCGGATGTCGGCTGGCGCCCGGTCGCGGATGCCGCGCAGCATGAGCGACAGCGTCACCAGGTGCTGCTGGACGCCGTCGTGCAGATCCCGTTCGATCCGGCGCCGCATCTGATCGCCCACGGCGAGGATCCGGCGGCGGGAGTCGGTCAGGTCGGCCGCGAGCTGCTCGACCTGCCGCTGCCGTTCGGCCAGTTCCTCGGCGTACCGTTCGGCCTTTTCCCGCAGTTCCCGTTCCCGTGCCGCCTCCTTCCCGTACAGCCGGCCGATCCAGGTGCCGAGCGCCGGGACCGCCGCGATCAGCGCGACCGTGGTCACTACGCCCTGGGCGCCGCGGATGGCGAACTGGTCGTACGGCACCGCAAAGAAATAGTCGAAGGACAGCGCGGTGCTCGTCGCAGCCACCAGGCTCAGCAGCAGCTCTCCCCTGGCCACGGCGGCCGCCGAGACCGTCAGCAGGATCAGGGCGATCAGCACGTCGCTCACGTGGCCGCGCAGCGCGAGCAGCGCGAGCGACAGCAGCACCGGCACGATCAAGGCCACGGCAAGCCAGGTCCCCTGCCGGAGCCAGGGTTTCATCACCACATCATGCCATCGTGCGTGCATAGGGCGCCATGGCCCGCCCGTGCCGGCAGCCGGGTACCCCCGCTAGCCGGTAGTGGAGTTAGCTGCCTGCAGGGATCGGCGCCGGATCCGCAACGCTCTAGAATGCGGANNACGGCCCGCTGCGCTGGGCCGCGGGCCCGATCCTGGACCAGGTGGCCGGTGAGCTCGAAGGCACCGGCGTGGGTCTGCTGCTCACCGACGCACGCGGCCAGGTCGTCGACCGCAGGGCCGCCGATACCGGCATCTTGACCCGGCTCGATCGACCTGACCTGCAGCGCCGAGGACTTCAGTCCGCTGCTGCTCCCGTTCGCCAACCGCGCCGCCCGGGAGATCGGCCACCGCCTCCGCGAGAGCGCGAGCCCGGGCCCCCTGCCCGCTCGTAGCTGGCTGAGCCTGACTGATGCCGAACGGGCCGTGGCTCACCTGGCCGCGCACGGTCTCAGCAGCCGCGTCGTGGCGGATCGCATGGGGCTGCCCCAGCCGACCGTCCGCTCGCATCTGCGGCGGGTGTTCCGCAAGCTGGGAGTCCGGTCCCGGGTGGAGCTGGCCCGGGTCATCGAGCAAGGCGCCGCCCGGGCCCGCACCATGGCGGCCGTCGACGAAACCAGGCAGCGGATCGAACGTGACCTGCACGACGGGTTGCAGCAACGGCTGGTGACCCTCGGCCTGCAGGTGCGCGCGGCCGAGCTGTCGGTCCCGGCCGCCGCCACGGAGCTGAAGTGGGAGCTCATGCAGGTGGCCGAGGGCCTGATGGACGTGCTGCGGGACGTGCGCGAGATCTCCCGCGGGATCCACCCGGCGATCCTTTCCGAGCGGGGCCTGGAGCCCGCCGTGAAGGCCCTCGCCCGGCGCTCGCCCGTCCCGGTGGACCTCACCGCGCGGGTCCCGGGCCGGCTGCCGGACCGCGTCGAGCTCGGGGCGTACTACATCGTCTCGGAGGCGCTGGCGAACGTCGCCAAGCACGCGAACGCCGAGGTGGTCATGGTGTGGGTCGAGGCTGGCCGGGGCGTGCTGACCCTGTCGGTCCGCGACGACGGAGTGGGCGGCGCCGACCCGTACGGCTCGGGACTGACCGGCCTGCGGGAGCGGGCCGAAGCGCTCGGCGGCACGCTGACGCTGACCAGCCCGCCGGGCTGCGGCACCAGCGTAGAGGTCAGGCTGCCCGCCGCGGCCCGCTGACGTTGCTGGCCGCCACGGCACCGGGTTAGTGTCGCTCTTGTGAACGCGCTAGATTCTGGCGCCGGTGCCCCCGACGGGGGGATAAGTCGTGAGTCACCCGATCAGGCGCGGCTGGGCCAGCTGGCCGAGGAGCAGGCCGCGCTCCGGCGGGTGGCCACGCTGGTGGCGCAGGGCGAACCCCCTGAGGCGGTGTTCGCGGCCGTCGCCGAGGAGGTCGGCCAGCTGTTTCGTGTCGAGCTGGCGACCCTGTTCCGCTACGAGCCAGGCCGCACGGCGACCTCCGTCACGACCTGGGGCCCGGCCAGCGCAAACCTCCCCGTTGGCGGCCGGTGGCCTCTTGAGGGACACAACGTCACCACGCTCGTATTCGAGACCGGCCGCCCGGTCCGGATCGACCGCTACGCCGATCGTTCCTCGGGCCCGCTCGGTGCCGCCGTCCGCGAGACAGGCATCCGCTCGGCGGTCGGGACGCCGGTCATCGTCGAGGGCCGTCTGTGGGGGGTGACCTTCACCGCTTCGACCCTTGATCAGCCCTTGCCGGCGGACACCGAGACGCGCCTGGCCTCCTTCACCGAGCTGGTGGCGACCGCGATCGCGAACACCGACAGCCGCGCCGCCCTGGCCCGGCTGGCCGAGGAGCAGGCCGCGCTGCGCCGCGTCGCGACGCTGGTGGCCCAGGCGACGCCGCCGGAGCAGGTGCTCGCCGCGGTCGCCGAGGAGACGGGCCTGCTCCTGGAGGTCGACTACACGGTCCTGATCCGGTCCGATCCGCAGGACATGATCACGGTCGTCGGCGGGTGGACGGCCACCGGCGGCGCTCTGCCGAGCCCGGCCGGCAGCCGGTTCGAGGTCGGCGGCCGGAACGTGAGCACGCTGACGCTGCGCACGGGCCGGCCCGCACGGCTGGACGCCTACGTCGACGTCACCGGCAGCATCGGGAACACTGGCGCTCAGGGCTGGGGTTTCCGCTCATCGGTAGGGGTACCGATCAGTGTCGAGGGGCGGCCGTGGGGCCTGATCCTGGTGGCCTATACCCGCGACCAGCAGCTGCCGGCCGATACGGAGGCGCGGCTAGCATCCTTCACCGAGCTGGTGGCGACGGCGATCGCGAACACCGAGAGCCGTGCCGCTCTCGCGCGGCTGGCGCAGGAGCAGGCCGCGCTGCGGCGGGTGGCCACGCTGGTGGCGCACGGGGCGGCGCCGGAGCAGGTGTTCGCGGCGGTCACCGAGGAGTACGCGCGGCTGGTACCGGTCGACGCGGCGGCCATGGCGCGCTTGGAGCCTGACGGTACGGTCACTTACGTGGCCAGCTGGGGCCGGGCAGTGGACTTCATTCCCGTCGGTAGCCAGCGGACCTTGGACGGGAACAACATCGCCACAGCCGTGTTCGAGACCGGCCGTCCGGCCCGAGTCGAGAGCCAGGCCGGTGCCACCGGCTCGCTCGCCGATCTCGTCCGTGAAATAGGCGTCCGGTCGGTGGTCGCGACGCCGGTTGTCGTCGAGGGTCGCCTCTGGGGCGAGATGGGCGCCGGCTCGACCCTGGAGCAGCCGCTGCCACCGGACGCCGAGACGCGCCTGGCCTCGTTCACCGAGCTGGTGGCGACCGCGATCGCGAACGCCGACAGCCGCGCCAAGCTGATGGCCTCGCGCGCGCGGATCGTCGCCGCGGCCGACGAGACCCGGCGCCGGATCGAGCGTGACCTGCACGACGGTACCCAGCAGCGGCTGGTCTCGCTGGGACTGGCGGCGCGCACCGCGGAGGCCGATGTCGCGGCCGGCCGAGGCGACCCGCGAGCTTATCTGTCCCGCATCGCGACGGGACTGGCCGACGCGATGGCCGAACTGCAGGAGGTCTCACGCGGGATCCACCCGGCGATCCTTTCCGAGCGTGGTCTGGGCCCGGCGCTGCGGACGCTCGCCCGCCAGTCCGGGGTACCGGTCGACCTCGATGTCACGACGCAGGAGCGGTACCCCGAGCCGATCGAGACCGCGGCGTACTACGTCGCGTCCGAGGCGCTGGCCAACGCGATGAAGCATGCGCAGGCCTCGCTCGTGGAGATGTCGCTCGCCGCGCGCGACGGGAGTCTGCTGCTGTCGATCCGCGACGACGGCATCGGCGGGGCCGATCCTGCCCGCGGATCCGGCCTGGCCGGCCTGGCCGACCGCGTCGAGGCCCTGGGCGGCTCGATCCACGTCCACAGCGCGGCCGGGGCCGGGACGCACATCGCGGTGGGTCTTCCCCTCGAGTACGAGCTGGCTCAGGGCGTCGGCTGACGCGAACTGTGATCTTGCTGCAGTCGGTTCATCCGGGACACAAGCGGCCAGGATCGGCGGGGCTGCTGACGTTGCTGCCCGCCATGCGCCTGGTGTTACTGTCACTTTTGTGAACGCGCCAGGCGCGGGCGCCCCTGATGGCGAGGTGGGCCGTGACCCGCTCGATCAGGCGCGGCTGGGTCAGCTGGCCGAGGAGCAGGCCGCGCTGCGGCGGGTGGCCACGCTCGTCGCACAGGGCGAACCCCCGGAGGCGGTATTCGCCGCCGTCGCCGAGGAGGTCGGCCAGGTGCTTCGCGTCGAGCTGGCGACCCTGGTTCGGTACGAGCCCGGCCGTACGGGGACCCCCGTCACGATCTGGGGCCCGGCAGGCGCAAACCTCCCCGTTGGCATCCGGTGGCCCCTTGAGGGGCACAGCATCACCACGCTCGTGTTCGAGACCGGCCGCCCGGCTCGGATCGACCGCTATGCCGATAATTCCTCGGGCCCGGTCAGTGCCGCTCCCCGAGAGATCGGCATCCGTTCGGCGGTCGGGACGCCGGTCGTCGTCGAGGGACGTCTGTGGGGAGTGATCTTCGCCGGTTGGACTCTGGAGCAGCCCCTGCCGGCGGATACCGAGACGCGCCTGGCTTCGTTCACCGAGCTGGTGGCCACGGCGATCGCGAACAACGAGAGCCGTGCCGCCCTGGCCCGGCTGGCGCAGGAGCAGGCCGCGCTGCGCCGGGTGGCGACGCTGGTGGCCCAGGCGACTCCGCCGGAGCAGGTGTTCGCGGCGGTTGCCGAGGAGGTCGGCCGGCTCCTGGCCGTCGACTTCGCGATCCTGGTCCGCTACGACCCGCAGGACACCCTCGAGGTCGTCGGCACCTGGACCCGAACCGGCGCCCCGGCACCGACCCCGGTCGGCGAACGGCTGCCGCTCGGCGGCCGGAACGTGACCACGCTGGTGTACCAGACCGCCCGGCCGGCCCAGATCGACTACAGCGACGTCTCCGGCGTGATCGGCCAGGTCGCCTCCCAGGACTGGGGGCTGCGCTCCTCGGTCGGCGTGCCGGTCAGCGTCGAGGGCCGGCTGTGGGGCTGCATCCTCGTAGGCTTCAGCCGCCCGGGATTGCTGCCGCTGCCGGCCGACACCGAGGCGCAGCTAGCCGGGTTCACCGAGCTGGTGGCGACGGCGATCGCGAACACCGAGAGCCGTGCCTCTCTCGCCCGGCTGGCGCAGGAGCAGGCCGCGCTGCGGCGCGTAGCCACGCTGGTGGCGCGCGGAGCGGTGCCGGAGGAGGTGTTCGCGGCGGTGGCCGAGGAGGTCGGGCGACTGTTTCTTGTCGAGGTGGCGGCCATGATCCGTTACGAGTCCGACGGTACGGCGACGTACGTCGCCAGCGCCGGGGGGCGCTTTGTGGTTGGCACCCGGCTAAAACTTGAGGGGAAGAACGCCTCCACACTCGTCTACCAGACCGGTCGTGCGGTCCGGACCGAGAGCTACGCCGATGCCTCCGGCCCGTTCGGTGCCACCGTCCGCGAGCGGGGCATCCGCTCATCGGTCGGGACGCCGATCATGGTCGAGGGCCGTCTGTGGGGCGTGATCGGCGTCGCCACGACCCTGGAGCAGCCGCTGCCGCCGGACGCCGAGGTGCGGCTGGCCTCGTTCACCGAGCTGGTGGCGACGGCGATCGCGAATGCGGAGAGCAGGTCGGAGCTGGCCGCCTCGCGGCGGCGGATCGTCGCCGCGTCGGACCAGGCCCGCCGCCGGATCGAGCGCGATCTGCACGACGGTACCCAGCAGCGGCTAGTCTCGCTCGGACTGGTCGCGCGCGCCGCGGAGGCCGATGTCGCGGCTGGCCAGGGCGACCCGCGAGCTGAGTTGTCCCGCATCGCGGCGGGACTGGCCGACGCCGCGGCCGAACTGCAGGAGTTCTCCCGCGGGATCCACCCGGTGATCCTGTCCGAGCGTGGTCTGGGCCCGGCGCTACGCACGCTGGCCCGCCGTTCCGCG
>PLIQ01000259.1 GCA_003140115.1 Actinomycetota bacterium | reverse complement strand
CGACCCCCTGGCGCCCCACCTGGAGGTCTTCACGTTTCGGTGGGGACCATTTTCACGTTTGGGTCTGACATTCTGGCGCGCGTCGTGGCGTGGCTGGGGTTGCTGCTGTGTCGTGTGCGGTTGGTGTTCGCCTGGTTGCTTTCCGCGTGTCCGGCCCGGTTGGCGGGCGTGCTGGCGCTGTCTTCGGGTCGTGGTGGTGGCGGATGCCGGGGCGCGGGGATGCTCGCCTGGGTCAGGGCGGCCCGGCGGCGGCGAGGTCGGTGAGTGTCTTGCGGCGCCGGCGGCGGGTTCTGGGGGGAAGCCCGGCGGCGGCGCGGCGTTTGTTTTCTTCCTGGCGTGCGTTCCATGCGGTGAGGATGCGCTGGTTGCGGGTGATGAGCAGGGTGGCGGTGAACAGCGTGAGGGGGGCTAGGCCCATGAGGCGGCACCAGCCGCGGCTGATGTCGTTGGTGGCGGGGTCTTTGGCGGTGGCGAAGCCGCGTTCGGCGCCGGTGCGGCGGGCGTAGGAGCGGCGGTGCGCGGCGGAGGGGTAGTCGTGTTTCTGCCGGGTCTTGGCGTTGACGCCGGGCGGGACGGTGAGGGTCTGCTGGGTGCAGCAGGCCTGGGGGTGCTCGGGCGGGGTGAGGATCTCGGGCCGGTCCCGGTCCAGGGTCATCGAGGCCGGGCGGAGGGGGCAGCGGATCTTGCCCATGGCGGCGGGGCACTGGACCCGGTGGTAGCCGTCGGGGTCGTCGCGGGTGATCCGGCCGAGTTTGTACCGGGCCAGCTCAGCGGTGCGGTTCTCCCAGTCCGCGGCTTGTTCCCTGGTGGCGGTGCGCGCGAGCGGGCCGAGTTCCAGCAGCGTGCGCGGTGTCTGGGGGCAGTACAGGCATCCGTTGCTGATGATGGCGCCGTCGTGGGTCCCCTTGGGGCCGCGGTCGTGCGGGTGCAGGTCCTGCACGAGCTGGGCTCCGGCGGCACGGGCCGGCAGGGCCCACGCCCCGGCGTCGCGGTAGGCGTAGCCGGAGTCGGCGAGCAGGTCGCCGAGCGGGATCCCCTGGCCGGGCATCGAGGTCAGCACGGGGACGAAGGCGCGGACCGGGTCATGCCGGCAGGAGGATACCGTGGCGCGGCGGGCGAACTCCGGGACGGGCGGGCCGTTCTCCTCGGGCATCATGATCGCGGCCGAGAGGTAGTAGCCGTAGAACAGCTCGTCTTGGCTGCGCAGCAGGTTGTTCTTGCGGTGCCCCCAGGACGCCTCGGGGTCGGCGCAGCCCTCGCCCCTGGCGGGCGGGGGCCGGGAGAAGGACTCCAGGTCCGTCCAGTCCACGGCCAGGGACCGGCTGGCGTCCTTGAACTGCTCCGGGATGGATGCCTCGAGCAGCTCGTCGCAGATGCGCTGCAGCAGGTCCGCGGGCAGCCCGTCCGGCTCGTCCTTGCCGAGGGCGGCAGCGGCCAGGCCGAAGGTCCGCTCGGTCTGCCGGTAGGTCAGCAGGTGCGGGCCGTCCTTCCAGTCCGCGGTCACGCCCAGCCGCCGCTGGTGGTCCTCGGGCAGCGCGGTCAGCGCCCGGTGCACGCGGGTCAGGTGGGCCGGCCGCCCGTCGGCCTGGGTCAGGCACATGCCGGCCAGCAGGGTCCGGACGCTCAGCTGCCGGGGCCGCACGCCGACGGGCAGCAGAACCTCGATCCGCGGCGCGACGCCGGAGGCGTCGATGATGTCCTCCAGTGCCGCCAGCGAGATCATGGCCGCCGCGCCGCCCCCAGCAGCCGCACCGCGTCCGCCTCCCCGCCCGGTTCCAGCCCGGCGACCAGGTCGCCGAGCCGCTGCGAGCAGCTGATCCCGGCCGCNNGGCAGCCCGCTCCCGCCGTCCAGGGCGGTGATCAGCGGATTCGTCAGGTTCCGGCGCCCAGGGTCGGCGCCGCCGCAGATCAGCCCGGGCCCGGCGAACGCCGCGGCGGGCAGCAGCCGGGCGTGGTAGCGGGCCAGCACGGGCACCGCCCGCGGCCGGGCGCCGCGCACGGTGACCACGACCCCGCCGGACCGGCAGGCGACGTCGCTGCCGCGGACGTCTCGCAGGTCGCCGCGGATCAGCCCGGCGCCGGCGCCCAGGCAGACCAGCCCGGCCGCCCGCATCCGCCGCCCGGTCGTGGGCTGCGCGTCCGCCAGCGCGAGGAACCCGTCGATCTGCGCCGGGCTGTAGGGCTGCTTGGCCCGTTCCCGGGGCAGCGGCAGATCCGCCGGATACAGGTGCGGCACCACCCGGCGGCCGATGAACCGCAGGTTCGTGCGCAGGGTCCGCCGCGCCACCCCGGACAGGCCCGGCGCGCACCGGGTGAACCGCTCGGCCACCGACGGATGCAGCAGCACCTCCGGCGCCGCGTCCAGGCCCAGGCCGATGCCGTAGTCGGCGAGCTTGCCCGCCGCCCACAGCAGGTTCTTCGCCCGCTCGCGTCCCTCCGGCCCGGCCGCCGTGATCACGTCCCGGGCGAACGCCGCCGCCGGCGCAGAGACCGTCGACGGCCGCCACCGCCCGATATAGCCGGCCACCTCGCCATTGTTCATACAGCACTTATACTTAATGAAATGCGCGAGATGGCGGACCCCGCTGCGACAATGAGGGCGTGTCGCCCACCCCGGCCCAGCAAGCCCAGGCAGCCCGCATCGCCCGCGAGCTAGCCGCCCTCGGCTTCGCGCTGCCCGGCACCCTCGCCGACCGGATGACCCGCTGCGGCCACCCCGGCTGCCGCTGCCACGCCGACCCCCCGCAGCCGCACGGCCCCTACCACCAGTGGACCCGCAAGAAAGACGGCAAGACCGCCACCCGCATCCTCACCGACGACCAGCTCGCCGACTACCGCCCCTGGTTCGACAACCACCGCCGCCTGCGCGAACTCATCGCCGAACTCGAAGCACTCAGCCTCGACATCGCCGAAGCCGACCCCCGCTGGAACCGCTAGCCACCCCCGGCACCAGCACCGCGCGGCCAGCTGCCCGGCCCCGAACCGGAACCCAGGCATCCGGAAAACGTGGGCAGCACCCGCTTAACCTGTGGGCGGCCCGCCAACCGCAGCCCATCCGCGCAGGTCAACCCCAAACGTGAAGACGTCACATTT
>PLIQ01000033.1:3054-4384 GCA_003140115.1 Actinomycetota bacterium | reverse complement strand
GCCTTCTCTGTCACACCGCTCGGCGTCGGCGAGGACGTCGGGGAAATCGTCGCCGAGGCCGTCCGCGTGGTCCGCGCCAGCGGGCTGCCCAATCACACCGACGCGATGTTCACCACCATCGAGGGCGACTGGGTGGGGTTTTAATTAACTATTTTTGGGCGAACCTGCGATCCGCGGCACCGTTACTGCTTCTGAGCAGTAGAAAGGCCGTCCAGCAGGGTAACCTGCCCGCGGGCAACGCCGTCTCAACCGGTTTCCGCTGGGGTATCCAGGCGGTTGCGGCGGCGATGGCCAGCCAGCACACCTCTTCATTAGTTGCAGCCTGTGTGCTCTCGGCAACGGCCTGGATGTGAGTCTTGATGAGCTTCCGCTCGCTTAGGAACCCTCCGGGTAGATGGTGCCACCGGGCCTCGATCTCGGCCATCCGGTCGGCCGCTTCTAGCCGCTGGATGTACCGTTCGCCCGACTGGCCCTCACCGGCCAGGTATGCCTTGTTGGCCTGGTCCCAGTCGATGATGTCGCTGATGATGTCATGCATCGTCCGACTCCGCTTCTTCCCTGATTGATCTGACAGTCTGCCTGTTAGGTCTGACAGCGCTCTGATGCGGCACCGCCACCAGGGGCGCCGGGCTGCCGACGCGGTCGGCAGGCACGGCGGGCGCTTCCCTTACCGTCGCCACGACGCTCACCACGGGGCGCCGAGGATCGCGGAGGCCGCCATGACGACCTGCCGACGGCGAACGCGCGCGTTATCCAGGAAAACGCCAGCCGGGCAAGTTCCGGGAGACAGCTCATGGCCAGGATGCCGCGCGACAACAGCGGCCCGCGCGTGCCATGGCCCGCCCGCGCACCCCTTGGCCAAGTTTTTACCGTTCCGGGGATACCTGTCGGTCTACCCGTGCCTTGACAGCCCACCCGGCACGGAGCGTTCATGAAGGATGCGCGAGCGTCGCGCGGCGCGGCACCAACCTCCTTGCCGGCCGCGGCACGGCGCGCACGGCCACGGCTGGCACGCGACCCCCGTCCGGGGAGCGTGCGGACGGCGGGCTCCGGACCGGGCGGGGACCTGGGACCGGGGAGGCGACGCCGACGCACGCGCCAGCCGGCCCCTTCACCCGTCACGGCGGCCTGGCCCGCCCCTTCCCTGACGACCTTCCGCCTGCCCCGTGTCCACTCCGGGGATGAAGGCGCCCTTGGCATGCGCGGGGACCGGCACGGTTCACGCGCGGAAAGGCGACTGCGCGCATGACCTCGCTCCACAGCCAGCGTTCCACCTGGCAGACCCCCCGGACGGTCGCCCGGCAGGCAACCCGGACCACCAGATCTGCCG
>PLIQ01000033.1:0-3002 GCA_003140115.1 Actinomycetota bacterium | reverse complement strand
GGAACATCACCACCGCCAGGCACCGCCTGGCGGTGGTCGTGCGCCTGGGCCTGCTGCGCCGCTTCCGGCCGCACCTTCAAACCGGCTCCGCGCCGTGGCACTACGTCCTCGGCCCCATCGGCGCCGCGCTGCTCGGCCAGGAAGACCGCGACGAGAAAAGATGGCTGCCGATGGTCCGCGCGGACCGGCAGCTTGCCCTCGAACGCTCCCAGCGCCTGGGACACTTGACCGGCGCGTCGTGGTTCTTCGTCGCCCTGGCGCGGCACGCCCGCGAGCACGGCGGCGGTGAACTCCTGAGGTGGGACGGCGAAGGCGAAGCCTCCGACTACCTGTACGCCCGCAGCCGCGAACTCGGCCCACGCCCCGACGGGCTCGGCGTCTGGGCGCAAGACGGAACCGACATCGCGTTCCTCCTCGAATACGACACCGGCACCGAGCACCTGCCCCAGCTCGTCGGCAAGCTCACCGGCTACGCCGAGCAGGCCGGGACCAACACCGCGCTCACGATGCCACTCCTGTTCTGCTTCCCCACCGCGCGCCGCGAGCAGTCCGCCCGCAAGGCACTCGCCGCCACCGCCGCATCCCTCGACCTACAGATCGCGACCGTCGCCCTCGATCCGCGCGTCATCTGCCCGGCCTGCGGCCCGGCGTGGATGCCCTTGCACGGCGGCCACGCGCCGATGCGGCTCATCGACCTGGGCGGCGTACTCCCCGACCCCTGGCGCACCGAACCCGAACACGACGAGCAAGACCCGCACGAGCTAGACCCCGCCGAAACCGGGTGGGATGAAGTGGAGTCGGACCGCCTATGACCAGCCCCGTCGCCCCCAGCTCACCGACCGGCGATTCCCCCAGCATCCCGCCCCCCTCGAACGGAACGTCACCGGCTGGTCCGCCGGCACCGCAAGCACCCAGTGAAGCAGACCCGCCGGGAAAGAAGGCGGAAGACCTTTGCCCCGACCAGGACGCTGGGCGGGTGTCACGAGAGCAGGGCCTCAGAGCGTGGGCTGCCGCGCTGGCGGCCGAGCTGCCGCCGTTGACCAGCTCGCAGGCGGCGGCGGTGGCCAGGATCGCCGCGCGGCTCGACGCCCGCAACGGCCAGGAGCCAGCGGCGTAACGCTCTCCCGGCCCTGGTACCGTCACCCATCTTCCTGGTACCGGCGGCACCAGGAAGATGAAGTCTGCCCCCGCCGCGCAGACGTGCTCCCCCGGCGGCCGACCGATGTTAGCGGCCGCTTTATCTGCACGTAGGACCATGATCAACGGCAGCGCTCTTTGCGCGGCTCTAGCTGTCACGGAGCGCGGCCGACCCTGCTGGCCTGACTGTGGCCAGACCGATCAGAACGGCTCCTCTCTGTCAAGCGGAGCCGTTGGATCGGCGTCTAGCCGATGAGTTCGGCTTGGTCGAGGAAGTCGTGGTGGAGGCGGGAGCTGGCGTCGAGGACTTCGATGCCGACGAGGCGGTCGTCTTTCCAGTCGAGGACGACGAATGCCTGGACGCCGTCGGGCGGGTCAGCTGGGATGCTGGTCCTGCCGGGCGTGAGCGGGTCGTCGGTGAGCTGGAGGTAGACGGCGTTCGCTTGCCGGTCGTAGGTGATCCGCACGTGTCGATTGTGCCCTGCTGGTCAAGAACGAGCTGGTGGTAGACCAGGTCGGACAGGCGGCGTTTGAGGCACCGTAGCGCTTCCTTGGGCGTCTTGCCCTCTAGGCGTTTGCGCTCGTAATACTGCCGGCCCGGTGTTGTCGGGTAGCGGATCTGGGTGACGGCCATCATGTGCAGTGCGTGGTTGATGCGCCGGTTCCCAGCCCGCGACAGCCGGTGGCGGATCTGCTCGCCGGAGGAGACATCGATCGGGGCGGTGCCGTTATAGGTGGCGAACTTGTCCTTGGTGGCGAAGCGGCGCACGTCGCCGGTCTCGGCAAGGATCCGCCCGGCGATCACCGGTCCGATGCCATACAAGGTGGTCAGGCTGGTGCCGGACGCGGCGACCAGATCGGCGATCTGCGCGCCGATGGTCTTCATCCGCGCATCCAGGGCCCTGATGTCGGCGAGGTGATCGGCGGCCAGCTGCAAGCGGATGCGGCTGACCTCATCGCCGGGGCGGATCCTGGCCAGCACCGCTGCGGCCTTGCCGGCGCTCAGTTCCCGGCTCATGCCGCCGGGCGTCAGCTCGGTCAGCAGGCGGTGGAGCCGGCATACCGCCTGAGTCCGCAGGGCCCCGAGTTCTTCGCGCCGGTCGCACAGCAGCCGCAGGCTCACCGTGGCGCCGTCAGCCGCCGCCGCCGCGACGCCGTCGCCGTCCAGGGCGGCCAGGCCGATCGACACCGCGTCGTCCTTGTCGGTCTTGCGGCCATGGCCCTGGGAGAACACCCGCACGCGGGCGGCCAGCTTGGCGGGCACGTCCAGGACCATTTCCCCGTCGGCGACCAGCCGCTGGGCCAGGGACCGGCCCGCGCCGTGGCATCCTTCCACCGCCCAGCGGCGCTGTTCCCACCGCCGGGCGAAGCCGGTCAGCTGCTCGTAGCCGTCGGTGCTGTTAGCAAACCGGGCCGACTCAATCAGGGTCCGGGTCACCGGATCCAGTACCGCCGCGGTGTTGCTGGCCTTGTGCGGATCAACGGCAATCATCACATCGTCGCTCACTGGTTCCTCCTCGACATGGGGGATGCTGGCGAGGAGGGCAATGCAACTTCTGGCGGAGCAGACCTCTCTTGAGCCACCCCTCACCGGGGTGAGCAAGGCGGGCCGCGGGCCGTTCGTGAGCCAGGACACCACACGGTGAACGGCAGCCGATTCGCGAGCGAGCCCGCCTCGCTCAGCGCCCGAGAATCTCAGATTCCCGAGCTCCCACGACGCGATCTAAACAAGTTGCCGAATCTGGTCGGTCGGCGACCGCATCAGGAGCGCGGGCGTTCACGCGCAGATGACCTGGTTCTGGGCGGCTGCTGGCATGCAGGCGCAGATGGATAGCCCTTCGCTATGATCCCCAGCGCCCCTGGGC
>PLIQ01000384.1 GCA_003140115.1 Actinomycetota bacterium | reverse complement strand
AGTCCGTCGCGGACCTGAACACGGCGTACCGGCGGTTCTTCGACTACCGGAAAGCACTGAGGGAATGGAAGGCCGCCGGACGGAAAGGACCGCAACCACGAGAGGTCGGGCTGCCCCGTTTCAAGTCCCGGAAAGACCGCCGGCAGGCGGTCCGGTTCACGGCCAACTCACGGTTCCGGGTCCTGCCCGGCGGCCGGCTGCGACTCCCGAAGATCGGCGATGTGGAGGTCCGCTGGTCCCGTGACCTGCCCTCGGCACCGTCCAGCGTAACCGTGATCATGGACCCGGCCGGGCGGTACTTCGCGAGCTTCGTCGTGGAGGCCACGCCCGGCGCACTGCCCGGGGCCGGGCCGGTGACAGGTATCGACCTGGGGCTGACCCATTTCGCGGTGCTGTCCGACGGCACCAAGATCGCATCCCCCCGGTTCCTGCGGCGGGCGGAGAAGAAACTCAGGCGGGCGCAGCGGTCGCTGTCCCGCAAGCAGGACGGCAGCCGGAACCGGGACAAGGCCCGGGTTAAGGTCGCCAGGGCACACGGCCGGGTGGCTGATGCGCGGCGCGAGTTCCACCACCAGTTGTCCACGGCGCTGATCCGCGACAACCAAGCGGTCGCCGTGGAGGACTTGTGCGTGAAAGGGCTCGCCCGCACCCGGCTCGCCAAGTCCGTCCACGATGCTGGCTGGTCGGCGTTCACGCGCATGCTGGAGTACAAGGCCCGGCTGTACGGCCGGGAGTTCCACCGGATCGGCCGGTTCGTTCCCACGTCCCAGGTGTGCTCGGCGTGCGGGGTGAAGGACGGCCCCAAGCCGCTGCACATCCGTACCTGGCAGTGTCAGGCGTGCGGGATGTGGCTGGACCGGGACATCAACGCGGCGGTCAACGTCGCCAAGGCCGCCGGACTGGCGGCTACAGCCCGTGGAGCGCAGGTAAGACCAGGACCCCGCGTCCCGGCGCAGCGCGGCGAAGCGGGAACCCACCCGAAGCCACGCCGGGAAGCAGCGTGACAGGCGGGAATCTCCGCCCTTCAGGGCGGAGTGGGAGTCAATACCGGTGCTATCACGGCGCTTATCGGCGGCCCGATAGGGTCGGTTCGTGCCCGACGCAGCGAGTAAAAGGTTCTCAGCTGGTGAGCAGGCCGCGTGGTTCGCGCAACTGCCCACCATGTTCGCCGCCGCGGCGGCGCTGTTCACCGACCCAGTCGGCCGGGTGCTGCTGGTCAAGCCGAACTACCGGGATCACTGGTCGCTGGCGGGCGGAATCCTCGACCACGGCGAACCCCCGCACGTGGGCTGCCGCCGCGAGGTCGCCGAAGAACTCGGGCTCGACATCGAACCGGGACCGCTGCTGGTCGTCGGGTGGGCGGCGCCGGACGGGATCCGGCCCAAGCCGATCGTGCACTTTGTCTTCGACGGCGGCGTGCTGGCCGACGACACCCCGATCCGGCTGCAGGAGTCCGAACTGGACGACTACCGGTTCGTCGACCCGGACGACCTGGCCCGTTACCTGCCGCCGATGATCAGCGCCCGGGTGGTCGCCGGCCTGCGCAGCCGCGGCAGCGGGACGACCGAGTACCTGCCGTGGACCCGGTGGTGATGGTTTACTGCCGCGCGGCCGACCGGACTTCCAGGTGGTCCAGCAGGCTCGCGGTGGCGGCGGCCACGGCGTCCACCGCGGTCCCGAAGGCCTCGGCGTTGTGCCCGGCGGGCGTGCGGAAACCGCTGATCTTCCGCACGTACTGCAGGGCGGCGGCGCGAATGTCGGCGTCGGTGACCTGCTCGGCGAAGGGCGGACGGAGGGTCTTGATGCTACGGCACATGCTGTCGACCGTAACCCATGCTCGCGTGCACTGCGGCGGGGACGCCCTTGACCCCGAACGGCCGTGGTCAGTCCAGCCCGAGTAGTCCGTCCAGGCCCACGGTCAGGCCCTCGGGGAGCGAGCCGAGGTTGCGGACGGCCAGCAGCACGCCGGGCATGAACGAGACCCGGTCCAGGGAGTCATGCCTGATCGTGAGCGTCTCCCCCGGGCCGCCGAACAGCACCTCCTGATGCGCCACCAGGCCCGTGACGCGCACCGAGTGCACGTGAACCTCGTCCACGGTGGCGCCGCGCGCGCCGGGCAGCTCCGATACGGTGGCGTCCGGCGGCGGGCCGAGGCCGGCCTCCGCCCGGGCCGCGCCGATCACCGACGCGGTGCGCAGCGCCGTCCCGGACGGGGCGTCGGCCTTGGCCGCGTGGTGCAGTTCGATCACCTCGGCGGAGGGGAAGAAGCTCGCCGCCTGCTCGGCGAAGCGCATCATCAAGATGGCGCCCACGGAGAAGTTGGGCACGACCAGGACGCGCACGGCCTGGTGATCATCCAGCCAGCGCTGCACCTCGTCCAGGCGGTCCTCGCCGAACCCGGAGGTGCCGACCACGACGTTCAGGTCGTGCTCGACGCACCAGCGCAGGTTGTCCATGACCGCGCCGGGATGGGTGAAGTCGATCACCGCGTCGCACCCGGTCAGCGCGTCCAGGTCGTCGCCCAGGTCGACCTCGGCGGTGACGTGCAGGTCCGGGGCGTCGCTGACGGCGCGGATCACCTCGCGCCCCATCCGCCCACGCGCCCCGACGACCCCGACCTTGATCATCGCGGCGGCAGGGGTCAGGCCCGGAAGGCGGAGGCGTCGTCGAACGGGCCGACCACGGCCAGCGCCTTAGGGCGGGTGAGGATCTCGGCGGCCACGGCGCGGATGTCGTCGTGGGTGACGGCGTCGATCGAGGCGAGCACCTCGTCGACCGGCTCGAGCCGCGGGTACACCAGTTCGGACTTGCCCAGGCGGCTCATCCGCGAGGACGGGTCCTCCAGCCCGAGCACGATCGAGCCGCGCACCTGGCCCTTGCCGCGGGCCAGCTCGGCGTCGGTCAGGCCACCGTCGACCACCCGGGTGACCTCCTCGGCGCAGATGGCCAGCACCTCGTCGGCCTTGGCCGGCAGGCAGCCGACGTAGATGCCCCACATGCCGGTGTCGGCGTGCTGGGCCGAGAAGCTGTACACCGAGTAGGCCAGGCCGCGCTTCTCCCTGACCTCCTGGAACAGCCGGGAGGACATCCCGCCGCCGAACGCCGCGTTCAGCACGCCGAGCGCGAACCGGCGGTCATCGGTCCGGGCCAGGGCTTCGCAGCCCAGGACCAGGTTGGCCTGCTCGATGCCGCGCGAGACCAGCGTGGTGCCCACGCCGGCCTGCGCGCCGAACCCGGAATGGCTCCCGTTCAGCCGGGGCGGGGCGGGCTCGGCCGCGCGCTCCAGGGCCGATCCGAACGCCTGGGACACGAGTTGCACCACCGTGTCGTGGTCCAGGTTCCCCGCCGCGGCCACGACCAGGTGCTCCGGGGTGTACCGGGCCCGGTAGTGCTCGAAGATCTGCTCCCGGGTGATCGCGTTGATCGAATCCACGGTGCCCAGGATCGGCCGGCCGAGCGGGGTGTCGCCGAACAGCTTGGCGGTGAACGCCTCGTGCACGGTGTCGGAGGGGTCATCCTCGTTCATCGCGATCTCTTCGAGCACCACGTTGCGCTCGGCGTCCACGTCCTTCGGGGTGATCAGCGAATTGGTCACCATGTCGGACAGAACGTCCACGGCCAGCGGCAGGTCCGCGTCGAGCACCCGGGCGTAGTAGCAGGTGTACTCCTTCGCGGTGAACGCGTTCATCTCACCGCCGACCGCGTCCATCTCCGCCGAGATCTCCAGCGCGGTGCGCCGCCCGGTGCCCTTGAACAGCAGGTGCTCCAGGTAGTGCGTCGCACCCGCGTGCGCTTGGTCCTCGTCCCGGGAGCCGACGCCGACCCAGATGCCCAGCGCCACCGACCGCACGGCGGGCAGGAACTCGGTAACGACCCTCAGCCCGCCGGGCAGGACGGTGCGCCGGACCTGGCTTGGTTCGGTAGCCATCTACTCTTGGTGCCCCCGCGTACGGTGCCGGGTCCGGCGATGACCGTCGCTCCCGTCACGATCACCGCCCCGGTCGCCGGTGCGCTCCCCGGTCCCGGGGCCGGTCCGGGGCCGGTCACCGCGGGCCGGCTCGCCACCGGACAGGTCCTCGCCGGCCGCCTCGCGCTCGACCACCTCGACCGGCACGAGCGACAGCTTGCCGCGGTCGTCGATCTCGCGGATCTCGACCTGGATCTTGTCGCCAATGTGGATCACGTCGTCGATGTTCTCTATCCGCCTGCCACCGTGCAGCTTGCGGATCTGGGTGATGTGCAGCAGCCCGTCCTTGCCCGGCAGCAGGCTGACGAACGCGCCGAACGTGGTGGTCTTGACCACCGTGCCCAGGAACCGCTCGCCGACTTCGGGCATGTGCGGGTTGGCGATGGCGTTGATCGCGGCCCGGGCCGCTTCGGCCGACGGCCCGTCGGTGGCCCCGACGTAGATGGTGCCGTCGTCCTCGATGGTGATCTCAGCGCCCGTGTCGTCCTGGATCGAGTTGATCATCTTGCCCTTGGGCCCGATGACCTCGCCGATCTTGTCCACCGGCACCTTGATCGTGATGATCCGCGGCGCGTACGGGGACATCTCGCCGGGCTGGCTGATGGCGCCGCGCATGACCTCGAGAATGGTCATCCGGGCCCCGCGGGCCTGCTTCAGCGCCGCGGCCAGCACCGAGGCGGGGATGCCGTCGAGCTTGGTGTCCAGCTGCAGCGCGGTGATCACCTGCTCGGTGCCCGCCACCTTGAAGTCCATGTCGCCGAACGCGTCCTCGGCGCCGAGGATGTCGGTCAGCGTCACGTACTGGCCGCCCTCGTGGATCAGGCCCATGGCGATGCCGGACACCATGTCCTTGAGCGGCACGCCCGCGTCCAGCAGCGACATGGTGGAGGCGCAGACCGAGCCCATGGACGTGGACCCGTTCGAGCTGATCGCCTCGGAGACCTGGCGGATCGCGTAGGGGAACTCCTCGCGNNAGCATGTTCAGCGTGGTCACGCCCAGGATCTGGGTCTCGCCCCGCTCGAACAGCGCGGAGCCATGGACTCGGGGCAGTACGTGAGTCGTCGCGGACAGCGGCCGGATGTCGGTCAGGCCGCGGCCGTCGATGCGCAGGCCGTCCCGGATGACCCGCTCCCGGACCAGCTTCTTGGTCAGCGAGCGGAACGCCGCGCTGATCTCCTTCTCGCGGCCCTCCCACGCCTCGCCGAGCCGCTCGACGGCCAGCGCCTTGACCCGGTCCGTCTCGGCCTCACGGTCGTGCTTGCCCGCGATGGTCAGGGCCTTGGCCAGCTCGTCGGAGACCTCGCGGGCCACCGCGTCGTACACGTCCTCGGTGTAGTCGACGAACACCGGGTACTCGTGGTGCGCCGCGCCCTCGGCCTCGGCCGACTCGGTGGCGAGCCGCTGCTGCGCCTCGCACAGGATCTTGATGAAGGGCTTGGCGGCCTCCAGGCCCTCGGCCACCGTGTCCTCGGTGGGCGCGACGGCGCCGCTACCGGAATCGGCCAGCAGCTTGAGCGTCTCGGGGGTGGACTCGGCCTCGACCATCATGATGGCCACGTCGCCGTCCTCGAGCACGCGGCCCGCGACCACCATGTCGAAGGTGGCCTGCGCCAGCTGCTCGTGGGCGGGGAAGGCGACCCACTGGCCCTTGATCAGGGCCACCCGCACGCCGCCGATGGGGCCGGAGAACGGCAGGCCCGCCAGCTGGGTGGACATGGACGCGGCGTTGATCGCCACCACGTCGTACAGGTGCTGCGGGTCCAGGGCGAGGATGGTCGCCACGATCTGGATCTCGTTGCGCAGCCCCTTGACGAACGACGGGCGCAGCGGCCGGTCGATGAGCCGGCAGGTCAAGATGGCGTCCTCAGACGGACGGCCCTCCCGCCGGAAGAACGAGCCGGGAATCCGGCCCACAGCGTACATACGCTCTTCCACGTCGACCGTGAGCGGGAAGAAGTCTAGGTTCTCCTTGGGCTGCTTGGACGCCGTGGTGGCGGAAAGCACCACGGTCTCGCCGTCCAGAGTCACCAATGCGGACCCGGCGGCCTGACGAGCCAGCCGGCCCGTCTCGAACCTGATTGTATGAACGCCAAACTCGCCGTTATCGATAACGGCTTCAGCGCTTCGGGCACCCTCCACGGGTGAGACCTCCTTGCGGTAGATCCCGCACCCACCCGGGGCCGTGCCGCATGTGGCCTGGCTCGTCGGTTGAGACGGCCGGCCGGTCTTCGATCGAAGTCCTCGGGTGCTGTGCTTGCCGCGAGGGCAGGCGACCCGGGGACCACTACCGAGGACCGGCCCTGGCGTTCGGGGCCGGGGACTACGGGATGTCAGTGTGGTTATTCAGTTTTGCTGGCTGCGAGGGGGCCGGGGGTCAGCGGCGGATGCCGAGACGCTCCCTGATCGCACGGTAACGGGCGATGTCCTTCTTAGCCAGGTACTTCAGCAGCCTGCGACGCCGGCCGACCAGCAGCAGCAGCCCGCGGCGGCTGTGGTGGTCGTGCTTGTGCATCTTCAGGTGCTCGGTCAGGTGGTTGATCCTCCTGGTCAGCAGCGCGATCTGGACTTCCGGCGAACCGGTGTCACCCTCACTGGTCGCGTACTCCGTCAGGATCTCTTTCTTGACGGCGGTATCGAGCGGCACGTGGCTCCTTAGAATTAGTGCTGAAAGGGTCAAAGGGTTGATCCCCCGAGGCGGCCACCTGAGGGTGCAGCACGCCTCTATGTGCCACGGCTAGTAACCGGGCAGCGTTTCACATTACCACGCGGCGCAGACCGGTCGCGCCGCGCCGGTTTTTATCGATCCGCCTGCTTTTATCGATCTGGCTGCGCCGCGACCGCTTCGGCCGCGGCCACCGGCGCCTCGTGGTCGATCAGGTGCTCGCCGATCTCCCGGCCCCGGTGCGCGGCGAAGAACACGATGACGCCGAGCAGGGCGACGATCACCATCACCAGCAGGGTGACCCAATCGTAGTTGAAGTAGGCCCGTGCGCTGCCCAGCCCGGTCGGGGCGACCACGTTGACCAGCATCAGGCCCAGGTACACGACCGCGGCCACCGACACCGGCCAGGCCCAGCGGCCGAGCTTGAACTGGCCGGCCGGCACCCAGCCGCGGCGCCGGGCGATCATCGACCCGATCACCGTCAGCAGGAACGACAGGTAGATGCCGCTGATCCCGAAGGACACCAGCGACACCAGCACGTTCGTGTTGGCCGGGTAGGTGAAGAACAAGATCTTGACGTCGTGGGTGGGCGAGGCGAACTCCAGGCCCACGAACACCACGGTGATCAGCGCGCCGGCGAACAGCGCGTTGGCCGGGGTCTTGAACCGCTCGCTCACCGCGGAGATCCACTTCGAGGCGGGCAGCGCGCCGTCCCGGGCGTAGGAGAAGGCGAGCCTGCTGCCCGCGGCCTGCACCGCGCTACCGCAGGAGAAGAACGCGAGGATGATCAGGCCCAGCATCGTCTCCTGCAGGCCGCTGGGCAGGGAGCTCAGGATGTACGGGATGCCGCCGCTCTGGATGGTCTTGACCACGGTGTTGGCGCCGGCCGGCATGGCCAGCAGGAGCGCGCCGGTCAGCACCAGGGACGCGATCCCGCCCCAGATCAGGGCGAGCCGCATGGCCCGCGGAACCTGCCGGCCGGCGTTCTTGGTCTCCTCGGAGATGTCCCCGGCCGACTCGAAGCCGTAGAAGATGTAGACCGGCGCGAGCACCGCGACCAGGGCAGCGGCGATCCAGCTGCCGCCGAAGTTCAGGCCGAGCGGGTTGGACTTGGCGTGCTGGACGTTCGCCGTGGTGGTCAGGAAGCCGAACCCGTGGTGGAAACCGCGGATGGCGAGCACGATCGCGATGCCGAACGTGCCGAGGATCTCCACGTAGACGCCGAGCTGGGCGACCCGGCCCATGATCTTGGCGCCGGTGGTGTTCAGCGTGGTCTGGATGGCCAGCAGGCCCAGGCTCACGACCAGGATGGTCCCGTGGCTGTTGGCGTTGAAGCTCCATCCGAACAGGTCGTGGCCGAGCGCGACGGCGTAGATGAC
This sequence comes from Actinomycetota bacterium, assembly GCA_003140115.1. The sequence goes on along the minus strand of PLIQ01000384.1, from coordinate 3,649 downwards.
CACGCCGGTATCCACCGCGGCCACCGTGACCAGCAGCGCGATCCCGTAGAACCAGCCGACGAACCAGCCGAACCTGCGGCCGACCGTGTACTTGCTGTACTGGTAGAGCGCGCCGGCCACCGGGTAGTGGCTGGCCAGCTCGCCGAAGACCAGGGCGACCAGCAGCATCCCGGCGACCGGGATGAAGGTGAGCCAGATGTAGGCCGGGCCGCCGGTGCTCAGACCGAGGGTGAACAGGGTGAAGATGCCGACCATCGGCGACAGGTAGGTGAACGCCACCGAGAAGTTCGCGAACAGCCCGAGCACGCGGTTCAGCTGCGGGCGGTACCCGAGGCTTTCCAGCCGGGTATCGTCGTCATCCAGCACGGCTGGTGCTGGCGGCGGTGCCTCCTGCATGGAACGTCCTCCTCATGCGGTCGCGAATGTAGCAATGTAGCGCATGGACCTGGGGAGTCAACCTGAATCCCGCTGATCGCGGGCTCGCATTTTAGACTGGATCAATGTCCGATACGAGCGCGATGCGCCGCTTCCCGCTGGCCGTCTTCCGGCCTGGATCGCCGCAGGCCAGCCCGTCGGGCGGGGCTCAGCGGACCCGGCCCGCGTGGTGGCCGGCCTGGTCGGTGCCCGCGGCGATGCGGACCGCGCGCGCGGTGATCGTGATCCCCGGCCTGTTTGCGCTGACCTATGAGGGCTTCGGCAACCTGCAGATGGCCCTGTTCGCCGCGTTCGGAGGGTTCGCCAACCTGGTCGTCGGCTCGTTCGGCGGTAGCAGGCGGGACAAGCTGTTCGCGCACTTCATGCTCGCCCTGATCGGGAGCATCGGACTCATCATCGGCACCGCCGTCCACGGGATCACCTGGCTGGCGGTGCTGGTCACGATCCCAGTGACGTTCGGCATATTCTTCTTGGGCGTGGCCGGGCCCAACGCGGCCTCGGGCATCATCGCCGCGCTGTTCCCCTTTGTCCTGCCGGTGGCCACGGCCGGGACCGTGGGCATGATCCCGGACCGGCTGGCGGGCTGGTGGCTGGCCTCGGCCGTGTCCACGGTGGCGGTGCTGGTGTTCTCGCCGCCATCGCCGGGAGACCGGCTGCGCGCGGCGGCGGCCGGCTCGGCCCGAGCCCTGGCTCATGCGCTGGACGCGGCCACGCAGGGCACGGCGACGCCGGCCGACCACCAGGCCTGCGAGGCGGCCAAGCACGAGTTGATGAACGCGTTCGCCAGCACGCCGTACCGGCCGACCGGGCTGGCCACCGCGGATCAGGCCATGGCCAGCCTGGTGCAGTGGCTCGAATGGTGCAGCGCGCTGATCGCCGACGCCACCGCGGGGAAGTCGAACCTGGACCGGGCCGCTCAGCCCGACCGTGACCTGCTCGCCGAGACGGCCGTGGTGCTCAGGCAGACCGGCGACCTGCTGGCCGACCGCGACGGGACCGGCCCGCCGCCCGACGTCGGCGAGCTGGAGCGGCGGCGCGCGGCCAGTGCCGCCTACCACCAGTCGGCGGCCCCGGACGCCGACTACGACGCGACGCAGGCCGCCGCCCGGCTTTCCTTCCACGCGCAGGTGATCTCGCTCGCCGTGCGCGGGCTGACGGGAGACGCCCTGATCACGACCCGGCGCGCCGATCCGGAGACGATCGCGGCCCGGCGCCGGGGCTGGTTCGGGGCCCAGCCGGAGGGAACCGAGGCCGAACGGCGGGCCGCCGCCGTGTCCGGTGCGCTCGGCATCCTGACCCGGCACGCCAGCCTGCGCTCGATCTGGTTCCTGAACAGCCTGCGCGCCTCGCTGGCCCTGGCCGCGGCGGTGCTGGTGGCGGACGTGACCGGGGTCCAGCACGGGTTCTGGGTGGTGCTCGGCACCCTGTCGGTGCTGCGGACCAGCGCGGTGTCCACCGAGTCGACCGCGCTACGCGCGCTGGGCGGCACCGTGGTCGGCTTCGTGGTCGGCGCCTTGCTGCTGCTCGGCATCGGGACCAGCACGCCCGCGCTGTGGGTGGCGCTGCCGATCGCCGTCGCCGTGGCCGCTTACGCGCCGGGCACGCTGCCGTTCGCCTTCGGCCAGGCGGCGTTCACCGTCGTCGTCGTGGTCCTGTTCAACCTGCTGGTGCCCGCGGGCTGGAAGGTGGGCCTGCTGCGCATCGAGGACGTGGCCCTCGGCTGCCTGGTGAGCCTGGTGGTCGGCGTGCTGTTCTGGCCGCGCGGCGCCGGGTCAGTGGTCGGCGACGATCTGGCCGACGCGTTCCGGGTCGGGGCCGCGTACCTGACCGAGTCGGTGGACTGGGCCCTGGGCATCCGGCACGATCCGCCGGACGCGGGCCCCGCGACCGTCACCGCCGGCATCCGGCTGGACGAGGCGCTGCGCGGCTTCCTGGCCGAGCAGGGCGCCAAGCACCTGCCCAAGTCGGACCTATGGACGCTGGTCATGGCCACCATGCGGCTGCGGCTGACCGCGTACTCGCTGGCCGGGCTCAAGGGGCCGATGCCACTCCCGCAACACCAGAACCCGAGCATCGCCTACGCGAAGACCATGCTGACCGAGGCCACCGCCGAGCTCGCGGCGTTCTACGAACGGGTCGCGGTACTGGTGGGACGGCCCGCGGCGCGTGATGTGGTGCTGCCGGTCAGCGCCCCGGCGTTCGCCGGGCTGACCGGGACGATCCCGGCGACGAGCGTAAGCCCCCAGGACGTGACCGCCATGGCCGAGGTCGGTGCCGCTCTCGGGGCTGCCGCGCCCGGTGAGGCCAGTGGGGCGGACGGGGTTGTCGGGGCGGGCGGGACGGATCTGGTGCGGATTATCACGGCGCCGCATCATCCGCACCTGCTGTGGGTCAACGAGCACCTGCAGCAGCTGAGCTCGCACGCGCAAGCCATCACCGAGCCCGCCACCCACGTCGCCGAGCAGCGCCGGCTGCCCTGGTGGCGGTAGCGCTGCCCGTTCCGCGGCAGGTTCAGCTCGCCCGTTGGGTCAGGCGCGTCAGGTGGGTTGCCTGTGGTGCTGCCGAGGGGGAATCGCTCTCCGGCGCGGCGTTTCCCACGGTGCCGAGCGCTCCGGAAGGGGCGATTTCCATGATCGCGAAGGACTTTGTACTCCAGGAAGTACTAAACCCTTCACGATCATGAAGACACCGGGTTTAGGGCTCGGTTTCGGGGGTCGCGGGAGTGTGGTTGGCGTTTGATCACGGTGGCTGATTGGATGCTGATGGAATGGCAATCCTTTGGGTGATTAACTCGCCGGCTGGGGTGCGGCTGTGGGTGCCGGACGGGATACTGGGGGCGTGGGTGGGGATGAGATTGACTTCTTCGTCAGTCACGCCGGGGCGGACCGGGCGTGGGCGGAGTGGGTGGCCTGGCAGCTGGCGGAGGCGGGGTACCGCGTTGAGCTGGATGTGTGGGATTGGGCGCCGGGCCGGAATTTCGTGACAGCTGTGAGTGACGCCCTGGAGAGGGCCGCTCGGGTGGTGGCGCTGTTCTCGGCGGCGTATTTCGACCGGTCGCGATATACGAACGAGGAATGGTCGGCGGCAATGGTGCACGTGCCAGGGGCGGAGCAGGGCCGGCTGGTGCCGGTGCGGGTGGAGGAGGTGGCCGCCGAGCAGGTGCCTGCGGTGCTGCGGCCGCTGGTATTTTGTGACGTGTTCGGGGTGGATGCCG
>PLIQ01000408.1:10742-14233 GCA_003140115.1 Actinomycetota bacterium | reverse complement strand
CGCCCGGCCGGGCGTCGTTGCGGGACGGGCCGCCGGGTCGCGGGCGTGCGCCGTCCGCTCCGTCACGAGGCGCGGACGGGCCCGCGGGCCTGGACCGCGCAGCTTGCTGATCTTGTGAGGCCGCCGTCGCGGAAAACGACTCTTTGAGCCGCCGGACCACAGGTGCCTCTATCGTCGAGGACGCCGATCGCACNNTCGCACGAACTCGCCCATTTCCTTGAGCTGGTCCATGACGGCCTTGCTCTCGACACCGAACTCTTTCGCGAGTTCGTAAACCCGGACCTTCGCCACTACGCTCCTTCTCGGCCCAGTCTCCTGGACCCCTTACCGGACCCCAGCCCGGGCGGAGCGTACTCCGGGCGGGCCTCAGCCTATGGTCATCATCGCCGCGTGCTCATCGAGCGCTCATCAGCTTCTCGACCTGCTTTCCGACAGGTGTTCCTTTGTACGTAAAGCCTGCAGCCAGCCAGACTGTTCCGCCCCGGGTAATGCTATTCCGGGTCAGCCGCACCGCAAAGATACTCAGCCAGTGGTACGAGGCTGAGCGATCCCGCGGTGCGCAGTGCCCGGGGGAACGCCCGGCGCCGCCGCGCAAGGTCCAGACACACCGAGCTGGGGTGCAGGTACGCACCCCGGCCTGGGAGCCGGGCTTGCGGGTCGGGCTGGATGACGTCCCCAGCCGCCACGAAGCGAAGCAGGCTGGATTTCTCCGCACGCTCCTTGCAGCCTACACAGGTACGCATGACGGGCATACCTGAGGTGTGCCGCTCGGTTCGTACGGCCATTCCGCCTACCAGTCTACCGTGTCCGGACGTCTCCGACACCAGGCGAAACCGGCGTCGATGGGTCTGATGCATCCGGTGCTTCCGGGATGGTCTCCGAGACGGTCTCTGAAGCGGTCTCCGAGACGGACGGCACGGCGGCGTCCGACCTGATATCGATCCGCCAGCCGGTGAGCCGGGCGGCCAGCCGGGCGTTCTGACCCTCCTTGCCGATGGCCAGGGACAGCTGGTAGTCGGGCACGATGACCTGGGCTTCCCGGGCCGTCGCGTCGACCACGTGCACGCGGTTCACCCGCGCCGGGGATAGGGCGTTGGCCACGAAACTAGCCGGGTCGTCGGAGTAGTCGACGATGTCGATCTTCTCGCCGTGCAGCTCGGTCATCACGTTCCGCACCCGGCTGCCCATCGGGCCGATGCAGGCGCCCTTGGCGTTTACCCCCGGCTGGTGAGACCGGACCGCGATCTTGGTCCGGTGGCCTGCCTCGCGGGCGAGTGCGACGATCTCCACCGCGCCTTCGGCGATCTCGGGCACTTCGAGGGCGAACAGCTTCTTCACCAGGCCCGGATGGGTACGCGACAAGGTGACCGAAGGCCCGCGGTGCCCCTTGCGCACGTGCAGTACGTAGCAGCGGATCCGCTCGCCGTGGATGTACCGTTCACCGGGCACCTGCTCGGCGGGCGGCAGCACCGCCTCGAGCTTGCCGAGGTCGACCAGGACGGTCCGGGGGTCCTTGCCCTGCTGGATGACCCCGGCCACGATGTCGCCCTCACGGCCCGCGTACTCGCCGAAGGTCAGCTCGTCCTCGACGTCTCGCAGGCGTTGCAGGATGACCTGGCGGGCGGTGGTGGCCGCGATCCGGCCGAATCCGGCCGGGGTGTCGTCGTACTCCTTCACCACCGCGCCGTCCGGGCCAGTCTCGATGGCCCAGACCGTGACGTGGCCGCTCTTGCGGTCCACCTCGACCCGCGCGGCCTGCGACGCGCCGTCGGACTTGTGGTACGCGACGAGCAGCGCGTCCTCGATGGCCTTGATGGCCTGATCCAGCGAGATGTCCTTCTCGCTCTCCAGGCTGCGCAGCACGCTCAGGTCAATGTCCATCGCCGGTCGCTCCAAGCTCGCTTGGCGGATGCCCGAACTCCACCTGGATCGCCCCCGGGCCGAGCACGGCGTGGGGGAAGAGGCGACGGGCACCCTCGACGTCCAGGGTCACCCCGTCGGCGTCGGCCGCGGCGACCCGGCCCGATACGGACCGGGCGCTGTCCGAATCGGTTACCGTGACCTGGACCAGCCGTCCCACCGCGCGTCGCCAGTGCCGGTGATCGGTCAGCGGGCGGTCCACGCCGGGCGAGGAGACCTCGAGCGTGTACGGGAAATCGCCCATCACGGCCGCCGCATCGAGCGCGGCGGACAGCTCACGGCTGACGTCCGCGGCGTCATCCAGGCTCACGCCCCGGTCGCTGTCCACCACCACGCGCAGCAACCTGCGGCGGCCCGCGGCGCTCACTCGCACCGCTTCCAGGTCCAGGCCAGCCGCGGCGATCACGGGCCGGATGACGTCCGCGATCCGGGCCTCGTCGACCGAGGCCGCGCCCGCCGCCGCGCCCGTCTTCACGGTCCGGCGTGGGGTGGTTTGGGGTGATCGTCCTCCTCCGGCCGCGCCGCGAGGCTTCGGCGCGTGACGCGAACCACCGGGCATCACGACCTCCTCGTCCACTACCTGCGGGATTAGCCCCTAGCCTATCCGCAGCGGGACCGTCACGCGGATAGGACGGGCCGACGCTCCGTGGTGAAGCTTTTTCACATGCGGTAGCTTGCCCGTGTGCCAGACATCCTGCCCAGGCGGCGCCTGCTGGCCGCCTCGGCGGCCGCGTTGCCTGCGCTGCTGGCCATCGCCGGATGCAGGTCCGCCGAGGTGTTCGCCGGGCCCGATCCGCTGGCTGGCCGGCCGCCCCTGTCACGTGACGTGATTACGCTGCAGGCGGTCATCGCGGCGGAACAGGCCATGATCGCGCTATACCAGGTCGCGGTGCACGGTGACCCGCGGCCGACGGGCCGGGCCCGCGGCCTGGAGGGACTGCTCGCCCAGCACCGGCAGCATCTCGGCCAGCTCGTGGCCAGGCTGATCCTGCCCTCGGGAGAGCCGTCCGCGTCGTTCTCCCCGAGCACCTCGCCCAGCGCTGCGCCCACTACCGGGCCGGGCCGGGTGACGATCGCGCAGCTGCGGGCGGCCGAGCGCGCGTCGGCCACGAACCTGGTCCGGCGACTGGTCACCGTGCCGCCCGACCTGGCGCAGCTGTTCGCCAGCATCGCGGCCTCCGACGCCACGCACGCGGTGGCGCTAGGCGGATAGGGCGGGGGTGATGGCGGTGGGATCGGTCACGGGGCTAGCGGCCTTGCAGGCCGCGCTGGCGGCCGAGGACGCGGCCATCTTCGGCTACGGGGTGGCCGGCGCCCACCTGTCCGGGACCCGCCAGTCGGCCGCCGCGCAGGACTGGACCGGGCACAACGAGGCCCGCGACACGCTGACCGCCATGATCTCCGGGCTCGGCGCGACCCCGGTCGCCGCGCAGGCCTTCTACCAGCTGCCGTTCGCGGTGGGCGACGCGGCCAGCGCGGCGGCGCTAGCGGCCTACCTGGAGGACGGCGTGACCCGGGCCTACCTGGGCCTAGTGGCGGTCAGCGATCAGCGGCTGCGGACGTTCGGCGCG
>PLIQ01000408.1:0-10682 GCA_003140115.1 Actinomycetota bacterium | reverse complement strand
GGGCGCAGGGAGGCGAGAACCCGGACGATCGTGGTGGCGGCCAGGTCGAGGTCGTCGGCCACGGCGATCCGCTCCGCCCAGGACCACCAGAACCACCACATGCCGTCCTTACCGCAGCCCACGTAGACGTTCTCCTCGAGCGCCCGGGCGGACGGGTTCACCACGTACAAGCTGGGAACACGCCCCGGTGGGGCCATCAGCCACGCCTCGAGCCCCCGATGGGACAGCTCGTCGGCCAGCTTCTCCAGATAGACAGTCTGCATGTGATCCGGATCGCGGGTCTTGTGCGCTTCCACCTTCACCACCGTTGTAACAGTTAGGAGTCAACCGAAAACTTAATGTCGCCGCTTCTCCAGCATGCCGCCGCGCTGGTGCCCGCGCAACGCACATGGAGAAATTCACACCTTGAGGAAATCGGCGGGCACGACCGTATTTTTCCCTACCATGCTGACGCACCGGAGCGGGCATCGGTTCACGAACGATCCATTAAACCGGACGAACACCCCGAAACTTTACCGGGCCGGCAGCGGGTCGGGCAGCGGTTCGGGCAGCGGTTCCGGCAACGGGTCGGGCAGCGGTTCGGCGTACAGCACGGTCAGCCGCGACACGGCCCGGGTGAGCGCCACGTAGAGCCGCTGCAGGCCCCGGGCTTCGGCACGGGCGATCCGGGCGGGCTCGACCACGATGACGTGATCGAACTCCAGGCCCTTGGCCAAGGTGACCGGGACCAGGGTCAGCCGGGCGTCCGAGCCGGGCGCGCCGTGCTCGAGCCCGGCCGCGTCGAGCGCGCTGGCCAGGGACCGGACCTGCGGGTCGGCGGCGATGACAGCCACCGAACCGGGCCGGGCGCAGGCCTGGGCGCAGGCCGCCACCACCTCGCGGGCCAGCGCGGCGGACGGCACCCGAACGATGTCCAGCGCGCCGGGGTCGGCCCGCAGCGAGGAGGCGGGCCGCAGCTCGGGGGCGATGACGGCGAGCAGGGATGAGGCGTAGTCCAGAATCTGCCGCGGCACCCGGTACCCGGTCGACAGCTCGCGCACGCCGGTTTCCGGCTTGCCCAGGTTGGACAGCAGCGAGGCCCAGGAGGAGGCCGCCCACGGCGTGGTGCCCTGGGCCAGGTCGCCGAGCACGGTGGCCGCGCCGGTGGAGCACCGGCGGCCCAGGGCCCGGCATTCCATCGGCGACAGGTCCTGCGCCTCGTCGATCACCACGTGGGCCAGACTGGGGGTCCGCGTGATCAGGTCGCGCGCCTCGTCGATGAGCACCACGTCGGCCGGGGACCAGCGGGCCGACCCGGGCGCGCGCGGTGCCGGGGACCACACGATCTCGGCCTGCTCGGCCGCGGTAAGCAGATCGGCGGCCGCGGCGGCCAGCGCCGCGGCGGAGGACAGTAGCCCGAACACCAGCCGGACCGGATCCACCTTGGGCCAGATCGCCTCGACCGCCGCACGCACCGGCCGGGACCTGCGCACCGTCTCGTGCGTCCGGTCGTCGCAGGCCTCCCCGGCCGCCTCCATCTGGGTCAAGACCACGTGCGCGATCCGGTGCTCGAGCAGCTCGCGGGCCGCGCCGTACCGCACGCCCCGGTGGCGCAGCTCGTGTACGAGTTCCTCGAGCTCCCAGGCGGCGACCCGCCAGCGCCGGGCGCCGCGGGCCAGGACCACGGGCTGCTCAGGCCGACGCACCGAGGCCCAGAGCGCCCGCCGCAGGACCTCGGCCATCCGCGCGTCGCCCTTGAGGATCGCGGCCGCGTCGGGGTCGGATCCGCGCACCGGCACCGGCCCCAGGGACTGCACGAGCTCGTCCACGGTGGTCTGGGTGACGTCGATCTCGCCCAGGGCGGGCAGGACGTTGCGGATGTAGGACAGGAAGGCCTGGTTCGGTCCGATCATGACCACGCCGCGCCGCCGGACCTGCTCCCGGTACGCGTACAGCAGGTAGGCGACCCGGTGCAGGCCCACCGCGGTCTTCCCGGTGCCCGGCGCGCCCTGCACGCAGACGGTCCGCGCGGCGTCGGCGCGCACGATGTCGTCCTGGTCGGGCTGGATGGTCGCGACGATGTCGCGCATCGGCCCGGACCGCGGCCGCTCGATCTCATCGATCAGGATCCGGCTCGGCTGGTGTTCGATCTCTGGCGCCGAACGGCCCGTGGTGAACAGCTCGTCTTCATAGGCGGTCAGCTCACCGCCGGAGAAGCCGAACCGGCGCCGCAGCGCCAGGTTCATCGGGTCCGCGCCGCTGGCCCGGTAGAACGGCCTGGACACCGGGGCCCGCCAGTCGATCACCGCGGGCGTGCCGTCCGGGTCGTGCACGTGCCGGCGGCCGATGTGGAAGCTGTGCCCCGCCACCCCATCGCCGTCGGCGTCCCCGGCGTAGTCGAGCCGGCCGAAGAACAGCGGGGTGTCGGGGATGTCCTTGAGGGCCTCGGCCCGGTGGTAGAGCTCGGCCTCGAGGTACTGCTGGGAGACCCGGTCGCCGGCCATGGCCTTGAGCGAGAGGACGTCCTCGCGCATGAGGCCGAGATAGTCCCGCGAGCGCCGCAACTGCTCGCGTTCAGCGGTCAGGACGGGGTCAGCCACGGGCCGTTCGGGATGATTATGATTTTCTGGCGATGGTGACGCAGCCACAAGGTCGGGAACTTACCACCGCCGGGCCCCGAAGTCACGCGGTTTTCTGCTCCGGCGCAGGCCAGGCGGACAGCGCGCGCGGGGCGAGGAAGGCGTCGAAGACGAGCTCGGACGCGCCGGTCAGCGCGCCCAGGTCGCCCAGCGTGGAGGGCAGCAGGGCGGGCGGGGCGGCCCGGCGGAACCGCATCAGGGTGGACAGGTAGCCGGCCGTGACCGCGCCCGGGTCGGCCTGGATGATCTCCGCGGCCAGGCCGGACAGCCCCACCGCCTCGGGGTCCTGCGCGTTGACCAGCGCGCCGATGCCCCGGCCGAGGGCCTTGGCCACCACGCTCAGGGCCCGGCCGCTGCGCGGATCGGTGCGCGCCGCCGCGATGATCTGCTCGGCCTGGAGCATCCGGTCGCCCTGCTCGGGCTGCCCGGCCGCGCGGAGCAGCCCGCGGGCCCCGGCGTCGAGTTCCCAGCAGCCGACCGACCCGCACCGGCACGGCTCGTCGCTCCCGGTCAGCGGCATGTGCCCGAACTCCCCCGCCGAGCCGTGCGCCCCGGCTACCGGCCGGCCGTCGACCAGCAGGACCCCGCCGATGCCGGTCGCGACGTGCAGGTGCAGGGCGACCGGCACGCCCCGGAGGACGCCCCGGCGGGCCTCGGCCAGCCCGGCCAGCCTCGCGTCGTTGCCGACCAGGACGGGCCCGCACGCCAGCGAAGGCCCGAGCGCCGCGGTCACGTCCACGCCCTGCCACTCGGTCAGGGTCGGCTGGACCATGACGCTGCCCCGGACCGGGGACGGCACCGCGATGCCGACGCCGATGACCCGGCCGCCGAACTGGCGGCCGCGAATCTTCAGCCGGTCCGCGACCTCGGTCAGCACCCCGGTGCCCGAACCGGCGTCCCGTTCCTGACGGTCGAGCACCGTGCAGCGCCCGGTCAGCTCGAAGGCAGCCAGGGTAAAGGAGTCGTCGCGCAGGTCGACGGCGAGCGCGACGGGGCCCTGGGCGTGCGCCGACGGCACACCGGTCGGGCGTCCCCGGGCGCGCTGCACCGTGGCGTCGACCGGGCCGGTCACCTCCTGGATCAGGCGACGCCCGGCCAGGTCCCGGACCAGCACGGTGGCGGTCCCCCGGGCCAGGCTGAGCTGCCGGGTGAGTTCCGCTCTGGTGAGCTGGCCGCCGCCGTCATGGATGGCGCGCAGCAGCCGCGCGAGATTGTGCGCGCGCAACTGGGCACTCGTGGTCGCCGCGCCCTCGTCTTTGCGCATACCCACGATCGTGTCACGCCCGGCCGTCACGTTCGGATCACGGCGGCTACCAGTCCCAATGAAAGCCGGCCGCCGTCTTCTCGGCCAGCCGCAGGTACCTGTGCACCGCGAACTGACTGTCCAGGGCGACGTGCTCGCGTTCTACGATAGGTCCGTCCAGGCCGTCCCATACCGCCCATTCCACGTTTCTCGGCAGTTTATCCGGATGAAACTCAACTCGTATATCGAGGTTCTCCACGAAGGCTTGCACCACCCGGCGGAACTCCGGCGGCGGAGGCTCCGCGTAGTGGAAACTCGCCGAGTACTCCAGCGTCGCCGTTTCCCCGGCCAGCAGCGGCTTGGCTAGGAGCATATCGACCACGAAGAGTTCGGCAATCGGCTGGTAGACCGGACCGGCGAGGCCGCTGAAACCCTGGGCCGCCTCAATGGTCAGCGCATTCGTATCCGCCCGGTAGGGAATGCGGTCGACGCCGTCGGCAATCGCCTCGATCACATGGATAACCCGATGCTTAACCGGCATTCCGTCGGGCCCGACATAATGGTGATCGTGCAGGGACAGCGTCTTGACCCGGCGGCTGCCGAGCATGCTGGCCTTATCGTCGCGAATCGCCCGCGGGCCGGACAGCACGCGGACGTGCGCGGTCCCTTCCCACAGCTTGAGCAACTGCTCGCGCTCCGCCGCGGCGAGCCCGAAGGCGTCCATGAACAGGACCAGCGTGCCCTTGCTGAGCAGCTTGCCCGATAGCGCGCGGGAGGCGGTGTCCTTCAGCTGACGGGGCAGCACGTCGAGGTCGGCTTCGGTCCGCGGATGCTGGCCCAGGTAACGCGCGAGCACCTCCGCCACCGCGAGCTGGTTGACCTGTCCGGCCCTGCTCCGCTCGGCGTACTGCTCCCATTGGCGCCGGTACCGGCCCGGGCGCAGCAACAACTCGCGGATATACGCCGCGGCGGCCGCCGCGCCGGTGGGTGCGCCAGTGGGTGCGGCGGAATTTCCCGGCATCGCCTCGGGCACGGTCTCCCTCGTCCGTTCGTCCGTTCGTCCGTTGTCGACTCGTCGGTGAGAAATAAGCGCGACATTCGCCAGTCATGGTACGACCGATCTCGGGCCCGACGCGAGCCCCTCGGGCAACAGGGTAGATTCGGCATATGCCCGGTACAGACGGACAGCCGCAGTGGCTGACCAGCGAAGAGCAGCAGGCCTGGCGGGCGACCGTCCGGCTGAGCCAGCTGCTCATGCGCCAGCTCGACCGCGAGCTGACCGAATTCGGGCTGAACGGTCGCGACTACGAGATCTTGGTCGAATTGTCCGAGGCGCCGGATCACCGCCTGCGGATGACCGATCTCGCCGACGCCACCAGCCAGTCCCGGAGCCGGCTGTCGCACCAGATCTCGCGCATGGAAAAGCGCGGCCTGGTCCGGCGCGACGATTGTGAGGGCGACAAGCGCGGCACGTTCGCGGTGCTGAGCAAGGCGGGGTTCGAGACGATCGAGCGCGTCGCACCGCACCACGTGGAGAACGTCCGCCGTCACTTCATCGACCGGCTCTCGCCGCGCCAGCAGGAGGAGATCCGGTCCGCCTTCCAGCCGATCGTCGACTACCTGCGCAAGATCCGCGACCGCGACTAGAACATGACGGACATGAACTGGCCGGTGTCGGCGAAGCCGACCCGGCGGTAGGCCGCGCGGGCCGGCTGGTTGAAGTCGTTGACGTAGAGCGAGACCACCGGGGCGATCGACCGGGCCGACTCGACCACGACCGCGGCCATGCCGGGGGCGGCCAGGCCCTGGCCGCGGCATTCGGGCCGCACCCAGACGCCTTGCACCTGGCAGGCCTGCGGGGTCACCGCCCCGATCTCGGCCTTGAAGATCACCTTTCCGTCCTCGATCCGGGCGAAGGCCCGGCCGCCCCGGATCAGTTGTTCCAGGCGGGCCCGGTAGGAGGCGCCGCCGTCCCCGGAGGTCGGCGAGACGCCCACCTCCTCGGTGAACATCGCCACGCAGGCCGGCCACAGGACGTCGAGGTCCTCCATGCGGACCCGGCGGACCAGCGGGTCGGGCGGCACCAGCGGCGGCCCGGTGATGACCATGACCGGCTGCACGGGACGGATCTCCCGCGCCGGTCCCCACCGCGGCCGCAGCAAGGCCCACAGCGCCTGGACCTCGCCGGCCGGCCCGACCACGGATGAGCACCGCCGTCCCTGCTTCAGCGCCCGGTCCGCGAAGGCCACGACCGCATCGGGCGTGGCCGCGACCGGGACCAGGTTGGCGCCCGAATAGCACAGCGATTGCAGCCGGCCGCCGGTCCCGTGGCCCCACAGCTGGGCGCCGAGCCGACCGGGTTCCAGGCCGAGGGCGCGCACTCGGGAGCTTACGAATACGTTGGTCACCGGATCGCGATCGCAGATGGCGAGTACCGCGCCCCGATCCCGTTCATCGAGCAGCCGGACCGCGGGCGACGGAGGCTTTACCCGCAACATAGAGCCAGCCTACACGGGGCAATAGGGCCGGAAAGTCTCATCCCGAACACGCTCTAGCTCCCCGGCGTCGGATCCGGCACGGCCGGGCAGGTGGCGTTGACCAGCCCGGCGCCCTGCGGCAGGGCTCCGGTGGCGAGATAGGCGTTCAGGTAGTTCTGGACACAGGTGTCCGGCGGCTGCTCGAACGACTGCCCGTGGTTGCCGCCGCCCTCCACCACCACCATCCGGGCCGACGGGAGCAGCTTGTGCGCGTCCTGGGCGCCCGCGTACGGGGTGGCCGCGTCCAGCGTGCCCTGCAGCATCAAGATGCCGGGCAGTCCGGCGCCCTTGATCTGCAGCGGCTTGGCGGGCCCGGGCACCGGCCAGAACGCGCACGCGGCGTTATACCAGGCGTTGTCCCACGTCTCGTACGGGGCCTGGCGATAGACCATCTCGTTGTCCGATGTCCAGTAGGCCCAGCTGCGCGGCCAGCTGACGTCCGAGCACTGGACCGCGTTGTAGACGGCGAACTCGTTCTCGTTCTGAACGCCGTACGACTGGTACTGGCCGATCAGGTCCAGGGTGTCTGCCTGGTTCAGGTACGAGGAGAGCGCCTGGGCCAGGCCCGGCCACAGCTGGTCGTCGTAGCCGCCGAGCAGGAAGGTGGCGTCGAACTCGTCGGCCCCGATCGTCCCGTTGACGGGGTGGGCCAGCAACTGGTTACGGGCCCGGTACCAGGCGGTCCGGACCTGGGCGGCGGTGCTGCCGAGGTCATAGGAGCTGTCGTACTGGGCCACCCAGGCGTAGAACGCGTTGATCCGGCCCTGGAAGGCGTAGTCCTGGTCGATGTTGTCGGTGTACCAGACCCCGGTGGGATCGACGGTGCTGTCCAGGACCATCCGGCGGACACGCTGGGGGAAAAGCGTCGCGTAGACCTGACCGATATAGGTGCCGTAGGAGAACGCGAAATAGTTGATCTTCGCCACGCCGAACGCGGCGCGGATGGAGTCCAGATCGCGGGCCACGTTTTCGGTGGTCATATACGGAAGCAGCCAGCCGAATTTCTGCTCGCAGTCATTGGCGTACGTTTTCGCCCGGTTGATGAGGACCTGCTCGGCGGCGGCGCTGGCCGGAATGAAGTTCGGCAGCGGGCCGGAGAAGAAGGACGGGTCGCAGCTGAGCTGGGGCACCGAGGACCCGACGCCGCGCGGGTCGAAGCCGATGATGTCGTAGTCCCGCGCCACGCTGGGGCTGAGCTCTTCGGCTACCTCGGCGGCCAGGGACAGTCCGCTGCCGCCGGGACCGCCCGGGTTGACCAGCAGGATCCCCTGCTGCTGGCTCACCGGGGCGGTGGCCGGGACCATGTCCAGGGCCAGGCTGATGTGCCGGCCGCCCGGGTCGGCGTAGTTCACCGGCACGCTCAGCATCGTGCATTCCCGGATGCCCATCTCGGCGGTCGCCCCGGCGCAGGAGTGCCACCGCAGCGTGCTGGCGGTCGGCACGATCGGCCCGGCGTCCTGGGCGCTGCCGGTAGCCGGATCTGACGGCGTGGTTCCGGCCGAACTCGGCGGACCGGCGGCCGTGGATGCGGGCGAGGTACAGGCGGTGACCGCGATCAGCGCAGCCACCGCGATGGTCAGCGCCGCCGCGCCGCCCCGCACCCCGCGCCCCCCCGGGCGAGGCATCAACATGCCCCCATCATGCCCTAAGGCCCGGGCTCTCCTGGCTCGCCGCGGCGGTGCGGCTACTGCGACCTTGGGGTTTCGCCCAGACTCGATGAGGACGCGGCGGAGCGTTGGCGGTCCTCGAGCGCTTTGCGGTACTCGGCGACGACCAGGTCGGTGAGCTCCTGGGCCGAGGTTTCCGACGCGTACTTGTCCAGGGTGATCTTGCCACCCTGGATCAGGTTGACCCGGTCGCAGACCTCGAGGATCTGGCCGTAGTTATGCGCGATGATGATGATCGAGACATTGCCCTGCTCCTTCAGCTCCCGGACCAGGTCCAGGATGATCGCGCCCTCCTTGACCCCCATGGCGGCCAGCGGCTCATCCAGCAGCAGGACCTTCGGGTTGGAGTACACCGAGCGCGCCACCGCGATGGCCTGCCGCTGCCCGCCGGACAGCTTGGCCACCTCCGCGTTGACGTTCGGGATCTTCAGCCCCATCGCATCGAGACGCCTGCGGGCCTCGTTGCGCATGGACCGGTTGTTCAGCAGCGGCCAGCGGACTCGCTCCCGGTTGAGGAACATGTTGTGGTACACGGTCAGCTGGTTGACCAGCGCGAGGTCCTGGTAGACCGCGTCGATGCCCAGCGAGCGCGCCTGGTCCACGGACTTGAGCGTGATCTCCTGGCCGTCCAGGAAGATGTGCCCGCTGGTGGGCGGCTGGAAGCCGCACAGGATCTTGAGCAGGGTGGATTTGCCCGCGCCGTTGTCCCCGATCAGGCCGAGCACCTCGGCGCGAGCCAGGCGCATGTTGATGTCGATCAGCGCGGTGACCGCCCCGTAGCGCTTGGAGATGTGCTCGACCCGCAGGATGTCTGCGTGCGCGCCGTCCGGCGCGACCTGGCCTTCCGGTGCCGTGGTCATCAGGTCCTCCCCGCCTCTCGCAGCCGCCCTAGTTGCACGTTCGCGATCATGGCCACCACGACGCCGGCGCCGAACACGATGAGCAGCGGGTTGGCGCTGATCCCGATGATCGCGAATCCGTCGATGAAGACCGCCAGCAGGAGGGCGCCGAGGCCCGCGCCGAGGATCGTGCCCGCGCCGCCCAGCAGCGCGGTCCCGCCCAGGACCGCGGCGGCGACCGCGTAGAACATGTACTGGTACCCGCCGGCGCTCGGGTCGATCGTGTTGTCGTAGAAGGCCACCTGGAGGCCGACCAGCGCACCGAGCATGCCGGTCATCATGAAGTTCCCGTACTTGATCCGGGCCACGCTGATGCCAGCTTCCCGCGCACCGAGCTGGTTGCCGCCCACCGCGACCGTGTGCAGACCCCAGCGGGTCTGGGTGAGCACGATGTGGAAGATAACCACGATCAGGACGGCCCAGATGATCGCGGACCAGCCCCAGGCGCTGGTGGTCTCGTTGCCGAAGAACTTCCCGATGTGCTCGGTGGAGGCCGGCAGCGTAGCCGGCTCGCCGTGGGACGTGGTGAGGACCACGCCGTACAGGATGAACGATGTACCGAGCGTGGCGATGAACGACGGCAGCCCGAGCGTCACGGTGAGGAACGCGTTGACCGCGCCCACGACCAGGCCGAAGATCAGCGTGATGATGATGGCCAGGATCACCGGCACGCCGTCGTAGGCGATCAGGAAATACATCAGGAACGGCGCCAGGGTGAACGTGAAGCCTACCGACAGGTCGATCTCACCGCAGATCAGCAGCAGCACCTCGCCGATGGCGATGATGATGATCGGGGCCGCGATCTCCGACAGCAGATCGATGGCGTTGGTGCGGGAACCGAAGGTGGTGGGGTTAGTGAGGCCGAAGTACAGCAGCAGGGCCGCGGCGACCACGAAGACGGTGGCCTCTCGCTGGCGGCCGAAGAGGCCTGCCCCTCGGCGCAGCCAGCCGATCGCCCCGTTGCCGGTGCCACCGGGGCCACCGCCGGGCAGACCGACGAGCATTCCGCTCTGCTCGGTCGTGTTACTCACGTCGCCTCCCTGTCAGGCGCGTCGTCTGTTTCATCTGGCCCTCCGGTCAGCGGCGCGCCAACGGCGGCGGGCGACCGTCGCGTGTCCCGGGAAGGGACCGCGTGCGATCTCCCGCCGCCGGCTTGACTGGCGCGCGATGTGTCAAATGTGTCAGGTGCTGGTGGTCGCGGTCGGGTTCGAGATCGCGCCCCCGGGACGCGGGACGTACTCGAGCGCGGTCGTCGAGCCCTGGTACCGGCTGCTCTTGTTGTATTCGGTGTAGTTGCTCTTGGTGATGAAGCTCAGGCCGGTGTCGGTGTCGGGCGGGACGATCGTGCCGCCGGAGATGTTGTACAGGTACAGGTACAGCGTCGGCAGGAACCCCTGCAGGTAGGGGTCCTGGTAGATGGTGAAGCCGGTCGCGCCGGAGGCGATGTTGGAGAGCGTCAGCGGCTCGGTGTCGAAGCCGCCGTTGGGGAGCGACGACATGCCGGTCTCCTTGAGCGCCTGACCGAGGAACGACGTCGATCCGCCGTCTACGGCGAACGCGCCCTTCACCGAGGAGTGGCCGACCAGGTAGGCCTTCATGGCTGGCAGCTCAGGTGGCGCGGTCGCGCCGGTCGCCACCTCGCTCACCGTGTAGCCCAACGGCGTCAGCACCGCGGAGGCGCCGTCGAAGCGGGGCTGGATGTTCGCCTGGCCGGGGGT
>PLIQ01000261.1 GCA_003140115.1 Actinomycetota bacterium | reverse complement strand
CGGGCTAGTTGATTTCGGAGGTGTCGATGCGCGAAATGATGCGGTCCGCGGTCTGGCCGAGGCGTCGCAGTTGCTCGGGCGACAGGACGTCGATGACCAGCGATCGCACGTGGGCCACGTGCCCGGGTGCCGCTGCGGCGAGCGTCTGGAAGCCCTGGTCGGTCAGGATGGCCCGGGTGAACCGCCCGTCCGCGGGGTCGGGCTCGCGGCGCACCAGGCCTCGCTTCTCGAGCCGCTTGACCAGGTGCGAAAGCCGCGACAGGGACGCGTTGGTGATCTCGGCCAGCGAGCTCATCCGCATCGTCTGCTCCGGGCTCTGCGACAGCATGGCCAGCACCTGGTACTCGACCATCCCCAGGTTGGAGTCGCGCTGCAGCTGCTGATCGATCGACCAGGGCAGCCAGGTCATCAGCCGCACCAAGGAGAGCCACGAGTCCAGTTCCGTCGCGGTCAGCCACTTCACCGGCGGCTTCTCGGCATTGCGCGGGGTCGGCGGCTCCTCGGCTGGCGCGCTCGCCGGACGGCCGGTGGCGGGAAGGTGCCTGATAGCCATGGCGGTCGGCGCTCCTTGGCGAAAGACTGCAATCATCATCCCTTGCTTGATGTTTCAAGTCAAGTTTAATGCTGTCCGGTGCTGCGGGCATCGTTGCGCAAGTGCCAAAACTGGGCCGCTTCGGGATGGTTCGCGGATCAGATGCCTTCCGTTTAGACTTTACATTTCAAGTCAGCAGAGTTTTAATTGGTACTGGGACTAACGAGGTTGAAGCTCCGATTACGCCGAGCCCCGGCCAAGGAAAACCACTCCGGGCTCAATTTTGGAGTGCTTGCCGATGGGGACCGAGTTCCGGTTGACGGTGAACGGCGCCGAGCGCAGGGATCCACAGATTCCCGCGGTCGCCGAGCTGGTGGCCGCCGTCGCCACGGCGGTGGGCCGGCAAGCCGCCGCCGTGTCCGAGGATGTCTTCAAGGAGATTCTCGGGGAGATCCCGCAGCTTGACCACGACCAGCCGCTGCGCGCCCTGCTCGCCTCCAACATCGACAGCAATGTGGATGCGTGCCTGCAGATCATGCAGCACCGGATCGATCTGGCCGCCGTGCGGGCGCCGACCGTGGCCGTTGAGTACGCGCGCCGGCTGGCGCAGCGCGGCACGCCGTTGACCGCGCTGCTGCGCGCCTACCGGCTCGGGCACGCGCGCTTGTCCGACTGGCTGCTCATCGAGCTAGCCGGGCACACCGATGACGCCGAGCTGATCATCGCGACCACGCTGAGCTTGTCCGGGATCGTGGCCGGGTACATCGACCAGACCTCCGAAGAGATGGTCGCTGCCTACACCGGGGAGCGGGAGAGCTGGCTGCGGAGACGGTACGCGGCGCGGGCGGCCCGGATCCGGGACCTGCTGTCCGGTGAGCGGATCAGCGTGAGCGCGACAGAAGCCGCCCTGGGCTGCCGGCTGCGCCAGTATCACGTGGGCCTGGTGTGCTGGGCGGCCGGCGCGACGGCCGCCGCCGACAGCGTCACCCGGCTGGAGCATACGATCAGCCACGTCGCCGCGAAGATAGCGGGCGCCGGTGAGCCGGTGTTCCTGCCCCGCGACGAAGCCAGTGCCTGGGCCTGGCTGCCGCTGGGGATCCGGGACAGGTTCGACGCCACCGGAGCCGCCGCCGGAGTGGACGGCGACCTGCATTTCGCCTTCGGTGACGCGGCCCGGGGCGTCACCGGGTTCCGCCTGACGCACCAGCAGGCTCTGGCCGCGCAGGCCGTCGCGCTGGCCGCGGGTATCCCGCCGAGGGTGGTGACGTTCGGCGAGGTCGCGCCGGTGGCGATGATGCTCGGCTCG
Organism: Actinomycetota bacterium; assembly: GCA_003140115.1. Next base: position 4,255 of record PLIQ01000261.1, on the reverse strand, counting down.
GCGGAGCTGCTGCGGGCCTGGGTGCTGGCCACGCTGGGGGGCCTGGGCGCCGACGATGAACATCACGCCCGGCTGCGGGACACGCTGCTGGTCTTCCTGCAAGCCGGGGGCAGCTACAAGACGACGGCCGAGCAGCTGGTGCTGCACAAGAACACGGTGCAGTACCGGATCCGCAAGGCCGAGGAGAGCCTGGGCCGGCCGGCCGGCGAGAACCGCCACGACGTCGAACTCGCGCTGCGCGTCAGCCACTGGCTCGGCTCGTCCGTGCTGCGGCCCAGCGCTGCATCGGCTGCCGCCGGTCGCGACTGCTAGTTGATTTCTGAGGTGTCGATGCGCGACGTGATACGGTCCGCGACCAGGCCGAGGCGGCGCAGCTGCTCCGGCGACAGGACGTCGATGACGAGCGATCGCACGTGGGCCACGTGCCCGGGCGCCGCTTCGGCGAGGGTCTGGAAGCCCTTATCGGTCAAGATGGCGTTGGTGAACCGCCCGTCGGCCGGATCGGGCTCGCGACGCACAAAGCCCCGGTCCTCGAGGCGCTTGACCAGATGCGACAGCCGCGACAGGGACGCGTTGGCGAGGTCGGCTAGGGCGCTCATCCGCAGGGTTCGCTCCGGGCTTTGAGACAGCCTGGCCATGACCTGATACTCGACCATCCCCAGGTTGGAATCGCGCCGCAGCTGCTGATCGATCGACCAGGGCAGCCAGGTCATCATCCGCACCACGGACAGCCAGGAGTCCACTTCCGCGGCGGTCAGCCACTTCACCAGCGGTTTCTCGGCACCCTGATCTGCTCCTTCGGACATAGGCCAAAGATACCGATCACTCGATGATTCAAGTATCAGCTGGGCGGGGTTTTGAGCGCGGCCATGACGGCGTACTGGCAGCAGGCCATCCTGGATGATCGCAGGTTCCCGCTGCTCACCTGGTAGGCCCACATCTGCTCGCGGGGCCCCTGATAGAACAGCCAGGAGCTGTCGGCTGCCCACGCAGTCACCGACAGCAGGAAGCTGGACGACGACGGGACAACCGTCGCCTGCGTGTCCTGGCCGGTCAGGTGCAGGACGTACACGCGAGCGAGGCCCTGGCTGTCGGGCGGGATTACCGCCTCGGCCGCCATCATCTGACCTGAAGGTGCTATCTCGCTGCCGGACCACGCCCAGTTACCGCCATGCGGCGGTGCCCATCCGCTCGTTCCCGGTGGCGCTGCGAAGGCGCGGAGCCTTCCGGTGCGGACGTCAACTACCCGCAGGGTGCGACAGGTGTAGTAGCCGAAATTACTTCCGTAGCTCAGGTTCTGACCCGTTGTCCGGCTTGTGCAGTCACTGCCATAGGCAAGCAGCCGCGGGCTGACCGCGAAACCTTCGGCCGACGAGGAGTACGGCAGCTTCCTTACTGCGCGGCCGGGAGTCCACAGGCTGAAGGGCCCGCCTGTATCGCCAGATGAGGCCAGCAGCAGGCCAGCGTCCGTTCCGGCGACCAGTTGCGTCCCCATGGGCAGCGTGATCGGCGCCCCGAGCGTGCCGCCGGCTACCGGGATGGACCGTATCGCTTCGGCAGAGGCGCTGGCCAGGTTCGAGCCGTACTCAAGCCAGACATCGCCAGGAGTAGCGGACGAGGCGAAGGCCAGCGCTTTCCCGAGCAGGTGCGTCCTGCCGGTGGCGGCATCAGCGGCCTGGACGCCGTCGCTGGTGACATACACGATCCATCCGCTGACCAGCGCGATCGGCTGGTACTCGCCGGGGTCGACCATCGGGGTGGCTCGTCCGAGCCTTCCGGTGCGCAGATTGTCCAGGTAGATCGTTCCGTCCTGCTCCGGGCCGCCCGGCCACATCAGCACGGTCGAGCCGACACTTGCCGGGATGGGGCCGGGCACCTGCGGGCGGTGCGCGGCGGCCGGACCCGGGTGAGGCCTGCTCGCCGGCGGGCCGCCGGTTCCGCCCAGACCGGCGACCGTGCCCAGCACGGCGGCCAGGGCAACCGCTGCAGAGATACCGGTCGCGGCGTAGCGCCGCCGCTGGCGCCGCCGCGCCTCCCGGATGATCGCCTCGGGAGCTGTGGCAGGACCGGATGCCGGCCGGACGGATGTGTCCTTCATGGCCGGTTCCTACGACACCTGCGCGATGATCTCGGCCAGCTCTTCTGACCGGTATCCGCACTGCCGGGCCAGCGTGACCAGCTCACGCGCCTTGGCCACTACGGCGCTCCGCTCGGGCCCGATGCCGCTCACCGTCACGCCCCGTCCACGGCGGAACTCGACAAGGCCCTCATCTCGCAGGGTGCGCAACCCCCGGAGCACCGTATTGGCATTGACACCCAGAACCGAGGCGAGATCCCTGGCCGGCGGCAGCCGCTCACCGGCCTCCGCCTCGCCATCGGCTATCGCCCGCCGGATTGCCGCCGCGACCTGCTCGTGCAGCGGGGTCGGGCTTGCGTGGTCTATCTCTACTACCGGCCTGGTGCTACTCACATTAGCACCATACACCCGGCCGAAAGGCTGGCGGCCTGAACAGTGAGGTGATCGGTATAGCCGCCGATGCGACCCCGGACCAAACAGTCCGATTAATCAAAGACTCATTTAGACCTGGAACGGCTCGGCCTCGGCGTCGGGGGCGACTATGCGGTTGACGACGTCGGGGTCCAGCAGGTTCGCCATCCACTGGCTAACGACCTCGATCGGACTGGCGGGCATGTCATGCTCCTGTTCGGGCTGGCGCCGGGGTTAGGCCTGGACCGGCGGGATGGCGTGGACGACGGTCTTGGCTTCCTGGAATTCAGTGATCGCGAGGGGACCGCGCAGCCGGCCGATGCCGCTCTGCTTGTAGCCGCCCTCGGCGAAGCCGTCGTTGATCGCGGCCCACGTGTTGGTCCAGACGGTGCCGGCCTGGATCTCGCGGCTGACCCGGCGGCTGATGTTGATGTTGCTGGTGAAGATGGCGGCCGCCAGGCCATATTCGGTGGCGTTGGCGCGCGCGATGGCGTCGGACTCGGTGTCGAAGACCTCGAAGGTCGCGACCGGGCCGAACACTTCCTTCTGGACCAGGTCGGTGCTGACGTCCTCGACCTCGAGCAGGGCGGGCCGGTAGAANNGCGGGTGACGTCGGCCTTGTCGATGAGCGGCCCCATGTCCGTTTCCGGGTCCATCCCGTCGCCGACGCGGACGTTTTCCAGCAGGGCGGCCAGGCGCGTGCGGACCTCATCAGCCACCCCGCCTTGCACCAGGATGCGTGAGCCGGTCATGCAGAATTCGCCGCCGAAGGTCGTGATCCCCGCCGCGAGCAGCGGAACGGTGCTGTCGAGGTCGGCGTCGTCGAAGACGATCACCGGCGTCTTGCCGCCGAGCTCGAGGTTCATCCGCTTGAGGGTGGGGGCGCCGTTCGCGGCGACGATGCGCCCGACCGTGGTGCTGCCGGTGTAGCTGATGACCTGCACGTCGGGTGAGGCGACCAGGTAGGGCGCGCCCGTGTTGCCGGATTCGGTGAAGATGTTGACCACGCCGCGGGGCAGCGAGGTGACCTCGGCGATGATCTGCGAGACCAGGTTGGCGACCAGCGCGGTCTGGCCGGGCATCTTGACCGCGACGGTGTTCCCCGCGGACAGGGCCGGACCGAGGGACCGGATGAGCAGGGCGACGGGGGAGTTCCAGGGGACGATGATGCCGACGACGCCGGCCGGCTCGGCGTAGGTGCTGAACCACTGGCCCGGCGCGACCTCGGCCGAGATGCCGGTGTCGGTCAGGGCCTGGGCGGCGCTGTGCCGCAGCGTGGGGCTGGGGGACGTCCCCTCGAACAGGCCTTCGGCGATCTTCTTGCCGTTCTCCTTGGTCACCAGCGTGCCGAGCTCCTCGGCGTGGGCCTCGAACCGGTCGGCCATCTCGTTCAGGGCCCGGTGGCGCAGGCTGCGGTCCCGGGACCAGGGCGAGGTGTCGAACGCGCGGCGGGCGGCCGCGACGGCCGCGCGGGCCTCGGCTTCGCCGCCGTCGGCCCACCGCCCCAGCACCGCTCCCGTAGCGGGGTTGATGGACTCCGAGACGGTGTCAGACCCAGTCCACTCACCGTCGATCCAGTGCTTGGCGATCTCGCTCATGTGAGGGGCTCCTTCAGCGATCCTTGAGCGTTAGTCACTTGATGAGAAAAGTCTTAACGCATCCAACTTGAACCGACAAGTCAATCGGGCTAGTGCTTCAGCGGACGAGATCCGGTCATGGGAAGCAGCGGTCCGGCAAGCAGACCACGTACGGCGTAATCGTTGCGCC
>PLIQ01000362.1:5371-11251 GCA_003140115.1 Actinomycetota bacterium | reverse complement strand
TGGTTCCGCACCGGGGACGTCGGCCGGGTGGACGCCGACGGCTTCCTGTCTGTCACGGGGCGCCTGAAGGACATCATCATCCGGGGCGGCGAGAACATCTCGGCCAAAGAGGTCGAGGACCTCCTCATAACGTTGCCCGGGCTGACCGATGTCGCGGTCGTGGCGATGCCTGATCCCGTACTCGGCGAGCGGGTCTGCGCCTTCGTCGAGTCCGACGGCGATCTTCGGCTGGAGGACATCGTGCAGTTCCTGCGTGAGCATTCAGTGGCGTCCTACAAGCTGCCTGAACGCCTCGAGCAGCGCCTCGCGCTGCCACGGAACTCGGCGGGCAAGCTGCGCAAGGACCTGATGCGCGCCGAGGTGGCGGCCCTCATCGAGGCCGGGAAAGCCAGCTGACTATCATTGACATGATTGTATCTTTGCTTTAATGTCCATATAGCCTGGCGAAAGGACCCTGCGGTGTATGGTCAATCTCAGTCAGAACGAGCATGAGCGGCGTCGAGGCAGGAGCGTCGCGCCCCTCAACCGTTGATTACGGCCTGGCCGGCCGGGTGGCTGTCGTGACCGGGGCGGCCACCGGAATCGGCGCCGCGACGGCGGGCCTGCTCGCCGACCTCGGGGTAAGCGTGGTCATTGCTGACGTCAACGAGGCCGCTGGCACGCTCACCGCGAATGCGATCGGTGAGTCGGGAGGACGGGCCTGCTTCATAGCCTGCGACGTAAGCGACGAGGACGCCGTACGCAGGACAATTGACGCGGCGGTCGCCACCTACGGCGGGATCGACATCGTCGTTAACTGCGCGGCGGCCATGCCGCTGGTTAGCTCGGATCGGGACGTTGTGCAGGCCGAAGTCACGCACTGGGACCGGATGTTCGCCGTCAATCTGCGCGGGCAGATGCTGACCTGCAAGCACGCCATCCCGGGCATGCTGCGCCGGGGGGGCGGCAGCATCGTGAACATCTCGTCGGCGGCAGCGATGGCCGGCGACCTCGGGCTGACTGCCTACGGGGCGTCGAAGGCCGCGATCAACCACCTGACTACGTCCGTGGCCACGCAGTACGGACGCCAGGGCATCCGGTGCAACGCCATCGCGCCCGGACTGGTGCGGGTCACGAGGGCAGCACCAATAGACCCGACGACACCGAGTAACGACCTCGTGGCCCACCATCTCACGCCGTACGTGGGCCAGCCGATCGACATCGCCCACGGCGTCGCGTTCCTGTGTAGCGACCGCGCACGCTTCATCACCGGTCAGGTGCTGCGCATCGACGGCGGGCTGACCGTCCACCAGCCGGCCTACGCGCANNTATCGTTGAATGAAGCAATCATAGGAGGATTTGGTGACGGCAGAGGCCTCTCGGCGCGTTCGCTTTGGTGCATTCATGGCGCCTTTCCACAGCCCGAAGCAGGGCCCGGCTCGGTCCTACGAGGAGGATCTGCGCAGCATTGAGCTGCTCGATGAGCTGGGCTTCGACGAGGTATGGGTGGGGGAGCACCACAGCGGAGGATGGGAGCCGGTGCCATCGCCCGAACTCTTCCTGGCCGTTGCGGCGGGCCGCACGCAACATATCCGGCTGGGTACCGGTGTCGTGAGCCTGAGCTACCACCATCCGTTCCACGTAGCTGAACGCTTGGTGTTCCTGGACCTGCTCACCCGAGGTCGCGTGATGCTCGGGGTCGGTCCGGGGGCGCTCACGACGGACGCGGACATGTTCGGTATCCCAGCCGATCAGACCCGGCCGCGGATGGACATAGCGCTCGCCGCGATCATGGACCTGCTGCGCCGCGAGGGGCCGGTGTCTGTTTCCACGGACTGGTTCGAGCTTCACGACGCCGTTCTCCAGCTCCCTAGCGTGCAGGTACCGCATCTCCCGGTGACGGTGGCCAGTACGTCGTCGCCGGCTGGGGCCCTGTCCGCGGGGAAGCATGGCGTCGGCCTGCTGTCCCTCGGTGCCTACTTCCCGGCCGCCCGGCTGCAGCTGCCGAATCACTGGGAGATCGTCGAGAAGACCGCCGCCGAGAACGGTCGGACGGTGAGTCGAAGCGAGTGGACCCTGGTCACGCCGATCCACGTCGCCGCGACCCGCGAGCAGGCTCTAGCCGAGGTTGTCGCCGGTGGCGACCACTGGCTGCGCGGCTACTATAACGATACCGCCGGGTTCCCGGCCATGTTCCCGGACGAGGGTGGCAAATCCAGCTACCTGAACATGATCGACGCGCGGTCCGCCTTCGTTGGCACTCCGGACGAGGTGGCCGAGAGCATCGAATGGCTATGGGAGCTGACCGGCGGCTTCGGCTCTTTGCTGATACTGGAGAACTCGGCTGCATCGCCGGCCGCCCGGCGCGCCAGTTACCAGCTGTTCGCGCGGGAGGTGGCACCGCGCTTCACCGGCGAGCTCGATCAGCTGCTGGCTTCTCAGCGGCGCGCAGTCGTCGCGCGTGAGGAAGGCTATGCGCGCAGGATCGCAGCCCAGGAAAAGGCTTACGCCAAGCTGACCGATCGCGCCGGTGCCGGCGAGTGAGCACAGGGCTTGACCTCGCTGAGTCCCCGCAGGACGCGCACTTTCGGGAGGAACTCCGGGCGTACCTGCGCGAGCATCCTCCATCGGAGTCCGGCGGCGGCTTCGCGGCGCAGCTGGAGTGGCAGCGAACCTTGCATGCTGGCCGGTGGGTGGCGCCTCAGTGGCCCGCGCAGTATGGGGGCCGGGACGCGACGCCGTCGCAGTATGCCGTCTACTGGCGGGAGATGGCTGCGGCCGGAGCCCCGCAGATCGCCAACCGGATCGGCATCCAGACGGTCGGTCCGACCTTGCTCGCCTGTGGCAGCGACGAGCAGAGGCAGCGCTACCTGGCACCGATCGCGTCGGGGGAGGAGATCTGGTGCCAGCTCTTCAGCGAACCCGGCGCCGGATCCGACCTGGGCGGGTTGCGAACCACCGCGACGCTCGATGGCGATCACTGGGTCGTCAGCGGCCAGAAGGTCTGGACGAGCTACGGCGCCGAGGCGCGGTTCGGTTTGCTCTTGGCCCGGACCGAGTCAGCCGTCGAAGGGCTGGCCGGCATCTCGTGCATGATCTGCGACATGACCGATCCGGGCGTGACCGCCCGGCCGCTTCGGCAGATGAGTGGTGAGTACGAGTTCTCCGAGGTCTTCCTGGACAACGTTCGGATCCCCGCGTCGGCGATCATCGGCGAGCGCGGGAAGGGCTGGCGCGTGGCGCGCGCGGCCCTGACCTCCGAACGCGGCATCGCGTTCCCGATGAAGGAACAGATGATCCTCGAGGCTCGCGTCGCGAGCCTGGTTGACACGCTGAGAGCGCAGGCGCCGGCAGACGCGCGAAGGCGAGCGACGGTCGTGCAGTGTGTCATCGACTATGAGCTCTTCCGGCTGATGAACTTGCGGACGCTGACCAAGCTGAGCGATGGCGAGGACATCTCTGCGTGGACGTCCCTCGCCAAGCTGGCGTGGTCGCGCGCTGCTCAGCGGATTGCGGAGGCCCAGGTCGACCTGGCCGATCTCGGTGGGCTGGCCGGCGATCCGGCTGTGTGGTTTGAGTTCCTGCGCTACCGGATGGCATCGATCGCGGGCGGGACGACGGAAATCCAGCTGTCCATCATCGGCGACCGGCTCCTCGGGTTGCCGCGATGAGCCTGTCATTCGCTGAGACTCCGGAGCAGGTCGAGTTTCGCAGCTACGTGCGAGGCTGGCTACGCGCAAACTGCCCGACTGAGCCGCCTCCCGCCGAAGAGCGCGCGCAGGTCGATTTTCTCCGCGGGTGGCAGCGTCAGCTTGCCGGGGAGGGCCTGGTTGCCGCTCAGTGGCCGACTGAGTACGGCGGCCGTGGCCTGAGCTGGATGGACAGCTTCATCGTCCAGGAGGAGCTCGCTCTCGCTCGCGCGCCGGAGATCATCAACCGGATGGCGGTTAACCTCGTCGGCCCGGCGCTGATGGCGCACGGGAGTGCCACCCAGCGGGCCCGCTATCTTCCGCACATGCTCAGCGCGGATCAGATCTGGTGTCAGCTGTTCAGTGAGCCGAGCGCAGGCTCGGACCTGCGGTCGCTGCGGACGGTCGCTCGCCGTCGTCCGGCGGGAGGATGGGAGATTTCCGGCTCCAAGATCTGGTCCAGTTGGGCGCACTACGCCGATCGGGCCGTCCTGCTGGCCCGGACCGACGGGGAGACCGGCCGAGCCGGTGACATCGGCTACTTCCTGCTCGACATGCGCCAGCCGGGCATCGTCACCCGGCCGGTTCGGCAGCTGACGGGGGACGCCGAGTTCTGTGAGGTTCTCCTGGACGGCGCGGTGGTCGACGATGTCGATGTCGTGGGCGAGCCGGCCGACGGGTGGAACGTCGTCCGCACCACAATGCGGTACGAGCGCAGCGTCTCACCGCGCCAGCTCATCACGCATGTGCAGCTGCTCGAACACCTGCTTGAGTATGCGCGAGCGAATCGCCTTTCCCCGGAGTTCCGCGAGCGCATCGCCCAGGCGTACACCGAGCTGACGATCTACCGACTACACATTTACCGGGTGCTCACCGAGCTCGACTCCAACGGTCAGCCGTCGGCCACGAGTTCTGTGATCAAGCTGTTCTGGAGCGAGATGGCCCAGCGCATGCACGAACTCGCCATGGACATCGGCGGAATGAAGGCCGTCTGCGAACCCGACGAGCACGTCCGCGCCTATCTCTACTACCGCGCCTGCACCATCTTCGCGGGCACCTCCGAGATCCAGCGCGACACCCTAGCCCATCAGGTTCTGCGGATGCCTCGATGAGCCAAATGGCCCGTGTCTTCTTCTCGTTCACATCCCTGAATGACGGCGGACCAGCCGATCACCGCACCTACAACGAGTGGCACCTCTACGACCATCGGCCAGAGAATCTGGCCCTGGACGGCGTGCGGTGGGGCGATCGGTGGTATCGGCCGACCGAGTACCGTCAGCTTTCCCACTCAGGTACGGCCTATGACGACACCGACTACGTCACGATGTACTGGCTCCGCGAGCCGGCGGAGCAGTCGTTGGCCGAGTGGAGCCAGCTGGCGTCCGACTCGTTTCAATGGGGCCGCGGGCCGCTGCTGCCGGGAATCTCTCGCAGGCTGCTCGCATTCTTCACGCCCGTCCGCGGCTACGCCGCGACACGAACACTAGTGTCAGCTGACACCATTCCGTTCCGGCCTAATCGAGGACTTCACGTCACATTGTGGCGATTCGCGAATCCGTCTGCAAACGATACCCACGACCATCACCGTTGGGAAGACCGCATACTGGCTCCTGCGGAGCTCGAGGTTCCCGGGGTGGCCGGCGTCTGGACGTTCTCGTTCTTCGAATATCAGCATCTCGACGCGCTGCGCATTGCCCCTCCGCGGGAGGCCGAGCCCGGTTCTCTGCGGATGCACGTCACATATCTGGACGCGGATCCCGCCGACGTTACGAACGCCATTCGCGCTGTGCGTGACAGCCTGGCGGGTTCGCATCGAGCAGAGCCTTCCTGTGACGTCGAGTTGCTGTTCTCGGCTCCGCTGCGCACGATCGTCCCCTTCCAGGACTGGTAACTGGCCGGCCGGCACCGCGTAGGCAACGATGTTATCCAGGTAATGGCCGGTCGTCGGGTCAAAGGGACCCCCGCAGGAGACGACGACAAGGCGTGCCGTTACCTGCTGGCCGAAGATGGCCGTGACCGGAAGGCTGGTCTTGGCGTAGGCGCGCAGCGCGACGACCCGGTAGCGGTAGGCGTGCCCGGCTGCGGTGACGGTTACCGTCGTCCCCGGCCGTACGTCCTGCAGGCGCAGCAGCGCGCCGGGACCGCTGACAGCACTGTTGATGTGGCCGACGAGAACGACCGCCCCAGTCGGTTCGCCGGGGAAGCCGCCGCC
>PLIQ01000362.1:0-5307 GCA_003140115.1 Actinomycetota bacterium | reverse complement strand
GGGGGCCTGGTGAGCGCGTATCCGGCGGCGGAGCCGCCGGCCAGCGCCAGCCCGGCGATCAGGGCGGCGGCCGGCCAGCGGACCCGCCAGCGCCGGGCGGTCAAGCCGCGCGGCGCCGTGCAGCGCCGGCGGCACCAGCCGTGATCAGCACCAGGCCCGCCCCGCCGATCACGGCGAACGGCCAGACAGGGGTATTCGGGTCAGCGCCGAGCCCGCCGCTGCCCGCCTGCGCCGACGACGGCGCACCGCCGAGCGGGTACTGCTGGGTGACCGCGGTGAGCGTGTGGCCGGCGGCCGAGCCGATGGCGTAGACAACGGTGNNGGACGTCGAGCGCCTGCTGCTGGCCGCTGGTCAGGCCGCTGATCACCTTGCTGCTGCCTGCGTACACGTCGACCGCTGGCGCCGCGGCGACGTGCCGGACGACCAGGCGCCCCTTACCGGTCCCGGCCGCGCTGGTGTCGTTGGCGAACGCGGTCAGCACGGGCGTGCCCGACGCCGTCAGGGCCGCTACGATCGTCGCGTTCTCACCGGCCGTTACTGGCTCGGTTGCCGAGAGTACGGGAGTGCTGGTCGCCGCCGAGCCGGCCTTGCGCACGTCGATGACGTAGCTGCCCGCGGGCAGTTGCAGTGGGCCGGCCACGGTTTTGAACGTGAAGCCGGACAAGATTTTCTTGCCGTTGGCGTAGACGTCCACCGGCGTGTTCGGGATGCCGTGAACGACGGTGACCGTCGCGGTTCCGGTCGCCGCGCTGGCCGAAACCGCCGTNNTCTGCTAATGACTTCGCTTGCCGGGGGCGTTACGGATGCACGCCAGGAGGAAAGCGCCTAGGCGAAGGTCGCCTAGAACTTCACGACCGCGCTCGCGGTGCCAAGTTCCAGGCCGCTGGTGAACAGGGTGGTGCCGAAGGTTGCGTCCAGCGCGCTGGCCGCGGTCTTGGTCAGCCGGGCGGTGATCCCGGAGATCTGCACGGCGTGCTTGCCTGCGGCGATCTTCGCGCTGGCCAGGCTCAGCGACAGCAGCGGCACCCGCTCCTTGGCGTTGCCGTTCACGATCGCGGTGAGCTCGCCCGCCTTGAGGTTGATGACGAAGCCGGACACGGAGATCTGCTTGCCGGTCGCCGGGGCGATGAACAGGATGCCGCCGCTGTGGTCGATCGCGCCGGTCAGCGCCTTGAGGTTGACGCTGCCGCCGGTCACCGGGAACGCGAACTTGACGGCGACACCGCCGCTGCTGGTGGACGCGCCCTCGGTCGCGGGCAGCGTCGCCAGCGGCACGATGCCGTGGCTGAGCAGCGCGGCGGCGATACCGGGGGCGGTCGTCAGCGAGGTGTCCCCGCCGGTGAGGCGTACCGTGCTGCACGCCGGGCGGGCGGTCGCCGTCGAGGCCGAGGCCACACCGGCCGCGCTGCCGAGGAGCACCCCCGTCACCGCGCCCGCCACCGCCAGGCGCTTGAACATCCGCATGCCTGCTCCATTCCGTTGCACCGCGTCTGGTCGCGGCTCTCGAGCAGGTATACGGTCCGGCGGCCAGCCGCGGATGCAGTCATTTCCCGCCGGTCGCGCAGGAGGCGCCGCCTGAGGTCGGGCCGCCGGTCAGCTGGAGCCTGCGGCGCCGGCCGCGGTAGTCGGCAGCGAGCCGCGGACCACGCTGGTGCTCGAGTGCTGGGTGCTGCCGTTGAACGGCTGCAGGGAGATATCGACCCGGGAATAGAACCGCAGGTCGACCCCGGTCGGCAGGGTGAACGTGCCGGCATGTTCCGCATTCAGGTCGCCCAGCGAGATCATGCTGGTCCCGTTCGCGCCGAGCAGCCAGACCTCGTAGAAGCCAGGCCGGGGAGGCGCGCTCACGCTGACCGCGAGCTGCAGCGCGGCCTGGGTCTTCCGCAGTGCCGCGGTCCCGGCCGCGCTCTGGTACTGCGGGAACTGGGCCAGCGGGCGGAGCTCGATCTCAGCGAGGACCTGGCTGGCCGGTGGCCGGGTCAGCTGCGTGACCGCTACGGTGCCGCCCGCCCCGATGATCAGGCCCGCGGCCAGGCCGGCCGCGACCAACCTGAGCCTGCGGCGGCGCCAGCCTCCTCGCCCCGGTGAATTGCCGACGCGGACCCCGGTCGGCCCGCTCGCGGGAGCACCTCGGCCGGGCGGCGCGACCGGGCCGCGGCGTCCACTTCCGTTCGCTGCCGCCCGCGCCGGATCAGACGGCACCAGGGCCCGCGCGGCCCCATCCGGCTGCCTGGTCCCTTCCGGTCCTACGGTCGCTGCGATCCGCTCCCAAACGGAGGCGGGCGGCTGCTCCAGGGGGGCCGGCCCGTCACGGCGGGCCAGCTCGACGACGCGGGTCAGTCGCTCAAGCTCCAGCTGGCAGTCAGCGCACTGAGCCAGGTGCGCCGCGTCCTGCGCGGTCCCGGCCTCGTCGCCGAGGGCCGTCAGCGCCAGGAACTCCGGGTCAGTATGCGACACGGTCAGCCTCCAGCCTGGACTTCAACCGCTGCAGGCCACGGCGGATGTGGCTCTTCACGGTACCGAGCGGCATCTGGAGAACTTCGGCTATCTGCTCGTGCGTGAGGTCGGAATAGAACGCCAAGGTCATGACGAGCCGCTGCGCCTCGGGGAGCCGGGCCAGCTCGTCAGCTACCACTACCCGGTTCACCACCTGGTCAGATGGTACCGCTGGATCTTCGGTCGTCACGTTAGCGGCCAGGTGCAGCAGGACCCGGTCATCGCGCTGCCTGGTCCGCAGCATGTCGGCGATCCGGTTGCGGGTGATGGTGACCAGCCAACCCGCCAGCGACCCGCGCTCCGGGTCGAAGGTATCCCGCCCGCGCCAGGCCGACACGAACACCTGCTGGGTAACGTCTTCGGCATCGGCCTGCCCGCCCAGGGACCGGCGGGCCAGGCTGTAGACCAGGGCACCGAAACGCACGTAGAGGAGCCTCAGCGCATCAGGGTCTCCCTTACCGAATGCGGCCGAGACGTCCTCATCCGACGGCACCTCCACCGGCCTGACAGTAGTACACCCGCTAGCACCACGTGACCAGTACGTTCCTGCAGACCGGCCGCCCTGCTAGCGGCCACGAAAAAATNNCCCCCCCCCCCCGCCACGACTTGGTTCAGTTTGTCTTTCCTACCTGGTCTCCTTTCTGTGCTGGTCCGGTCCAAGGGCTCAGGCGATGGTATGCAGTGCGGGCCGCCCACCCCGGTTCCCGGGGGCCTGCGGCGGTCATGTCGGGGGCGAGCGCTGGCGGCGGCGACCTTGGGCGGCGCGTGCGGAAGCGACGCGAGCCAGGTGAACTCCGGGTCGCCGCCTGGAAGGCGGGCGCCGCGGGCCGCCGCACGGGGGAACCTGGGGCGGTGCGGGACGGGGCGGCGCGGGCGGCTGGCTGAAGGACGCCGAGATCAGCTCGTCGAATTCCTCGCGCAGCCACTGCGGGTCAGCGCAGATCACGTCCGCGAACGCGGTGTCCAATTCACGGGTGGCCAGGTTCATGCCGATCAAACCCCCAGAAACCTTCGGTAGCGTTGCCAGGTCAATGACCGATACACTTTTTATATAGCGCGTACTGAAGGAAACTGTCAAGAGCAGTTTGAGGTTTCCTCGTCCGTGCCGGCTCCTGGAGGTGCCCGCTTGACCGGACGGCTCGATGACCTGGACGACCCGGACTACCCGGCCTACACCACCGGCCGGGCGGCCGAGGTGCTGGGCGTCCAGCAGGCGTTCCTGCGCTCGCTGGATGCCGCGGGCGCGGTGTCGCCGGCCCGGTCGGCCGGCGGGCGCCGCCGCTACACCCGTCGGCAGCTTGCTGTCGCCGAGCGGGTCAGGGAACTGTTCGACGATGGCTGCACGCTGGCCGCGGCGCTGCGCATCCTGGCGCTGGAAGACGACCTGGCCGCCGAGCGTGCCCTGACCGCCCGGCTGCGCGCGCGGCTCGCCGGGCAGCCGCGCCCCGGGCAGTAGCCGCAGGCCGTTCTGGCGCTGGGCGGGAACTCGCCGGAAACGGCTGTCCGGGCACCGTCTCCTGTCGCTGGAAGCGATCAGGAACGGTTGCGGAGACATGGATCTTCCGGGCAGCGCCTGGCGCTGCCGGCCCGCGTCGGGGCAGGGGAGGGTTCAGCGGGGCCGGTGCTGCGCGCCGGACGGGCCGGGCCCCGGCTGGGCGTTGCCGTCGGCCGCGCGCGCAGTGCGGCCAGCTCGGCCCGCAGCTGGCGGGTCTCTTCCTGCAGCTCCAGGATGCGCCTGATGCCGGCCAGGTTCAGCCCGTCGGCGGTCAGCGCGCAGATCTCCTGCAGCCGGCTGATGTCGTTGCGGGAGTACCGGCGGGTCCCGCCTGCGCTGCGCGCCGGGTCGAGCAACCCTTCCCGCTCGTAGATCCGCAGCGTCTGCGGGTGCAGCCCGGCCAGCTCGGCGGCCACCGAGATGCTGAACAGCCCCCGGTCCAGGTCTCCCCACCCCGGGGTCACCACGGCCAGCCCCATTCGCCGGCCAGGTACCGCACCGTCAGCTCCGCCAGGACAGCCAGCCGGACTGTGTCCTCCTCCGCCGTCCGCGGGCCCGCCGCGGGCACCGCCCCCGGGACTTCCACCCAGACCGGGCCGGCCCGCAGCGGCGGCTCAGGCACCCGCCCGGGCCGCCGCACGACGACCGGCACGCCGGAGCCGTGCAGCCATCTCGCCGGAGGTCCTGCGGCCGGCCCTTCAGCGGCGGCAGCGCCGGGTCGCGGCTGGCCCCCGAGCGACCGGTCGTAGGCGGCGCGCCGGGCCGGGTCGCCCAGCACCTGGTAGGCCTCGGTCAGGGCACGGAACCGAGCCGCGGCGGCGGCATCACGCGGCCGGCGGTCCGGGTGCTCAGCCGCCGCCCGTCGCCGCCATGCCCGCGTGATCTCCCCGCCGGAGGCCCCTCGGTCCACCTCCAGCCGCTCGTACAGGTCAGGGACCCGGCCTCCTTCTTGCTCCGCCGCTGCCATGACCATCACTTCCCTTCCGCCAGGCGCAGCCACATGCGATGCTGGCCCCAGTATGCGGCATGAGGAAATCTCAGTCGAGCGATGAGAAAATCTTAGCCGAGTCTTGTCAAATATTTGCGACCACTGGTATATAGATCCTGTGAGCGTGCATGACACCAACATGGCAAGGAGGCACTGATCATGCTCATGCGCACCGACCCGTTCCGCGAGCTGGACCGGTTCACCCAGCAGGTCTTCGGCACCACCGCCCGGCCCGCCGCGATGCCGATGGACGCCTACCGCCAGGGCGACAACTTCTACATCCACCTGGACCTGCCCGGCATCGACGCGGACTCGATCAGCCTGACC
>PLIQ01000104.1 GCA_003140115.1 Actinomycetota bacterium | reverse complement strand
GCGTCACGGGCTCGTCCCCGGCGTCCACGACCTGAATCGCCGTGAACGGGCTGGTGTCCAGCTCGACGTGAGGGCCGGGCCGCAGGGGCCGCGAGGCCTGCCGGACCGCCATCGGGCCGAACCGGGCGCCCGGCCGGTAGGAGGTGCCGCTGTCGAACGGCGCGCCGAGCACGGCGACGTCGTAGTCAGCGACCCGGTCGATTTCGGGAAGTCGGCCGAACGACCCGGCGCCGGCGTACCGGGGCACCTTCCTGCCATCCACCGGACCTACCGGCTCGCTCACGTGCCCCGGCATGTGGATCTCCCATCTGTGATCATGAGGGGTTAGGCCTAGGGTAGAGCCGCTGACGTTCATAGGAAGAGGAGCAGGCATGGTGGACCAGAAGCTCGAGGTGGTTGTCATCCCCGTATCGGATTTCGACCGTGCCAAGGAGTTCTACGCAGGCCTCGGCTGGAGACTCGACGCCGACGTCGATCGTGACAACGTTCGCCTCGTCCAGCTCACCCCTCCGGGCTCCGACTGCTCTATCCAATTCGGCACCGGCCTCACGTCGGCCGCGCCCGGCTCCGCCCAGAACCTGTACCTGATCGTCTCCGACATCGATGCTGCGCGCGGTGATCTCGTCGCCCGCGGTGCCCAGGTTAGCGAGGTGTTCCACGAAGGGACGCTGGGCGATCGGTTCCAACCCGCCGGCACGAACGGTCGCGTCGGCGGCCCCGCGCCCGAGCATCACAGCTATAGCTCGTTCGCCTCGTTCAGCGACCCCGACGGCAATAGCTGGCTGGTCCAGGAAATCACGACCCGGCTTCCCGGGCGCGTCGACCCGGACGTGACGTCGTTCGCCTCCGCGAGCGACCTGGCCGACGCGATGCGGCGCGCTTCGGCCGCCCACGGTGAACACGAGAAGCGCATCGGCCACGCCGACGCGAACTGGCCCGACTGGTACGCCCGGTACATGGTGGCCGAGCAGGCCGGGACAGAGCTGCCGACGTAAGCGACGGGGACGGCAGAGGCAGACAGATGCCCGAGGACACCCTTTCGGCCTACGCGCGGAGCCAGCCGGACAAGCCGGCCGTCATCGACGACCGGCCGGACGGCCCCGTCGTGATCTGGACGTACGCCGAGCTTGAGGCGCAGTCGAACCGGGTAGCGAACCTGCTGCTCTCGCTCGGGGCCGGGCCGGGCACCAAGGTGCTGTGGTGCGGGCCGAACTCGGCCGAGGTGGTGGCGGTCATGAACGCCACGAGGAAGATCGGCGCGGTCGCGGTGCCGCTGAACTACCGGCTGACGCCTGAAGAGGCGCTCTACATCGTCAACCACAGCGATGCCGAGATCGCCTACGTGGACCACGAGCACGCGCCGATGTTCGCCGCGTTCCGCGCCGAGCTGGACAACGTGCGGCACGTCATCGCGGTCGGCGGGCCAGCCCCGGGCGGGATGCTGACCGACGCCGACATCGCGGCCGCGCCGGCCGACGCACCCGACGTCGGGGACGCGGCGGGCACCGGCGGGCTGGTGATCTACACCTCGGGCACGACCGGCAGGCCGAAGGGCGCGGTCCGGTCCGGCGCCCCGGATCCCGAACTCCTGGGCGCGCTGCTGAGCGTGCTCGGCTACCGGCCCGACGACAGCTACATCACCTGCGGCCCGCTGTATCACAGCGGCCCCAGCGCGTTCCTGGGCATTGCCCTGCTGTTCGGCCAGACGATGATCGTGCAGCGCAGGTTCGACGCGCAGGACTGGCTGCGGCTGGTGGACACCTATCAGGCGACCTCGACGTTCGCCGCGCCCGCGCCGGTCCGGATGATCTGCGCGCTGCCCCAGCAGATCAAGGACCGCTACGACCGCTCCGCCATGCGCATCATGGTGGCCAACGCAGCGCCGTGGAGCTACGTGCTCAAGCAGCAGTACGTGGCCGACTTCCCGCCCGGGTCGCTGTTCGAGGTCTACGGGTCGACCGAGCTCGGCGTGGACACCGTGCTGATGCCCCAGGACCAGCTGCGCAAGCCCGGATCGTGCGGCAAGCCGGCCCCCGGCATCGAGATCATGCTGGTCGGCGCCGACGGCAACGAGGTCACCGGCACCGGGCCTGACCATTCCGGCGAGGTCTACGTGCGGTCCAGGGGCACGTTCGACACCTACTACAAGAACGACGCCAGCTACACGGCGAACAGCCGTGGCGACTTCCATACCGTCGGCGACATCGCGTACCGGGACGACGAGGGTTACCTGTACATCTGCGACCGCAAGACCGACATGATCATTTCCGGCGGAATGAACATCTACCCGGCCGAGATCGAGGCCGCGCTGGAAACCCATCCCGGGATCTACGACGTCGCGGTGTTCGGGATCCCCTCCGATCAGTGGGGCGAGGCCGTGCACGCGACCGTCGTACAGTCGCCCGGATCGTCGCTGACCAGCGAGCAGGTCACCGCGTTCGCGCGCGAGCACCTGGCCAGCTACAAGGTGCCGCGGTCGGTCGACTTCGCCAGCGAACTGCCCCGCACCGGCTCGGGCAAGCTCCTCAAACGCCAGCTCCGGGCCCCCTACTGGGCCGGCCGGACCGCTCAGGTCGGCTAGGGGCCGGCCGGTGTCAGCGGCCGTTCTCATTACAGGTAAGCTGGAGCCGTCACGCCCTTGGTACGTCTGTCCGGACCGATGGCTGCTGCGCAGCGGGTATTAACCCCTCTTAGTCGGCGCCACGAATGCAGACGTACCGCAGCAGCTGGTCGGGCCCACACGTTGCCCGCGAGCCTGAACATCTCATTGCGTGAGGCTTCGTTTCGTTCTCTCGGGGCTGTCCGATCGGAAGGCACCTGAACTAATGAGCACACGATTCGGTTTCGTCAGCACGTTCCCGCCCACCCAGTGCGGACTGGCCACTTTCACCGCCGCCCTCCGCGGCGCCCTCCTGTCCTCCACCACTGACGAGGGCTGGGTCGTCCGCCTGGTCGGCGCGGATGCGCCACGACCCGGCAACGAGGTGGTCGCGCAGTTCATCGCGGGCGACTCCGCCTCGCTCAGCCGGGCGGCCGAGCAACTGAACCTGTGCGACGTGGCCATCCTGCAGCATGAGTATGGGGTATACGGCGGAACCGACGGCAGCGAGATCCTGCACCTGCTGGACCAGGTCTTGGTGCCACGCGTCATCGTCCTGCACACCGTCTTGACCGACCCGACCCCACACCAGCGCCAGATCCTTGAGCTGGTGATAGCGAAAGCCGATGCCGTCGTCACGATGACCAAGACTGCGCGCGACCGGCTCGCGGCCGGGTACGCGGTCGACATGACGAAGGTCTGCATCATCGCGCACGGCGCGCCCGCCCTGCAGACGACGATGGCGGAGCCGACGTTCCGCACGGGGCAGTTCACGATCTTGACCTGGGGCCTGCTGGGCCCCGGCAAGGGCATCGAGTGGGGCATCGAGGCCATGGCGATGCTGCGCGATCTCCTGCCCAAGCCACGCTACCTGGTCGCCGGCCAGACCCACCCGAAGGTGCTGCTCCACGAAGGCGAAGCCTATCGTGATCGCCTCCGTGAGCAGGTTCGGCAGGCCGAGCTGGGACCCTGGGTTTCCTTCGACGATCACTACCGGAACGCTGGCGCGCTGGCCTCCCTCGTGCGCTCCGCCGATGTGGTTCTGCTGCCCTACGACTCGACCGACCAGGTCACCTCGGGGGTGCTCATCGAGGCGTTGGCAGCCGGCAAGCCGGTCGTGGCGACCGAGTTCCCGCACGCCCAGGAGGTGCTCGCGGGGGGAGCGGGCCTGCTCGTGCCGCACCGCGATCCGGAGGCGATCGCGGCGGCGCTCCGCTCGGTGATCACCCGCGGGGACGTCATGACGAGGATGGCGGCCGCCGCCAGCGCCACCGCGCCGCAGCTGCTGTGGCCGGTTATCGCGGATCAGTACCGCGAGCTGACCGGCCGGCTGATCACGGCTGGCGTGGCCGCGTGACCGCCGGTCGCGTAACTCCCACGGGCGACGTTGACCAGCCGGTGTTCGATCACCTCGAACGGCTTACTGACGACCGCGGGCTGTTCGAGCACGCCCTGCGCACGGATCCCCGACCTGAGCACGGCTATTGCGTCGACGACGTCGCCCGCGGGCTGGTCGTCGTATGCCGCCAGCCGGAGCCCGGGCCGACCGTCCGCCGCCTGGCCCGCTGCTACCTCACCTTCGTCCTTGACGCGATCGATCCCACGGGGGCCTGTCACAACCGGATGGCCGTCGACGGGCAATGGCGCGACGAGGCAGCGGTGGGGGACTGGTGGGGACGGGCGCTTTGGGGCCTCGGTGTCGCCGCCACGAGTGCGCATACACCGGGCATGCGGGCCCGGGCCCTCTGCGGGTTCCGCATCGCGGCGCAGTGTCGTTCCCCGCACGTCCGGTCGATGGCGTTTGCCGCGCTGGGCGCTGCTGAGCTGCTCAGCAAACGACCGGACGAGATGGCGGCCAGGCGGCTGCTCACGGACACGCTGGCCATGATCGGCGGGGGAGAGCACGACGATGCCCGGTGGCCCTGGCCGGAGGAGCGCCTGAGCTACGGGAACGCCTCGATTGCCGAGGCGCTGATCGTCGCGGGTGATGTCCTTCCCGATGCGCCAGCCCTGCGCCGTGGCCTGAGCCTCCTGGAGTTCCTGCTGCGTACCGAGACTCGCGATAGCCACCTGTCGGTGACCCCGGTGGGCGGCCGCGGCCGCGACGACATAGGCCCGGGCTACGACCAGCAGCCCATCGAGGTGTCCGCGCTCGCTGATGCCTGCGGGAGCGCGTTCCGGATCACGCACGAGTCGTCTTGGCTGACCGGCGTCAACCTCGCCTGGGACTGGTTCCTCGGTTACAACGACAGCGCCACACCGATGTTCGACCCTCAAACCGGTGGCGGCTATGACGGCCTGGAACGTGACGGCCGCAATCTCAACCAGGGCGCCGAGTCCACCCTGGCCATGCTCGCGACCGCACAGCAGGCACGTCGGATCGGCGAGCTCGAGTGATCGCGCACCGCGTTCAGGCCGGGCTGTGCCCCGATCCGACCCGCGTCGTCGCGCGGCTCTTCCTGCCCGGCGATGAGCTGGAGCGCGCCAATTCGCGGGTTAGCCACATCGTCGGACGCGTTATGAGCCTGGCGGAAGACGAGGCCGAGCGGCTGGCTGCGGGCCTGCTGCGCGACTTCGGCGATCGCCACCACAATTATCAGGAGCTGCTGCGGCGGCATGCGGCGATCGTCTCCGCGCGCATCGCGGACGCGGGTGAGCTGACCGCGGCGCGCACGTTGCTGCTGGGAGCGACCTTCACCGCGGAGTACGCGACGGAGGCCGCGGCCGTGTGCAACCCGAGCGCGGTGCTTGACCCCGACCAGACCGGCCTGCGCGCAGGCCAGGCTCGGGTGGCGCTCAGCGTACGGGGCATCGGTGAAGGGCATATCTCCTCGATCGGCTTCTGCTCGGCCATCGTCGGCCCGGGAGTACAGTGGTCCTTCGAGCCGCGGCCCCTGCCGGTCTCGGTGGCGGACACCACGCCGGCCAGCTGGCGCCGGGCGCACCTGCGTGCCGTCCTCGCTGACCAGGGCCATCTCGATGAACTTGCTGAGACCGTCCTGCGCGCCCTGCCCGCCGAGTTCGAGGGCGCTGATCTCGAGCGGGTACTGGCGAACGCGCACCACGACCTGATGAGCCGGGCGGGTTCTACTGCCACCGTCGACCTGCTGCGCAAGGTGGTCTCGTCCGCCTACAACGCCTCCTTCGCCCGCGACGCCGCCCTTGGGCAGCGCATCTTGTCGCCGGCCGTTGATGAGGAGAGCAACGGCATGGAAGACGCGCGGTTTACGCTGTTCGTCGACGACGACGGAACCGCCGAATACCGCGCCACCTACACGGCCTATGACGGGCGAGGGATCTCCCCGCGCCTGCTTATCAGCTCGGACCTGCGGGTGTTCCGTGCTTGTCGGCTCGCCGGGCCGGCCGCCCGGAACAAGGGCATGGCGCTGTTCCCCCGGAAGGTGCACGGACACTACCTCGCCCTGTGCCGCTCCGACGGCGAGAGTACGAGCCTGGCCAGCTCGGCGGACGGTTACGTATGGGGCCGGGAGGTGGTCGTGCAGGAACCGTCCGCGCCGTGGGAGATGCTGCAGGTCGGTAACTGCGGATCGCCGATCGAGACCGACCAGGGCTGGCTGGTGTTCACCCATGGCGTCGGCCCGATGCGGGTCTACGTCATCGGCGCGCTCCTGCTCGACCTCGATGACCCGACGCGCATCGTGGGCCGTTCGAGGACTCCGCTGCTGCCCCCTGCCGAGGATGAGCAGGACGGCTACGTCCCCAACGTCGTGTACTCGTGCGGAGCCTTCGTACACGACGGCCTGGTGTGGATTCCCTACGGCATCGATGACTACCGCATCGGCGTCGCCTACGCGCCGCTCGGCGAGCTGCTGGCCGACCTGAGCAGCCCTTCGTAGGTGCGCAGGTAGTCCTCGACCATGCGGTCGGCGCCGAACCGCGCGACCGCGCGGGCATGGACGGCCGAGCGGTCCAGCCGCGTCGCCGCGCGGACCGCGTCGACCGACGACTCGATGTCATGGGTCAGGTATCCCGTCACGCCCTCGTCGACCACCTCGGTCATCGAGCCGCGCCGGTAGGCGACGACCGGGGTGCCGCACGCCATGGCCTCCACGACGGACAGGCCGAATGGCTCGTCGAAGTAGATCGGGTGCAACAGCACGGCCGCCTCGCCGAGGACCTCCGCCCGGCGCCGCGGGCCGACCGAGCCGAGGAAGATGACCTGATCTCCGTCGACATGCGGCTCCACGGCCTCGGCGAAATACCGCTCGTCCTGCACGATGCCGCAGATGACCAGCCGTCGCCCCGCGCGGCGGGCGATCTCGATCGCGTCGGCTGTTCCCTTGTCGGGGTGGATGCGCCCGAACGAGACCAGGTAATCTCCCGCAGCGGCGCGGTACGGGAACATCCGCAGGTCGATGCCGTGATAGATGGTCGCGGCATAGTCGAGCCCCGGGTAGCGGTCAGAATCAGAGATCGCGACGAACGCCGATCGCGACCGCGTGTAGGCCGGCAGGATGCCCGCGCCGGAGAAGCCGTGGATGGTCGTCACCATCGGCGCCCGCGCGTGCTCGCTGAAGGCCAGCGGCAGCCAGTCGAGGTGGTTATGCACCAGCTCGAACTCACCCGATCGGGCCAGTGCATGCGAGACGTGCAGCGCCTCCCAGACCCGCCCGTCCAGCCCGGCGTCCTCCGCGTAGCCGTGCGGGCAGACCCCGTCGAGCACCGCCGCCGTTACCGAGTCGAGCGTCGCGAAAAGTGTCACCTCGACTCCGCGCGCGACCAGCCCCTCAGTAAGCAGGCTGGCGATCGACTCCCACGGCCCGTAGTGCTCGGGCGGCGTACGCCACGCGATCGGCGCCAGCATGGCGAGCCTCATCGCTCAGCGCGACCGGACTTCGGCGAGTTCGTCACGTGGATCACCCTGTCAGTACCAGCGAAGCCGCCCCCCGGCACCCCCGGTCAAGCAGTGAATCTGATTATCAGATAAACTGGCCTCATGAAGACCATGACCGCAACCGAGGCATCCCGGCATTTCTCGGACCTGCTCGATGCCGTCGAGCGCGGTGAGACGATCACCATCGTCCGCGGCAACCATCCGGTCGCCGAGATCGGGCCCGCCCGTCGCCGCACCGGTGCCGACCTGCGCTCGGCGCTCGCGGATGTGCCCCCGCCGGACGACGAATTCGGCCGGGCCATAGCAGAGGCGATCGCCCTAGTCACCTCGGAGGTGCGTGATCCGTGGGCCGACGCCTGATCCTCGATACCAACGTCCTGATCGCCTATGAACGCGGCACCATAGACCGCTCGTCGTTGGACGACGATGAACTTGCCATCGCCTCGGTATCGGTCGCCGAGTATCGCGTCGGGATCGAGATGGCGGATACGGCCGAGCGGGCAGCCGAACGCGCGAGGGCGCTGGTGGCGATAACATCCGCCGTCGATGTCCTTGACTACACGCAGGAGACCGCGGCTCACCACGGACGCCTGCTCGCCCATGTCCGCCGGTCCGGTACCCCGCGTAGCGCACACGACCTGATCATCGCCGCCCACGCGGCGCAGACCGATCGAACCATCCTGAGCCGGGACGCCAAGGCCCGCTTCGGTGAACTCCCCGGAGTAAGCGCCATCGACGCCTGACGGCGTATCTCGGCAGCCTGACCCCTCACCCGCAGGAGGAGATGACGATGGAGTACACCCGCCTGGGTAACACCGGCCTGAAAGTGAGCCGTCTCGCGCTGGGTTGCATGAGCTACGGCGACAACACCAGTACCGGCGCGCACCGCTGGGCCCTGGACAATGACGCAGCCCAGCCGTTCTTCCGCCAGGCTGTCGAGGCGGGCATCACCCTCTGGGACACGTCGAACAACTACCAGCACGGAACCTCAGAGGAACTGGTCGGCCGCGCCATCAAGCGGTACTCCCGGCGTGAGGACATCGTGCTGGCCACCAAGGTGTTCGGCAAGATGCACGACGGCCCAGGCGGGCAGGGCCTGTCCCGCAAGGCGATCTTCGAGCAGGCCGATGCCTCCCTGACCCGGCTCGGCGTCGACTACATCGACCTCTACCAGATCCACCGCTTCGATCCGGACACCCCCGCCGAGGAGACAATGGAGGCCCTGCACGACATCGTCAAAGCGGGTAAGGTCCGCTACCTGGGCGCCTCTTCCATGTACGCCTGGCAGTTCGCCAAGCTCCAGTACACGGCCGCGCTCGGCGGCTGGACCCGGTTCGTGGCCATGCAGAACCAGTACAACCTGCTCCGCCGCCAAGAAGAGCGCGAACTGCTGCCCATGTGCGCCGACATGGGCGTGGGCGTCGTGCCCTACTCCCCGCAAGGCAAGGGACGCCTCACGCGGCCCTGGGGACAGCAATCCCACCGCTCCACCGTGGACCAGGTCGTCAAGTCCTTCGACTCACCCCTCGACGAGCCGGTCGTCGGCGCGGTCCAGCAAGTCGCCGCAGCCCGCGGCGTCAGCATGGCCCAGGTCGCGCTGGCCTGGGTGCTCCACAACCCCGTCGTCACCGCCCCGATCATCGGAGCCACCCAACCGCATCACCTAACCGAAGCCGTCGCAGCCCTCGACCTGCACCTCACTGACCACGAGCTCCAAGCCCTCCAGAAGCCTTACACCCCCCACGGACCCTCCTGGTTCTAGCCGCCCGGACTGCGGCCGAGAGGGTCGGGCGCTTCAGAGCCCGGCGACCGCGAACGCTGGCACCAGCGCGGAGGCGGCGACGATCGCGAGCATGAGCGCGACCAGGGCCAGTCCGTGGCATGCCCAGCGGGCCGGGGCCGCCGGCTCGGCGAGCCGCCGGACGCGGGTGGCGACGATATTGCCGGTAGCGGCCAGCCACGCGGCCGGCGTCGGCGCGGTCGCGGCGCCGGCGTCCATGGCGAGCAGGGCCGCTAGCAGGGTGCGGCGGCTACCGCACCGTGCCGCCACATCGTCGGCACGCATCTCGGCCAGCCTTGCCGCCTCCTTGGTTCCGCGCGCGAAGAGCGGAACGACCGGGGCGACAGCGGCCAGCGAGCGGGTCACCGCGAGCAGCAGATGGTGCCGCCCGGCCAGGTGTGCGCGTTCGTGCGCCAGCACCGCCGTGAGCTGGTCGGAATCCAGGACGGCGAGCGCGCCGGTGGTCAGGACGATGGTGGGCGGCCGCCCCGGCACGCAGTACGCGGCGGGCTGGGTGGCGTCCAGCACAAACGCGGCGTCCCCGCCCTCGATCGGGTAGCCGGTGATGCGGGCGGCCTCGGCGTGCGCCCGGGTCCGGACGCTGGCGCGGCGCAGACTCCGGCCGTAGCGCAAGCCAAGCAGGATCATGACAATTCCGCCAGCGAAGGCCGCGGCCGCGAGACCGAGCTCATAAGCGGCGCTCCGGTACACCGTCGGCGGGCACGATCCGGCGCTAACCGACTCGCACACGGTCCGCGCGAACGTCGGCCACCCAGCGATCGCCGTCCTGGTCAACAGCCCCAGCGCGGCCATGACGCACGCGAGCACGCTGACCATCGCGGTAAGCCAGGCCGCGAGCCCGAGCCGCGGACTGGTACCCGGCTCGGACAGCCGCCGCAGCGGTAGCGGCAGGACCCATGCCACGGCTACGGCGTAGCTGAAGACCAGAAGTGCGGGTCTCAACCGGACCGCCTGCCACGCAGCTTGCGCAGCACGGACCGCAGCGCCTCCGATTCCCCGCTGCCGATCTGCGCCAGGAAGTGGCTCAGCACGACCTCGGCGTCCCCGCCGTCGGCGAGCGCCTCGCGCATCAGGCGGGCACTGTACTGTTCCCGGCTGGCGGTGGCCGTGTACCGGTAGGCCTTGCCGTCCCTGATCCGGTCCAGCCATCCCTTCCGGTGCAGGTTGTCCATGGTGCTCATCACGGTCGTATACGCGATCGTCCGCTCGGTGGACAGCTCGTCGAACAGTGCTCGCACGGTTACCGGCTCGCCGTGCTCCCACACCCGGTCCATGATCACCGCTTCCAGTTCACCGAACCCGCGCACCTCACCTCCCGCGTCGTTACCAGCAAGTATAGACACCCAAGGCTTCGATTGCTACTGTCTAGCTACGTACTACCTACGTACGTAGATAGTAGATGGAGGAAGCATGGGAAGCGCGGCACGGACCAGGGCACGGACGCAAGCACAGGCTGTCAGCCGCCGAGCCGGGGTACGCAGACGGCTCCTGCTGGCCGGCGGCAGCGTGGCGGTCGTGCTCGCGCTCGTGGCCACGCTGATCGCGGTCAAGCTCACCCAGCCACCAGCGCGCAGCGCCCCGCCCGCTAGCGCCGGTACCACAGAACAGGTCCAGCGGCTGGTCACCACCGTGCCCGCGGCGACGTTCGATGCGGTCGGCGCCGGCACGGCGGCCGGGCTCGACACCGTCACCGGCCAGCCAGCCCTCACCAGCGACGGGAAGCCGGAGGTGCTCTACATAGGCGGTGAGTACTGCCCGTACTGCGCGGCCGAACGATGGGCGCTCGCCGCTGCGGTCAGCCGGTTCGGCACGCTGTCCGGACTCAGCCTCATCCACTCCTCACCCACTGACGTCTACGCCAATACGCCCACGCTGTCGTTCGCGAAGGCCAGCTACACCAGCAAGTACCTGGCCTTTGTCCCGGTGGAGTGGTTCGGCGAGGCCACCGACCCGGGCTCGCCATTCGGGCATGTCTACCTGCAGCAGCCGACCGCGCAGCAGCAAGCGCTCTTCGCCCGGTACGGCGGCAGCTCCATCCCGTTCGTCGACATCGGGAACCGCTACTTCCTTCCGCAAGTGCAGTATCTTCCCTCCGCACTAGCCGGCCTGACCTGGACGCAGGTGGCCGCGGCGATGCGCGATCCGTCCAGTGCGGTGGCCAAGGACATCGACGGTGCCGCCAACGTGATCACCGCGGCCATCTGCACCCTTACCCACGGCCAGCCGGCCGGCGTCTGCCACTCCGCCGGCGTCACGGCGGCGGCCGCCTCGCTCCAAGCGAGCGGCTGATAAATTACGCCCCGCTCTTGTTGTGAGACATCTAAGACAGATAATGTCTCACGCGTAACATGGACAGTGCCTCAAGGTCGGCAAGAGCGCCTGAGGAACCAGAGCGGGGGAGCGTATGCCGGTGACGGAGAACGCGGTGGTGCAGAACGAGGTGGTGCAGCAGATCCTCGATGCGGGTTCCGCCTGGCTGACCCGGTTCGGGAACGAGAAGACCACCATCCAGGACGTGGCGCAAGCGTCCGGGATCTCCCGGGCCACCATCTACCGTTACTTCCCCGGCCGAGCGCAGCTCCTGCAGGCCATAACTGACTACGACCAAGCCAGGCAGCTCCAGGAGGTCCGTATCCGGGCGGCCGCGGCGGCCAGCATGGAGGAGGCGCTCGCGATCGCCGCCGAGGTGCTCTGGGTCGCCGCGCTGCGCTTCCGAACCAGCGAGCACCTCGCCAACCGGGACCGCGGCCTGGCGAACTACCTGGTCTTCCGGCGCGCGGACCGGTCGGAGTGGATCACCGAGTTGATCCGTCCGTACGTGCAACGCGCCCGCGAAGCAGGTGAGCTGCCATCAGCCGTCAGCCTTGATGACGCCATCGGGTGGATCGTCATGACCCTGTCCGCGATCCCGATGTTGCCCCAGTCCGGGATCCTTGACGTCGGCGATCCGCCCGCCATCGGACGCGTCCTCGCCCGGCGGATCTGCCGGGGCCTCAGCTGATCACCACGGACAGACCCACACCGGCCAGGGAGCTTGCGTGAAGGCGGCACCATTCGAATACCACGCGCCAGCATCGGTCACCGAAACTCTGGAGCTGCTGGGTCGCTATGCCGACGACGTGAAGGTGCTGGCCGGCGGACAGAGCCTGATCCCGATGATGGCCTTGCGCCTGGCCCGCTTCGACCATCTGGTCGACCTCAACCGAGTGCCCTCGCTGCGTTACATCCGGGAGCAGGACGGCATGCTGCGGATCGGCGCGATGACCACGCAGGCCTGCATCGCCGGCAGCCCGAGCATTGCTCGGGCGGCACCACTGATCACCCGCGCGACCTCGCTGATCGGGCATTTCCAGATCCGCAACCGGGGGACTATCGGCGGTTCACTAGCGCACGCCGACGGCGCAGCCGAGTACCCGGCCGCGGCGCTGACCCTGGACGCCATGTTCGAGGTCACGAGCAGCAACGGAGCCCGGCTGGTGCCGGCTGGCGATTTCTTTGTGTCTGCCTTCACGACCGCCGTGCAGCCGAACGAGATCCTCTCCGCCGTGCATATTCCGGCCGCCGACGGAAGAACTGGCTTCGCGGTTGAGGAGATGGCTCGCCGCAGGGGCGATTTCGCGCTGGTGGGCGCCATGTGCGCGGTGGGCCTGGACGCCCAGCGGCGGGTCGAGCGCGCGGCGATCACCTTCTTCGGGGTCGGCGGAGTCCCGGTTCGCGGCCACGGCGCCGAGCAGGCCATCATCGGCCAGGCGGCGGCCCAGGTAGACGGCACCGAGATCGGCCAGCTGGCCGTCGCCGACCTCGACCCAGCCGCCGACGTCCATGCCTCCGGGCGTTACCGGAGCCGGGTAGCCCGTGCCCTCGCCGTTCAGGTCGTCGAACGAGCACTCGAAGAGGCAGTCAACGAAGAAGGCAGTCAATCAAGAGGCAGCCAATGACGAGGCAGTCCATGAATGAGCGCGACCTGACCGCAACGGTCAACGGAGTGCAGCGAAGCGCCCGGGTCGAGGCCCGGCTCACGCTGGCCGATGTGCTGCGGGACTGCTGGCGGCTGACCGGGACCCATCTGGGCTGCGAACACGGCGTCTGCGGCGCGTGCACCGTCATGGTGGACGGGCTTGCCGTGCGCTCCTGCCTGATGCTGGCCATCCAGGCTGACGGCTGCGAGGTGACGACGATCGAGGGGATCGGCCCCGAGAGCGGCGGGCTTAGTCTCGTCCAGCGCATGTTCCAGCAGGAACACGGCCTGCAGTGCGGCTTCTGCACTCCCGGGCTGGTGATCTCGGTGGCCGCCCTGCTGGCCGATAACCCGTCGCCGACCGACGAGGAGATCCTTGACGGCCTGTCCGGGAACCTGTGCCGCTGCACGGGCTATCAGGGCATCATCCACGCCGTGCGCGCGGCCGCGGCTGCGATCGCGGGAGAACCGGGATGAGCGATGCGACAGCTGGACGCTACATCGGGCAGAGCGTCAGGCGGTTCGAAGATCCGCGGCTGCTGACCGGCCACGGCACCTACATCGACGACGTCGCCGTGCCGGGCATGCTGCACGCCGCGTTCGTGCGCAGCTCGTTCGCGCACGGCCGGATCCGCCGGGTGGACAGCACCGAGGCCGCGGCGGTGGACGGCGTTGTCGCCGTGCTGTTCGCCGCCGACCTGGCCGCGAACTACCAGCCGACCTGGTCCTCCATCATCGGACGAGCCGCCGTTTCAGCGCAGCCGCTGCGCCCGCTGGCCGACCAGGACGTCCGCTTCGCCGGGGATCCGGTCGCGATCGTCGTCGCGCGGTCCCGGCATATCGCCGAAGACGGCGCCGAGCTGGTCGAGGTGGACATCGAGCCGCTGCCGCCGGTGCTCGACGTGACGGCCGCGGGAAACGACCGGCTGAATCTGGTGCACCCCGAGGTCGGTACCAATGTCGCCGGCAAACTCGCGGCCGACCCCGATCCCGAGCTTGACGAGATCTTCGCCGCCGCGCCGCACGTCATCACCGAGACCATTCGCCAGCACCGCTATATCGCGGTGCCGATGGAAGGCCGCGGCCTGATCGCCTCGTGGGAGCCGCATGTCCCGCAGCTGACCATATGGTCGGCCACCCAGGCCCCTCATGAGGTCCGCTCGTGGTGCGCGCGGATGCTGGACCTGCCCGAACACCGGGTCCGGGTCCTCATGGGAGACGTCGGAGGCGGGTTCGGGCAGAAGATGTTCACCACGCGGGAGGAAATGGCGGTCGTGATCGCCAGCTATCAGCTCGGCAGGCCGGTCAAGTGGATCGAGGACCGCAGCGAGAACCTGCTCGCCGCCGGGCATGCGCGTGAGGAGCACGCGACCGCGTCGATGGCAGTGGATCACGATGGCCGCATCCTGGGCGCGCGGGTCACCCACACCGCGAATGTCGGCTCCTACAGCATCCCGCCGGCCGGGAACGGCGCCGGCGTCGGGGTCAAGAACCTCTTCCCCGGTCCCTACAAGATCCCCCGGCTCAGCTTTGAGAGCGAGGCGCTTTACACCAATACCTGCGGGCGCACTCCCTACCGCGGACCCTGGATGTTCGAGACCGTGCTTCGCGAGCAAATGGTCGACATCGTCGCCCGCGCGCTTGGTAAAGATCCGCTCGAGCTCCGCCGGATCAACGTGGTGCGGTCGGCCGATCTCCCCTATACCAGCGCCACCGGGTTGGTGTACGAGCGGATCAGCCCGGCGGAGTCGCTCGAGCAGGCCGCCGAACTGATCGGGTACGAGGACTTCCGCCGTGAGCAGGCGGCCGCCCGTGAAAAAGAACGCTACCTGGGCATCGGATTCGGGCTTTACGTCGAGCCATCCCAGACGGGGGGATCGATGGCCAGCGAAGGCGCGATCCTGAGAATCGACCCAGGCGGCACCGTCACCTTGATCATGGGCACCGCCAGCCACGGCCAGAGCACCGAAACCACAATGGCGCAGATAGTTGCCGAGCACCTGGGCTGCCCGATCGAGGACATCGTTTTCATCCAGGGCGATACCGCCCTGACGCCCTGGGGACCGGGGACCGGCGGCAGCCGCACCGCGATCATCGCGGCCGGGGCCGCGCAGGAAGTGGCCGTCCAGATGCGGGTCAAGGTACTGAACATCGCCGCCCACCTGCTCGAAGCATCACCCCACGACCTGGAGATCTCCGACGGCGTGATCAGCGTCAAAGGTGACCCGGCCATCGCCCTGAGCCTGCGCGACATCGCGGAGGCGGCCTACCTGTCGCCGGGCACGCTGGCTCCCGGGACCGAGCCTGGCTTGCTGACCCAAGCCCGCTCGCTCGCGCCGCCGCTGACCCTGTCCAACGCCTGCCACGCCTGCACCGTCGAGGTCGACGTGCGCACCGGACGCGTGCGCGTGCTGCGTTACGCGGTGAGCGAGGACTGCGGGCGCATGATCAATCCCATGGTCGTCGAGGGCCAGATCGCCGGCGGCGTCGTCCAGGGGCTCGGCGGCGTCCTTTACGAGCACATGATCTACGACGACGACGGGAACCCCCTCACCACGACCTTCCTGGACTACCTGCTGCCAACCGCCGCCGAAGTCCCGGAAATCGAATATGGCCACCTGACCACCCCGGCGAACACGCCGGGCGGCTTCAAGGGCATGGGCGAAGGGGGCGCCATCGGCTCCCCGGCCGCAGTGGTCAACGCCATCGCGGACGCCCTGGCCTGCCTCGGCGTCCGGATCACCGACCAGCCCCTCGGCCCCGAGCAGATCGTAGCCGCCCTAGAGGCAGCCGGCGTTTAACGGTTGCTGTTCGTCAGGCGGCTCACGTTCTGCTGGGTCGAGCGGGCGGCCGACCTCGGCCAGGATCCGCTGGGTCATCGCCAGCGTCATCCCGAAGGTGAGCCACGGAGCAGGGTCGCTGCCCCACCGTTCCTGGACCCGGGCCAGCGCGCTGTGCAGGGTGTCGTCTGCGGCGTGAACCGCCGTGGCCAAAAGCCGGCGGTCGGCGGACGTGCCGGCCGAGGCCGCCCACGCGGTGTAGGCCTCGGTGGCCGATGCCGTTTTCGCGAGCATCGCGCTGAGCGTCGGCATCGGATGGGCGTGACCCGATCCGTCTACCAGGGCCCGGGCCATCGACCGGATATAGATGGCGATCCGCTCGCCGGTAAGGAGCGCCTCGTCCGCCCGGCCGAGCGCCGCTCGTTCCCGGCGGGCCCGGGCATTCCACCGGGTGCTCAGCCGATGCCCCTCATGGTCCCGGCGGGCCGGGGCGATGGTATCGATCAGCGCGAGCGCGTCCCGCCGCCACGAGGCAGCTTGGTCGGGGGTCCAGGGCGAGCCGATCCCCGTGCTGACCGCACGCAGGATCTCGGTACAGCGACGCAGCGGCGCCAGCGCCTTGGACATGACGGCGTCGGGTCCGGGCGCGGACGGGCTCAGCAGAACCGCTATCACGGCGACCGCGGCGCCGATCAAGGTGTCTATAATGCGCTCGCCCCCGTAACCGGGAGTAGCGCGCCCGACCAGGAACACCAGCAGCGCGCTGACCGGAATCTGCACCACGCCCTGCGGGCCCAGGCGGGTCGTCCAGCCCAGGAGCAGGCCCGCGAAGATGATGATGCCGATGCTCCAGCCGCTCGGGGCCAGGAAGTGACTCACCGCCAGCGCGGCAGCGACGCCCACCACTACCCCGGCCACGCGCTGGAAGGCCCGCGACAGGGAGTCGTATACGGTCGGCTGGACCACCAGCAGCACCGCGAGCGGCGCGAAGTACGGTCGGCTGTGCGGATCCGCCGCCAGGGCCGCCACCCAGGCGAGCCCGGCGGCGATCGCCGTCTTTGCCGCCAGCAGCACCTGCTGTCGGGTGACGAGCCCGGGCCGGACCAGGCCGGGCGGCAACGACATCAGTGAGGGGTGCCACCTGCTCATAGTCCTAGCCTTTCAAGATCCGGCACCGAACGGCCGTGGTGCGTCCTCCCCGCCCGCGGCGTGCTGCACTGAGTAAGAGCTGCACTGAATAAGAAAGGGCATGATGTACCGGCTAACGCAAAGCGACGGCCTGACCGACGTGCAACAGGACATTCTCGGCACGGTCCGGGCATTCGTGGACGCTGAGATCATCCCAGTCGCGGGCGAGCTCAATCGTTCCGACACCTACCCGGAGCGGATTGTGGCCGGGCTAGCGGAACTGGGCGTCTTCGGCCTCACCATCGGCCAGGAGTACGGCGGCCTGAACGAGTCGCTGCTGACCTACGCGCTCGTGGCCGAAGAGATCGCCAGGGGCTGGATGAGCGTCTCGGGCATCATCAACACCCACTTCATTGTCGCCTACATGATCGGCCGATACGGAACGGCCGAGCAGAAGGAAAGCCTCCTGCCCAGGATGGCCACCGGCGAGATGCGGGCGGCCTTTTCCATGTCCGAGCCGGATCTCGGATCCGACGTGGCCGCGATCCGCACCGCTGCCCGGCCTGACGGCGACGATTACGTGATCAGCGGTCAGAAGATGTGGCTGACCAACGGCGCGTCCGCCCGCCTCGTCGCCCTTCTGGCCCGGACGTCCGAAGGCGCGACGCGCCCGCATCGCAACCTGACCGCCTTTCTGATCGAGAAGGAAAGCGGGTTCGGGCAGACGCGACCCGGGCTCACTGTTACCGCGAAAATCCCCAAGATGGGTACAAGGGAGTCGACACCACCGGGCTTGTGCTCGAGGAATGCTGGGTCCCCGCCGCCCGGGTGCTGGGCGAACTCCCCGGCCGGGGTTTCTACCAGATGATGGATGCGGTGGAGCTAGGCCGGGTCAACGTCGCCGCACGTGCCTGCGGAGTCGCCCATCGGGCTTTCGAGCTAGCCATTACGTACGCGCAGCACCGGGAGACGTTCGGCAAGCCCATCGCGCAGCACCAGGCGATCGAGTTCAAGCTATGCAGGGCCTCCCGTCCGAGGCGTTTGACACGCTGATCCGGACGCTGAGCCGCATCGGCTAACTATCATCCGGGTCGGACCGGTTACTGTCCGTGGAAGGTCGCGCGGCCATGGCCCTCGGTCAGGAAGGTATGCAGGGCGGACCGCAGATCCTGCGTGGCGAACAGCCCGCCGGCGATCGCGGGTACCTGGGCGTCCGCCTCCTGGACACCACCGCTGAGGTAGGCGCTGATGATGTCTTTGGTGGCCGCGTGAGCGAGGGTCGGGCCTTCGGCGAGGCGCCCGGCGAACTGCCGGGCGGCGGCGTCGAAACCGTCAGCGGGAAGCACCCGGTTGACCACGCCCCACTGGTGCAAGGTGGTGGCGTCGTAGCGGTCCGCGGTCATCACCAGCTCCCGGGCGCGGCCGCTGCCGGCTCGTTCGGCGAGCCGCTGGGTACCGCCCATGGCCGGGGTCAGGCCCACGGTCGCCTCGATCAACCCGAAGGAAGCGCGTTCGGTGGCCAGGATCAGATCGCAGGCCAGCGCGAGTTCGAAGCCCCAGGTCAGGCACAGGCCGTGGGCGGCGAAGACGGTCGGGCAGGGCAGTGCGGCCACTCGCTGCGCCGTGGCGACCAGGCCTGCGAACAGGGCAGTCGCCTCCTCGGCATCGCTGATTGCGTCGAATACGTGTACGTCGACGCCGCCCGTGACCACCTTGCCCTCGAACCGGAACAGCACCGCTCTCGGCAAGGTCCGCTCTAGTTCCCCGACCGTCGCGACGAGGGCGTCACGCATCGCCATGTCGAACAGGTTCAGCGGCGGCGAGTCGACGGTCACCACCGCGAGACCGTCGTTGCGGGCGACCGTGACTGGAGCGGGAGCGTTGATCATCACTAATGTTGAGCCATACGCGCGTTCGCTGTCCAGAGCTTCGGGGAGGCTCCGGCCATCCATGAGCTGCCGGTCCCTGCCGCGGGTGACGCCTTCCTCCTGCGGGTGGCGTATGCCGGAGTCAATCCGCTCGACAACAACAACCTGGCCCGGCTGACCGCCAAATCGACATATCCCTATGTGCTGGGCATCGACTTCGCGGGTGTCGTGGAACGGGCTCCGGCGGGAGGAAACGACCTGCACGCCGGCGACCGCGTCTTCGGCATGGCGCGTACGCGCAGTACACGGCGGTCACGCCGGGCGCCAAGCTCGAGCCGCTGGCCACTATCCCCGACGGCGTCACCGACGACCAGGCCGCCGCCCTGCCTACCGCGGCGGTCACTGCGCTGCGAACGGTGGACCTGCTGGGCATCACCTCCGGCCAGCGCCTGGTGGTCATGGGCGCGACCGGCGGGGTCGGTGGCTACGCGGTACAGATGGCGCTCTCGCGTGGCGCGCACGTCATCGCGACCGTCCGCGGCGACGCCGACGAGGCTCGCAGCCTCGGCGCCGAAGAGGTCTACGACAGCCGGGCCGTCGATGTGGCCAGCGCACTGCACGCGGCTCACCCCGACGGCGTGGATGCGGTCCTAGACCTGGTCAGCGGCCCGGAGGCCATCCGCGGTGACGCGGAATTCATCAGGCCCGGCGGCCGCCTGGTCTCGGCGATTTTCGCAGCCGACGAAGGGTGGTTCGCCGCCCGGCAGATCACTGCGCACAACAGCGCGTCGAGCGCGAATCCCTTCTTGTCGCCGCAAGGGCTGACCGAGGTCGCGGGCCTGCTGGCCGACCGTACGATCACCGCGCGGATCCGCTCCACAGTAGAACTGGACGGCGTGGGCCAGATCCTCGAAAAGCTTCGCCAAGGCGGCCTCCGCGGCAAGGCCGTCATCCGCCTGTAGGACACCGCGACCATAGCTGCTTCTAGCCGCCGGCATGGGCCGCCGTCCCCGAGGCTTGTAGCGCCACCCGCCGCATCCGCACCATCAGGGCCGCCGAGGGCATGACCTTCCCGGACATGTAGGTCGACAGGCGAGACCGCGACGTGCCTATCCGCTCGGCGAAATCCTGCTTGGACAGGCCGGATCTGCCGACGAGGTTCCTGACCTCAGATGCCACGTCTTGGCGTTCCGAATCAGCGGCTAGCTTCCGGGCACGCTCTACTACTCCCGCCAGGAGCTCGGTCGTTCCGTAGGGGCGGGCCAGGCCGATAGCTTCAAGGACCTGCTGGGCCACCGGCCCCCAGGGATCAGCCCGGATCGCGGCCGCCAGCCGCCGCCAATCCGGAAGGGTGCCCCGCTCAACTGCCGCGAGAATGCCCTCGAAGGGCCAGGTCTCTACTGGGTCGTCAGGAGACGCGTCAATGTTGCGAAACTTCAAATCAGTCGTCATTGCACCATCTCCACCGCCAGCGAACGGCAGACGTCGGTGACGTTTCCCCAGTCCGTCCAGCGTGTATCCAGGCTTTTGTATCGGCCAAGCTGCTGTATCGTCCGGGTATCTGCCGGCCTGGGATCTGCCAGCTGCCGCGCGAGTTGGGTCGCCACATCCTCTGACTCGGGACCGCGCTGATCGGAGTAGTAGACATCAATACCCCGAAGCACATCAGCGGCATGAGCGATCCCGTACCTGTCAGATAGAGCCGCTACGTCAAGGTAGTCCCGTACTTGGTTGCGCCGGACAATCAAGTAACCCTTGACCCGCAGCGTCTCGTCTGGCGTCGGAACCCGGAGTACTTGTCCGGACGGCAGCGACACTTCTGTGACCTCCAAGGGCCTGTTCCGGATAAGTTGACGGACCCCAGACTCGATATCGCCTAGTTCGCCGAGGATTATCTTTCCTGCCATGGCCCGGTTCGTCACCCACCCATCCGTCGCTTCGATCGCTTCAAGTACCGCATCGAAACGGGCGCTCAGATCCTCCAGCACATGGTCGTGGTCAAAGGAGAGGCGGTGGTTGGCCCACAGCGCCGCGGCAGAGCCGCCTACCAGAACGGCATCGGGAATGACCTCTTGGAGCCGTGCCGCCGATTCGAGCACACGGACCAACTCGGGCCGCGCAAGCCCCGGGGCGTCAGACTCTGGTCCGGTCATCCTTGACACCTCCTACGATAACGTCAACTGTATCACATGTGATACAGTTGGGGTGCAAGTGCGCGTGCACTGGAGGGGATTACATGCCAGCGCCAGCGGAGCGGGTCACTGCTAACCGAATCGGTAGCGCCCCGGTTTCGTCCCAGACTGGTCCGGATGTCTCTCGTGCACTCCCGTCCCGGCTAAAGAATAGGTACCGGTCGAAAGACTGGGCGAACCAACGGTCGTGGGTTACCGCCAGCACTGTTCCCTCATATGCCTCCAGGCCTTCCTGGAGGGCTTCCGCCGACTCCAGATCGAGATTATCCGTAGGCTCGTCGAGCAGAAGCGCAGTAGCGCCTTGGAGTTCCAGCTCCAGTATCTGGAAACGGGCCTGCTGTCCGCCCGACAGCTTCTCGAAGCGCTGGTCACCTTGCCCGTCAAGCTCATACCGCCGTAGCACGTTCATGGCCGCTCCGCGGTCCCGGGCATGTTCTGTCCATAGCACCTCCACCAAAGTGCGGTCTATCAACTCAGGCCGGGCATGTGTCTGGGCGAAATGACCGGGCACCACCCGCGCGCCGAGCTTCCACTGTCCGGTATGCGCGACCTTCTCACCGGCCAGCAGCCGCAAGAAGTGAGACTTTCCCGAGCCGTTCGGGCCCAGCACCGCGACCCTCTCGCCGTAGAAGACCTCTAGGTCGAACGGTTTCACCACGCCGGTCAGCTCCAGGCCCTGGCACGTCACGGCCCGCATTCCGGTTCGCCCTCCCCGCAACCTCATCCGGATGTCCTGCTCACGGGGAGGTTCGGGCGGCGGCCCGGCCTCTTCGAATTTGCGCAGTCGGGTCTGCGCCGCCTGATAACGGGATGCCATTGCGTCACTACGAGCCGCATACTGCTGCATGTCATGCACGAGCCGCTTCAGCTGGGCGTGCTTTTCATCCCACCGCCGCCCGAGTTCCTCATACCGCTCAAAACGTTCCTTGCGTGCCTGGTGGTAGGTACCGAAACCGGCGCCGTGCACCCAGGCATCGCTGCCCGCGGGACTCGGTTCGACACTGACTATCTTCTGCGCCGCCCGGGCGAGCAGTTCGCGGTCGTGTGAGACAAAAATGACGGTCTTGGCGGTCCCTTGCAACTGCTTCTCGAGCCACTGCTTGCCGGGAACATCCAGATAGTTGTCTGGCTCGTCCAGCAACAGCACCTCATCGGGGCCGCGTAGCAGGGCCTCTAGCACCAGCCGCTTCTGCTCACCGCCGGACAGCGTCCTTACCTGGCGCCACTGCGCTCGATCGTAAGGGGCTCCGAGCGCCGCCATCGTACATACATCCCAGAGCGTCTCGGCGGCGTAACCACGTACATCTGCCCAGTCGCTGAGGGCCTGGGCGTAGCTCATCTGCGCCGCCTGATCATCCCGCTCCATGATCGCCAGCTCGGCCTCGTCGACCGCGCGGGCGGCGGCCCGGATCCCGCCCGGCGTAATCGAGACCAGCAGGTCGCGTACCGTCTGGTCGTCCCGTACCGAGCCGATGAACTGCGGCATCACGCCTAGCACGCCGGTCACCGTAACGGTTCCGCTGTGCGGTTTCAGTTCGCCGGCCATGAGCCTCAAGAGCGTCGTCTTGCCGGCTCCGTTCGCGCCCACGAGGGCGACGACGGTGCCTTCACCCACCCGGAAGGAAATGTCACCGAGCAGCGCTCGACCATCCGGCAGGTAATAGTCGACGTGCGCGATCTCGATATGGCCCACGTCTAGGATTCTTCCAGGTGACCGCGGACGGTGGGATCACCCAGAAGATGGCGGCGAATTCCGGTCGCTAGGCGTAGGTGGGCAAATCTCCGGTCTGGTCTGCGGTGGCGGCCCAGCTGGCCAGCAGTCTGAGGTTGTCGGCGGCGAGGCTGGCGGGCGCTGCGGTGTAGACGAGCAGGGTGAGCCCGGGGTGGGCGGGAAACTCCATGGCCTCGAAGTCGAGGTCCAGGGGGCCGACGACGGGGTGGTGGAGTCGCTTGTGGCCGGTCCGGTGAAACCGGACGTTGTGGGCGGCCCACCGAACGCGGAAGTCCTCGCTACGGGTGGAAAGCTCGCCGATCAGCTCGATGAGCTGCTTGTCGCGGGGGTTGCGGCCTGCCTCGGAGCGGAGCATGGCGGCGATGTCGTCGGCGGAGCGTTCCCGGTCGGTGAAGAAGTCGTGAGCAGCCGGATCGAGGTAGACGAAGCGGGCGTTGTTGACTGGCCTGCGGGGGTCGGCGAGGAGCGGGGCCTACAGGGCGCGGGCCATGCGGTTGGCGGCGAGCATGTCGTGCCGGGCGTTGCGGACCCAGGCGGGCGCGTCGGTAATGGCGTCCAGGATCTGCTGGATGCCGCCGGTGACGCCGGAAGTCTTGGTCCGTCGCTGCCGGGGAGGGCTGGGCTGAGCCGCCCGGGCCAGGTCAAACAGGTGGGTACGTTCGGCCTCGTCGAGCTGAAGCGCGTTCGCGATGCCGTGCAGGACAGCGTTGGACGCGCCGGCCAGGTTTCCTCGCTCCATGCGGACGTAATAGTCAATGCTGACGCCCGCGAGCAGGCCGACCTCCTCGCGCCGGAGCCCCTTCACCCGGCGGTTACCGCCGTAGGCGGGTAGCCCGGCCTGCGCGGGGGAGATGCGCTCGCGCCGTGAGATGAGGAACTCTCGGATCTGGGCTCGGTTATCCATGAGAACCACGCTATGTGCACGCACGGCCGCCAAGGAGGTACTGGCATTACCTGGAAAGGCCGGCCCTCCCTCCGCCAGGCAGCCGGTGGTTGTCTGGAATCGCGACCAGAAGACATCTGAGCTCAAGGAGGGCCGCCGCCATCATCGCCAGCGCCGACCAGGAGCCAGCCCCGCTGCGGATCATCCTCGGATCGCAAGCTCTGCAGATCACCGTCGGCGTGCTCAAGGACCGCCTGGCCAGCTTCGAGGCGCAGGGCGGCCTGGCCGCCTCGACCGACTTCCCGCCCGGGAAATGATCAGGAACCAACCGAAGGGCCTGGCGGAGCTGCCTGCGGGAGCTGATTCCGAGCTTGGTGAACACCTTGCGCAGATGCCATTCGACCGTCCGCGGGCTCAGGAACAGCGCCGCGCCGATCTCGGAATTGGACTGCCCGTCACGGGCCCGGCCGCCTTCGCCATCGCACCCGCTTCGGGGAACAAACAGTTCGACGGCTTTGCAGAATCCTGGCACAGTGGCGCCGATGGGTGACTTCGATCTCGTGACCGCTGCGGACGTACAGCTCATGCAGGGCCTGGCGCAGCGCGTGACCGCGCTCCGCCCGGACCTGGTGAACAGTGACGCGTCGTTCGGGGAGCTGGCCTGGATCTGGGGCAAAGGCCACGCCTCGGACGGCGGGACCTGGTCGCGTCGGCTGTGGTTCTCCCGTGACGTCCTGGTGGCGTGGGGCTGGGCCTATCTCCCGCATCAGGTGAGGCGGAGCGACGGGTCAGTGACGAACGTCGCCGGCGCCTATCTGGGGTACCAGGTACAACCTGACCACGCCGCGCTGGTGGACGAAGTGATCGGCTGGTATGACGCCATGGCGGCGGACCTCGAGCGCACGGTAGCGCCATCGGCATCCGACGAGTTCGCGCTGACAAGGTGGGCAGCGCACGGATACCAGACCGACCCCGCATCGCTCGGCGACACCGGCTCCTGGACTCAGCTCAACGAGCGAGACCTTACCTATGCGGAGCAGCCTGTACTGCCGGACGGGTTCACTTTCCGCACCGCCGACGAGGCCGGGCCGGAGGCCGCGGTCCAGGCGCACGTGGACGCCTGGGCTCCGTCGACCTACACAGCCGAGGGTTATGAGGGTGTCCGGCGGACGGCCACGTATCGCGGCGACCTCCACGTCCTGGTGCAGGCACCGGACGGAACCATGGCCGCGTCGACGATCATCTGGCTGGACGAGGCCAACAAGACCGCCGAGTTCGAACCGGTCGGGACACATCCGGGCTACTGGCGCCGGGGGCTCGGCACCGCGATGCTGCTGCACGGAATGCATCTCGCGCGAGAGGCCGGGGCCACTCACATGACCGTCGCCTGCCTGGGTGCACCGGGGCACCCGCAGGCGCGCGGGCTGTACTACGGAGTCGGCTTCCGGCCGTTCACGCGGGACGCGCCGCTCATCAAGCCAGCTCCTCGTTCACGGCCTTGATCTCAGCGAGGTCGGCCGGGTCATTGCGAAGCCGTTCGGCGTCACGGGCAGCTTGCGCGTACAGCCGGGCTGCGTACTGCGCGTGGATCAGCTCCCGAATCGCATCCGACAGGTTCCCGTCACCAGCAAGCTGACGAAGTTCGGCCATCGTCTGCTCATCGACGCGGAAGCTGATGGTCGTGGCTGCCATACGACTACCGTAAGACAAGAATGAAGCACGGATCCGGGCAATCCTGCCTTGTCGATATCTGGACCTTTGATTTCCGACGTTCGCGTTGCCGATCGGAACCCGGTCAGGCCAGGTCCGCGAGCAGAGTGTCGAGGGAAAGTTCCTCCTCGATGCGAACATCGTGGCGCGCCATGGCGGCCGCCAGACCCGGATCCCAGGGGGTCGCGACCGGCTCACCAGCCAGCCGGGGCAGCCGGGTGGCGGCATGCGCAGCCAGCACTGCCGTTGCCGCGGCCTCATAGGCGTCCCGGTCGTACCGCCACGGCCGCCAGTGCGACTGTCCCTGGCTCACCCGCTGACGAACCGCGCAGGCGATCCGGATACCGCCCCAGTCGAAGTCGCCGTGGTAGCGGAACTCCGCGCCGCCCGCCGCCAGCAAGTCGAGCAGCCGCCCTCCGGCGGCCGATGGCTGGCCGCCTACGCAGACCAGTGGCGGGCAACGGCTGCCGAGCTCGTCCGCGGCGGCCGCGATCACCACGGGGTTTTCGCAGATCCGCACCAGTCCCGCTGTTAGCGCCTCATCGTGGCAGCGCAGCTGCCTGAGGGTGAGCACCGCCGGCTGTCCGGCTTC
This sequence comes from Actinomycetota bacterium, assembly GCA_003140115.1. Next base: position 9,978 of record PLIQ01000104.1, on the reverse strand, counting down.
CCGGTGCAGCGCTAGCACCTTGCCCAGCGCGGTACGGGTGTCGCCGAGCAGGCCGAGGCAGAGCACCAGCGAGGAGAGGTCGTCGAGGTGAACGCCCACGAAGGCCCAGACCGTGCGGCGCGAGTCCGCGTTCACGTCAGCCGCGAACGGCAGGCCGGCCAGCGCGCGGACCGCGGACAGGGCGAGCGTGCCGGCTGGGCGACCGTCGTCGAGGGCATGCGCGTCGCCGCAGCATTCGGCGGCGAGCCGCCCGATCGGGATCCCCGGCGACGGCAGTCGTCGCAGCACCGCCGCCACCTGGTCAAGCAGCGCCAGCGCCACATCAGCCGAAGGGGCGAGGCGGCGCACGACGCCGGTCGCATCGAGCCACCCTCGCCAAGCGACAAGCTCGGCGCGGCCCGCTACGGCGTCGTCCAGCGGCGCGAACGCGGCCGCCCAGGCGGAGGCCATATCCATCCGGTCGCGGTTGCGGTCCCGCAGCGGACCGGTCAGAAGCGCCACGGCCGCGGCCAGCCCGCCCGGCGCGGCCCCGCTCTCGCGCAGCACCCGGTCCACCTCGGGCAGCGACACTGACAGCGACGAACCAGAACGGGGCGCCCGGCCGGTTAGCCGTTCAACCGCCCGCCGCTGTTCCGCGGTCGCGTCGGTCAAGGTCACCGTCCCGGTCAGCGGGCGCCCAGCCTCCATCCGCTCTCGCGCCCGCCGGACCAGCCACGCGGTGGGCTCGCCGCCGAGCAGACGGTGCAGCCTGGTGCCGTCCTCCGCGGTATCGGTAACGCTGTCGGTCACACTGGCGCCCGTTCGGCCCTGTGGCGTTCCCGGCCGTCCCACCGCCACGGTGTGACCAGGACCGCGTCGACCCCGTCATGGCGCGCGAGCTGGCAGATGCCAAGTCCGGGCACCTGCGGGTAGCAGCCCCATTCCCGCTCGCTCGTCATAACCACGTCCATGTCGAAGGTGGCGAGCAGGCCCATGCATTTGGCGCGGGAGTCGTCGTCGACGCCGGCGAACGCCTCGTCGAGCGCGATCAGCCTCGGCGCGTGCGGGTTGCCGGCCGACTTGTAGTGCGACGAAGCCGCCGCGAACAGCGGAACCGACACCACCAGCGCGCGCTCGCCTCCCGAGGCGGGGCCGGTAGCGGGCCGCCACTGCCCGTCCTGATAGCGCTGGATCACAAACTCATGCCAGCCCCGGTAGTCAAGCGCGGAAGTCAGCGCCTCGGCCCAGCCGGCCGCCGGATTGTCCGCGTGCTCGGCGGCGATCCGCTGCTGCAGGAATGTCCCCACCAGCGCCCGGTCAGGCGCGGACCATGCGTCGATCGTCTGCCGGAGCTTGAGCCTGACCCGGTCCAGGCCCTCGGGCGCGTTCCTGGCCTGCTGCCAGATCAGCCGCAGCTTCATGCCGGTCGACGTCGGCCGCGACTCCAGTTCGTCGTTCATCTGCCTGACCTCGGCCTCGGCCGCCGAGATCAGCTCATGCAGCGTCCCCGCCACCTCATTGAGCAGGTGTTTCTCCAGGATCTCCCGCTCCCGCGCGGACAGCAGCGTGGTTCGCTGCTCCACCTCCGCCGCGAGCGCCTCGGCCAGCCCGGGCAGATCGTGGCTACGGCCCTGGAAGACCACGTCGATCACGATGATGCCTTCGCTCAGCGTCAACCCCGCCGAGTGCCCATGCCTGGCCATCGCGTCCGCCAGCAGCTTGTGCTCCTCGGTCACCCGCCTCTGGATCCGGTCCCACGGCCCGTCTGCGTCGTCCACGGAGTCGAGTTCGGCGTTGACGGCGCGGGCCAGGATCACGGTCGGCGTCGCCGCCCACGGCTGATCGGTGTCCGGGATCTCCACCGAGGTCACCGCGACCCGCAGCAGCCCGGTGACGGCGAACGCCCGGAACTCACGCACCGCGTCATCCCGCAGCCGCGCCGCATCCTCGACCTGCGTCCGCAGTTCGCCCTGTTTCCCGTCCGCCTTGCCTCGCGCCTCAAGCGCCCCCTGTTCCAGCTGGCGGGCATCGCGCTCCGAAACCTTCAGTCGGCCGAGCGCACCGCTCACCGTGGCGAGCCGTTGCTGCAGTTCCTCGACCGCCGTGCCGGCGGTGGCGAGCAGCTCTTGGTGCGTCGTCGCCGCCGCCTCGGCCGCTTCCCGCGCCTCAGCGGCCCGCTCGCTCGCCTCAACCAGCAGCTGACGACTATCGCCGAGCTCCGTCTCCGCCTCGGCCGCGGCGCGGGTCGCGGCGTACGCTGCCTCGGCGGCCGGCCATAGCCCGGCGAGCGCCACCCGGTAAGCACCCAGCCCGTCCCGTACCGTGGCAAGCTCTTCGGTGCCCGTAGGCAGGCCGACATCGACCGCGAATTCCGCCGCCCGGGCCTGCGCGGTCGCCAGCTCCCTCTGCCGCTGCTGCAGCTTCGCAACGGCCTCCGCATGGTCCGTGCGTGCCTGCGCGAGCTCTTTGCGTCGATCAGCTGCCTTGGTGTGCGCCTCGCGCACCCCGTCATCCGGTGGCACGCTGCGGTGCTCGTCTGCAAGGCGGTTCTGCCGCGCCGCTATATCCGCTAGGTCCGCGTCGAGCCCTTCGATCGCGGCGCGCTCAGCGTCGAGCTCTCGCTCGAGCTGCTCGATCCGCGCTCGCCGCGCGGCCTCCCGCGCCCCCTCGCCGATGTAGCTGGCCTGGTCCTTGCGCCAGGCGCCGCTGAGCACCCCGTTGGACCACCGCCCGTCCGTGGTCGCCCATGTGCCGCGGCCGCCGGTCCCAGGTCCACGTCCGATAGCACCCAGAACGGATGCGACTGACATCTCCGCCAGCGCCGCCGCCTGCGGGTCGGCCGGGTCGATCGCGGGCACCAGCAGGGTGGCGCACGATTCCCCAGCCACCGGGGCAAGCCCGGACACTACGACCACATCCCCGTCGACGAGGTTCCCTTCGGGCGTCACCCACGCGTCGAGAATCCCCGCCGCCTCGAGCGCGGCTTCGAGACCGGCGCGCTCGTCGTCGGCCAGGCCCGGCGCGAAGTCGGTCACCTTCCACAGCGGCGCGCCGGGACGGCCGTCGCGGATCCCTGGTGCCCGCGTATGCGGAACCGGCGGAGCGTCGTGGCCGCCGGCGCGCAGTCGGCTGATCTCATCCGCCAGCTCGCTAGCCCACGTCCCACGCCGGGCTCGCTGACTCCCGAGTTGCCCGGCCAGTCGGCCAAGCTCCGCGCCGGCTACGCGGGTAGCGTCGTCGATGATCGCGACCGCGGGGTTCCCGCCCTCGCCGGTCAGGACCCAGGATTCCAGGCCGGCGATCAGCTCGTCGGGATCGGCGACCCGCAACTCGGCCAGGTCGCCGAGGTAGGAGCGGTAGCCGTCCAGGAGCAGCCGCATCTGTTCCGCTACGGCCAGGTCTGCGGCCGTGACTCGGTCCGCCGCGGCCTGGACCTCAGCCGACAGCCTGCCTTCCGCTTCCTGCGCCGCCCGTAGTTGCCCGCGCGTGCCGGCGACGTCGGCGAGCAGCCGGTCCAGCTGCGCGATGGCCTGCACCTGCCGGTCGGCGATGGCCTGGGCTTCGCGCTTGGCCCGGGCCAGAATGTCGGCCGCTGGTGCCTCGGCGGCGTCCAGGTAGGCAGCGGTCCCGTCGAGTGCCGCGACCGCTGCCCGGTGCTGCTCGGCGCAGCGTGCGTCGGCTGCCGTGCTCGCGGCCTCACCCAGCGCCAGGGCGAGCTTGTCACGTCCGGTGCCGGCTCGGCGCGCTGTCTGAGCCACCTTGTCGGCGTACCGCGTGACGTGGCCGACGTGCCGGTTCCGGTCGCCCTCTTGGACCTGCGCCGCCATCTCCTTGCGTTCAGCGTCCTCGCGGAGCTGCTTGAGCCGCTCCGCGTCGCGCATCGCCGGGTCAGTCTCCAGCGCTTTCTGGCGCGCTTCCAGCTCAGTGCGCTGCTCCTCCAGTTCCGTGAGCTCGCGCTGCGCTTCATCCAGCTGCTGCTGGGCGGCCGCGAAGGCTTCCTCGGCGGCGGTAAGGTCCCGGCCGAGCTGTTCGTAGCGGCTCTGCGTCGCCCTTGGCCCGGCGGCCTTGCGCTTGGCCGCCACCTTCGCGTACCGGCGGTAGTGGCCCAGGAAGTCGGTGGCCGCCTCCTGAGCCTCGGCCAGGGAACGCAGCGCCTCGCGCTCCTCATCGAGACCCCGGAACGCCTCGGCGACGGTCGTCACGAGGCCGGGGCTGAGCGGGGGAAGCGCCTCGGTGAGCGCCCTGGACAGCAGCTTTTCGTCTGGCTTCTTCGACAACTGCGGCTGGCGCAGTTGGATCAGCAGGTTGACCAGCGCCTCGTAGCGGTGCGGGCCGAGGCCGAACAGGTGCTCGTCCACCGCCCGGCGGTAGTCGGCCGCCCGGTCATACACGAACCCGTGCTGGCCGATCTCCTCCCGCAGCTTTTCCCTGGTGAGCGGGACACGGCTGTCGGGCAGCAGCTGTAGCTCGGTGCCGGGGCGCTGGCTGGTGACGAAGAACCAGTGCCGTGCGATTCCACGCCCGGCGACGGCCTTCAGCCCGCAGCCGATCGTGCGAAACTCCTCGGTGCCGTCGGCGTCCCTGCGGCCGAACTCCAGCCAGGTATAGCCCAGGCGTTCGGGGCTGGGGTGCTTGCCGCCGAGCAGCAGGTTCCACTCCATCCGCTTCTGCCGGTCGCCGTCCGGCTCCACCCGGTGCGGCGCGAGGTCGCCGTCGAGCAGGAACGGCAGCGTGAGGGCGAGCACCTTGGACTTGCCGGTTCCGTTGTTGCCGCGCAGCAGCAGACGGCCGTCGTGAAACCAGAACTCCTCCTGGTCGTAGTAGAACATGTCGACCAGGCCGGCCCGTAGGGGCTTCCACCGCTCAGAAGATGGTGTCGGCAGCATAGGCCGTCGCCTTTCTCGTATGGCTCGGGCCGGCCTTGCCCCCAGGCAGACTGCCGGGCTCTCGGATGGTGGGCTCGGCGAGGGCGAACCGGGCGATGGCAGGGCGGCTGCGGATCACGGGGGCAGTGGCAGTGCCGTCGAGCGTGGCCGCGAGGTCCACCTCGATGAGGCGCAGGGCGGTGAGCTTCTCCAGCGCGACCTCGAGCAGTTCGATCTCCGCGCCGGGATCTGTGACGCCCTTGCGCCAGTAGCCCGCGTGCGCCTGCGCCGCCTTCCTGACGAACGCGAGCAGCTCGGCCCGCGGCGCCCGCGCCCGGCCCGCCAGGTACTCGGCGACTAGCAGGGTGACGTGTCCGTCGGTGCGCTGCTCGGGCATCCGCACGTCGGTGAGCTCGTCGTCCGGGTCGACCATGGCGATGCCCTCGGCGCGCAGCTCCGGCAGCAGCCCGGTGGCCTCGCTGATCCGCCCGGTGATGTTGTGCCGCTGGGCGACCAGGTAGGCACGCTCGTCTTCGGTCAGCTCGTCGTAGTAAACGACCGGGTCGTCGAGCAGCCGCCGGGTGAGCATTCTGCGCAGCGCCTGGTTGCGCAGGTCGTCGGTCTCGGCAACCGGCTCGGCGGTCAGTTCCGCGAGCCGTGCCTCGAACCCGGAGGCGCTGATGGTCGACGGACCCCTGCTGCCGGTGAGCAGCAGGCCGAGTACCGACCGGCGTACGTCGTACAGCACGTCGGCGCCCGCCGACAAGTAAGCGTCCTCGTCTCCGGCGACTCGGCTGAGCACGCCCCAGGCGAGCAGCAGCCGGACCACGGCCACGAGGTCGGCGCGATCGCTCCTGCTGTCCAGGGTCAGCGTGAACCCGGTGGCCGCCAGGCCGGGTTCGGCGGCGGCGGTGAGCACGTCGTCGGCGAGGCTACCGAGCGTGGTCTGCGCGTCGGCGCGGGCCAGCGCGGACAAGGCCAGGCATGCAGTGACGTACCGGCGGCGGCTGAACGGCTCCTTGTTGTGTCCGCGAGCGGGATGGGTAGCGTCGCCAGCCAGCGGGGCGGTCTTGAACAGCCGCGCCGTCTCCGCGTCCGCGGCCAGCCGCCAGCCGGTCTCTCTGCGGAGCCAGCCGCTGAGGGCCGGCAGGTGCCGCCGGACCAGCATGAGCGACTCGGCGTCGTCGGCGGCGACCAGCAGCGGCTTGGCGAGCAGGGCGCGAAGGGCGGCCTGGCGCTGCGCCTGTTCCTCGGCGGGGATCATGGCAGCAGGTCCGTGATCTCGATGACGTGCTCGGGACCGGTGAGCACCCCGTCCTCGGTCTTGATCACGGCCGTGCCGCCGCCTGGGACCAGGCACAGCCGCACTTCCAGGCTGCCGTCGTTAGTGACGGTCTTCACCTCGGTGTCGCCGGGCGCGCGCGCCGCGAGCGCGTCGCCGAGCAGGCTGAGGAAGAGGCGGAACGACCTCGGGTCAAGCACGTCCAGGCCGGACAGCAGCGTCGGCCCGCTGGTGCGCAGCCGCCGTCGTGCCTCGGCCGTTTGCGCGGCTTCGTGCTCCGCCTGGCGGCGCAGCAGTTCCTTGGCCGCGGAGCGGTCCTTCACCTGAATAGGCTTGCCCCGCCGCTCGTAGCTCCCGGTCTTCCTGAGCTGCGGCGAAATCCGGATCGGCGGGGCCTGGGCCCACGGCGTCCCGGCCGGCACATGTTCCCACTCGTCCGCGGTGTCGCCGGTCACGGACAGGTGCCGGGCGGGGGACAGGCCGAACGCCGCCCGCCACAGCCGGTGAGCCGCCGCGTCGTCCGGTGCCTCAGCGAACCACCGGGCCAGCGCAGCGAAGTCCGCCGATCTGTCCGACCGGCCCGAACGCCGCTCGTTCAGCAGGCCGACCGTGTCAACGAGCTGCTTGATCGCGGTCACCGCGGCCTGCCGCAACAGCCTGGCCTGGGATGGATGCCCCGCGTCCCGCGAGGTGAACCAGTCGTCCAGGCCGCGCCACCGGTTTCGCCACGCGTCGAGGGCCAGCTTTTCCGCGTCGGCCAGCGCCCCTGCCGCGTCCGCCCCGTCGGGGGCCGCGTCGGCGGCCTCACGCCTGGCGGCGACCGCCAGCAGCCGCTCGTGACCCGCGGCTTCCAGGTCAGTGAGCAGAACCGCGATCTGGGCACCGGAGTTGGCCAGGTCGGCGATGAACCGGTTGATGTAGTCGATCAGCCGTTCCTTGTACGCGATGAAGCCGTCGACGTCTCCGTCGGAGAAGTCGATCGCGCGCCGCAACGCGGACATGAACGCCTGTGCGTTATCGGCCAGCGAAGAAAACCGCTCCGCCACAGATAGCAGTAGCAGGTGAATCTTGGCCGGATCGGGATCACTCTCCCGGGCCAGCGCGAGCAGCGCCTGGAGCTGGCCGGCGATGTCGGCCAGGGCGACCGACTGGAGCTGGCCCCGTCGGCCGATCGCCTCCTCGTAGAACAAGATCGCCTGCTCGGCCGCGTGCCCTTCGGCCGTGAGCTGGTACAGCGACCGCTTGCGGTGAAATTCCTCCACCGTGGTGACGCGGCTGGTGTCGACGTCCGCCCGCAGGTTGCCCCACTTGACCAGCTGCTCCAGCGCCTCAGTGAGCTGGTCATCGGGATCGAATCGCAGCTCTGCGGCAACGTCCTCCGGGCGCAGGTGGACAATGAAACGCTCCTTCGCCCGCGCGAAGACCCGGAGCAAGCGCCGGTAATGATCGGCGTGCGGAACGCCAAGATGAGTAAAGGGCTGCGCTGCCACGGGAACATCACCCTGCGGCGTCCGCGACCCGCGCGACGCCGCCGAGCGCACTTCGTCAGCCACGCGTACATCGTGCCGCATGCCACCGACAAAACGTGCCAGCCGCGCTACGCCGTCGGAGAGGAATGCCGCCCGGGCGGCTCGCGTTGACACGCTGGTGAAGAAGATTGGCTTCCTGTCGTTCGGGCACTGGTCGGCGTCGCCCGGCTCGAATACGCGGTCCGCGTCAGACGCATTGCTGCAATCGATCGACCTGGCCGTTGCGGCCGAAGAGCTCGGCGCCGATGGCGCGTACTTCCGCGTGCACCATTTCGCGAGGCAGCTGGGATCCCCGTTCCCGCTGCTGGCGGCGGTCGGCGCGCGCACCAGCCGGATCGAGATCGGCACGGCAGTCATCGACATGCGCTACGAGAACCCGCTGTACATGGCCGAGGACGCCGGCGCGGCCGACCTCATATCCGGCGGTCGCCTCCAGCTGGGGATCAGCCGCGGCTCGCCGGAGCAGGTGATCGAGGGCTGGCGCTACTTCGGTTACCAGCCGGAAGAGGGTCAGACGGACGCCGACATGGCCCGCGGGCACGCCCAGGTGCTGCTCGAGCTGCTCGGCGGCGAGGGCTTCGCGGAGCCCAATCCCCGCCCGATGTTTGCGAACCCGCCCGGCTTGCTGCGCGTCGAGCCGTACTCAGCAGGGCTGCGTGACCGCATCTGGTGGGGCGCCGCGTCACAGCAGACCGCCACGTGGGCGGCCGAGCTGGGGATGAATCTGCAGAGTTCGACGCTGATCAATAACGAGTCGGACAAGCCCTTTCACCTGCAGCAGGCTGAGCAGATCCAGGCCTTCCGCGACGCGTGGCAGAAGGCTGGCCACGAGCGGGAGCCGCGGGTGTCGGTAAGCCGGAGCATCTTCGCCCTCGTCGACGACCGGGACCGGGCGTACTTCGGCCTCCGGAACCAGGGCACCGACGAGATCGGGTTCATCGACGCCAAGACCCAGGCGATCTTCGGCCGCACGTACGCTGCCGAGCCGGATGTGCTGATCCAGCAGCTCAAGGAGGACGAGGCGATCGCAGCCGCCGACACGCTGCTGCTCACCGTGCCCAACCAGCTCGGCGTCGACTACAACGCTCACGTCATCGACAGCATCCTCACCCACGTAGCGCCTGCGCTCGGCTGGCGATAAGCCGGGCTAGCGGAAGACCGGCTTGCGGGAGAAGACCTCCTCGACCGCCGGGGCGAAGTGCTCAAGGGGCAGCCAGTCGTATTCAGGGTCGAAGCAGTTCTCGTCATAGCGCTCGCAGAACTCGACCGTCGCGTCGAACCACGGGTGCCCCCGGTATGCCTCCCTGGCGTTGACGTCGTCCCCGGTCTGGGCGCCGTAGTAGTGCAGCTGGAACAGCGGGTGGTGGGAGACGATCCAGCACAGCTCTTCGGACACTAACGGCCGCAGCACCGCTGCCGCGTAGCTGCCGTGTGAGTACGGGGCCAGGCCATCGCCGATGTCGTGGATCAGCGCGGCCACCACGTAGTCGGCGGGCCGGCCGTCCCGTTCGGCCAGGGTCGCGGACTGCAGGCTATGCGCGAGCCGGCTGACCGCGTACCCGGGATCCGCCTCCGCTGCCCCCAGTACCCGTACCGCGTCCAGCACACGCAGGTACAGCTCGCGGTTGTACGCTGCCTCGCGCTCCTCAATGAGGGCATACTCCTCAGCCGTGCCATCCCGCATCCGGGTGAAGGTGGCCCTAGCCGTGCCGCTGCTCATCAGGATGGCAGCGTGGAGACTCCGGTCTTCAGGCCGGGGAGGAAGGCCGCGTCACCTCCCCGGAAAATGTCGGCGGTGTCCGATAGTGTGTTCGCATGTCCCGGTACCGGCTCATCCCCACCAGCGCCCAGGAAGCGGTGCTGCGGGACCACTGCGCGCACGCCCGGTACGTGTGGAACCTCGCCGTCGAACAGCACTCCCACTGGCACCCCGGCCGGAAAAGCGCGCCCGGCTACCTGGAACAGTGCCGGCAGCTCACCCAGGCCCGGGCAGAAAACCCGTGGCTGGCCGAAGGCTCCCAGACCGTGCAGCAGCAGGCGCTGCGGGACTTCACCCAGGCGCTGACGGCGTTCTTCGACCCGGCGAATCCGGCCGGGCGGCCGTCGTGGCGCAAGGCCGGCCGGGATGAGGGGTTCCGGATCGTGGGGCGCGGGCGGCAGTGGGATGTGCGCCGCGTGTCCCGGAAAACCGGCCAGGTCTGGGTACCCAAGGCCGGGTGGGTGAGGTTCCGCTGGTCCCGCGCGGTGCCCGAAGGCGTGGTGTCTTACCGGGTGAGGCTGGACCGCGCGGGCCGCTGGCATGTCGCCTTCGCGGTGATCCCCG
>PLIQ01000223.1 GCA_003140115.1 Actinomycetota bacterium | reverse complement strand
GATGGTGAGCCGGTTCAGCTCGTCTCGCGCCTGCCCGACGGCGGTGATGCCCTTGGCGACCCGGGCGAGCAGGTCACGCACCTGCTCCAGTTCGGCGCGGTAGTGGTCGTGCACGTCGATCAGGTGCTGTCCTGCCGACAGCCCGCGTCGGCTGAAGGTGACGTCCGCACCGGGCTCGGGCGCCGATGGCCGGGTGTCCTCGTCCAGCACCGATCGCGTACTCAGCCGGGTCACCGGCGGGGCCGTGGCCACGAGCCCTGTGCGCCGGGTCAGCCATGGCCCGCTCACTGGACCACACTGCCGAAGGAACGGCCGGTGGCGTGGGACGCTGCGGCGGTCTCGGGCGCCGCCGGGTGGCTGGTGTCGTCCTCGACGCCTGCCGGGAGCGGCATCCACTGGTGCGACCAGGCGATGATCGCATCCAGTACCGGCCTGGCCTCCCGGCCCATCTGGGTCAGGTGATATTCCACGTGGACCGGCGAGAGCGGGACGACCCGCCGCTCCACCAGCCCGGCGGCTTCCAGCTCGCGCAGCCGCCGGGTCAGCATCATGTCGCTGACGCCGGGGATGGCGGCCCTGATATCAGCGAACCGGTGCGAGCCGGTGAACAGCGCCTGCAGCACCGCCCCGGACCACTTGGCCCCGATCAGCTCGATCGCCGCATGGAACCGCGTACAGACAGGATGAATATCGCTCATGCCAGCCTCAACGGGACGGTGACGCTAAACATTCCTGTGTTACTAAGGAATATTTAGTAGGGATGACGTCTTGACCAGGGCATCGACAATCGCCGGGAGGCGTCATGAACACACTGCAGTTCGGGGTCTTCCTTTCTCCCCGTGCCGCTGACCTCGGACAGCTGCGTGAGCATGTACAGGTGGCGGAGGCGGCCGGATTCGACTACGTATCCTTCCAGGACCACCCCTACGTACCGGACTTTCTCGACACCTTCGCCCTGATCGGCGCCCTGATCGGCCAGACCAGCCGCCTGCGGTTCATGACCGACGTCGCCAACCTGCCGCTGCGCCCCGCCCAGATGCTAGCCAAGACCAGCGCGAGCCTGGACGTGCTCTCCGGCGGCCGGTTCGAGCTTGGCCTCGGGGCCGGCCGGGCCGGGGACCAGATTGCCGGGCTGGGCGGCCCCCGGCGCAGCCCTCGCGAGGCCGTGGCCGCCGTCAGCGAGGCGATCGACGTACTGCACGCCCTGTGGCTTCCCGGCCGCACCATCACCCTGCCCGGCCAGTACTACCCCGTCACGGCGGCTACCGGGCCCGCCCCCGCTCACCGCATCGGCATCTGGCTCGGCGCCGTCGGCCCGCAGATGCTCGACGTTACCGGCCGCCAGGCGGACGGCTGGATCGCGCCGCTCGCCACCGGCTACGAGACCAAGCCGGCGGCCCAGGACCGCATCGACAGCGCGGCCCGTGCCGCCGGCCGGGACCCGGCCAGCATCCGCCGTGTCATCCAGCTCGTCGGCGCCGTGACCGGCACCCCGCACACGACCAGCCGGCCTCGTTCCGGTCCCGGCGCTCAGCCGATCCGTACCACCCCGGACATCTGGGCCAAGATCATCGCCGAATTCGCCGCCGACCAGCGGTTCGACACCGTCAATCTCGTCCTCGAGCAGGAAACCAGCGAACAGCTACGACTGTTCGCCGACGAGGTCATACCGCTCGCCCGTACCGCCACCTCAGGCGCCTCGGTCGGCTAGCTCACCTACCTGGTAGCGGTACTGCGAAGACTGCTTGCTGACAAGCCGGTGAAAGAAGGCCGCAGCGCGGAGAGGCAGGAGGTAGGAGGCCGACATGGAGCGCACGGATTGGCTGGATGGTGGTTTCGACTCCGCCGAATCCCGATTCCTTATGGTGACGGCGATCACGCATCACCGGTTCAACTCGGCGGTCTGGGGAGCGCACGAGATCAGAAAGCTCCATGCCGAGCTCGCCGAGATAGAGGCTTCCGCCGCGGGGGTCCTCGCAGCTTTCCGGACCCGGACGCCGGGGTCGTTTTAGCGGCCGAGACGCCCGGGAGGCGACCTACCGGGCCCTACGAGCGGAGGGCCGGAGCGATCTCGGTGGCGTAGCGGGCGATGGATTCCCCGACCAGGTCCGGGGGGAGGCCGCCCCAGTCGCCCTGGGCGAAGATGCGGTCCAGGTCCAGGGCCTTGGCGGCGTCGAGCAGCTTGTCGGTGATCTCGCCGGCGGAGCCGATCATGATCGCCCCGTGGCGACCGGTGCCGGCCTCGAACGCGGCGGGACTGACGACGAAACCGCGCCCGCCGGGTCGCTTGGGACGCAGGTACTCGTGGTAGTAGGGGTAAACGGCGCGAGCCTTGGCCGGGTCGGCGCCCGCGTGGAAGTGGGTGGACAGGGCCACCTTGAGCTGGTCCGGATGTCCGGCGCGTTCGCCCGCGGCGCGGTAGGCATCCACGAGCGGCCGCAGGTGCCCGAGCGTGCCGCCGATGTAGCCAAGCACCATCGGCAGGCCCAGGCGGCCAGCTCGTTCAGCGCTCTCGGGTGACCCGCCGACGCCGACCCAGACCGGCAGCGGTTGCTGGACGGCCCGGGGCACCACGGCGGCCTCCCGCAACGGAGGGCGGAACCGCCCGGCCCAGGTGACCTCCTCGTGGGCGCGGATGTCCAGCAGCAGGCCCAGTTTCTCGGCGAACAAGGCGTCGTAGTCGGCGGTGTCGTAGCCGAACAGCGCGAACGGCTCGACGAACGCACTGCGGCCGGCGATGACCTCCGCCCGGCCGCGGCTGATCAGGTCCAGGCTGGCGAAGTCCTCATACACCCGGACCGGGTCCGCCACCCCGAGCAGGGTGGTCGCGCTGGTCAGCCGGATCCGCGAGGTCCTGGCCGCGGCGGCCGCCAGCACCACGGCCGGGGAGGAGGTAAAGAATTCGGCGCTGTGGTGTTCGCCGAGCGCGAAGACGTCCAAGCCCAGCTGGTCTGCGAGCGCCGCGTAGCCAAGAATCTCGGCCATCCGGTCCACCGCCCGGTGCGGGCGGCCGGTGCGCTGGTCGCGCTGCAGGTCGCCGAGCGACAAGATGCCAAGTTCCACTAGGGTCATCCTGCCACGCCGCGTGCTAGCGCGGGCTCCTGATGCGGGCGAAGGAGAACAGGCACAGGACGGCGAGCACGATGGACAGTGCGAGCACGGCCGCGAAGTCGCTGATGAACTCCGTGGCCACCCCGACGGCGACCACGGGGATGATCAGGCCGGTGTAGCACGCCACGAAGAAGGCGGATAGCGCATGACTGCGCCGTTCGGGTGGGGCCAGGCGGTTGGCGGTGGCCAGACTGCCCAGGAAGACGGCACCCACGGCCACCCCGCCCACGACCGTCCCGGCCAGGAACAGCGCCATGCCGGCTTGGGAGAGGGCGGCCACGATCAGGGCCAGCCCGGCCAGGAATACGCCTAGGCCAGCCATCACGACCCGGCGGCTGTTGAACCGGGCCAGCGCCACCTGAGCCAGGGCTCCCACCGCCAGCAGCAGGAACACGACGCCACCCTGTACGGCGTGGCTGTTCTGGTGCAGGTCGTTGCCGAGGAAGGTGGGCGCCAGCGCGGCGAACAGCCCGAGCAGGGCGAAGGCGGCGAACGCGGCCACGGCGGCGGCGATGAACTCGCTCCGGCCCCGCTCGGGGATGCCCAGGCCGGCGAAGCGCAGGGCGGGCCGGCGGCGCGGGCTCACTGTTTCTGGTACCAGGAGCAGGCACAGGCCCGCGAGCGCCAGCACGGCCAGGTATACCTCGAACACCAGGGTGGTGGGGTCCGGTGCGTACTGGGCGAACAAGCCGGCGATGAGCGGGCCGAGCCCGAGGCCGAGCATGTTCGCGGCCGTGGCGACCAGGGATGCCCGGCGGCTGGCCGACGCCGGGACCAGCTCGGTGAGCGCGGCGGTCGCGGTGCCGGTCATCAGGCCAGCGGACAGCCCGGACAGGATCCGGCCGACGATCAGCACTCCCACGTCGGGGGCCAGGATGAACACGATCGTGCTCAGGGCGCTGGCAGCCAGGGCGGCGGCCAGCACGGGTTTGCGTCCGGCCTGGTCCGAGGACCGCCCCGCCAGCAGCAACGTGGCCAGGACCGCGACGGCGTAGACGGCGAAGGTCACCGTCACGATGGCCGCGGAGAAATGCCACTGGGCCTGGTAGATGACATACAGAGGAGTAGGCAGGGTGGTGCCGAGCATGGTGATGCTCAAGATCAGTGCCGCCACCCAGAACGCGACCCTGCTAGCAACGGCCGGCCTAGTGCGCCCGGCGGCTGGCGGGTGGTCTAGGCAGTCGACACACGGCCGGTCGGGTGTTCGCTCGGGAGCCCGGACGGTCACCAGGTTCGACTCGGCCTTGATCCGGGCCTGGGCCGCGTCGAAGATGCCGCCGGGCAAGTCGCGGTGCGCATAGGCCACCGCCTTGGGTGCGAGCAGGCGCACGAGCCGCCTCATTTAGTCCACCTTCCGTCGTGCGGGACGACTGATATCAGCCACGGTGGGGGTTATCACGGTGGGAGTTATCACTCACGATCGCCGATCCGCATGGCTGTGTCTTCACCGCAGACGGCCATCGCCGTTACCCGCTAGCAGGAATTCAGCGACTGAAGCCAGCATGAGTGCCGAGACCCTGCTGACCGCGATGACGGCCGTACGACTTATGCGGGATCGTTGGCGCGTACAGGAAACTCGAGCCGAGGACAAAATGAAGACGACCTGCGCGGAATAAGCCACGAGGGCTATTCCGCCTTAGCCGGGCCGCATCGAATTTCCATGAACGGAAAAGAAAATAACCTCCGGATGCTAACCCGCTGAGGTGAACGGAAGGGTATTTGATGGCCGTCACGCCGATCGAGCCGACCGGCTACGCCACGGACTGGGCCGGCCCCTCCGCGAAGCACGCAACGCCGCTGCCCGCCTACGAGCGGGTCCGTGAGCAGGCCGTCCAGGCGCGTGCCCGGCGCTTCCCGGCGCAGGGCGATCCGGCCGCGACTCGCCAGGCCGTGCTGCAGCTGGTGGACACCCCGAACCCGCCCCTGCGACTGTTCCTGGGCGAGGCGCCGCTGGGCATCGCGGTAGCGGACTACGAGTCGCGGCTGGCGACCTGGCGCGAATGGCGAGACCGCCCGGACGTTCGGCCTGGACGATCTGGTCGCGCTTTTCGAGGACCGCGCGGCGCTGACCGATGAGGAGATCGGCTCCGTACGCGGAGATGAGGGCGCTCCTGGAGGTGGCCCCGCTGACACCGCACACCGCGGCTGACATCCGGCTTCCATCCCACGCCGCCATCTGGCGGGACAACTGATGGGGGTGCTGCCGTGCGCGACAGCGACGGCGCCACCCACGCTCCCATCCGGCAAGCTGCTGGCCAGCGCCTATCTTGAGGCGGTGGGGACCTTCTCCGCCGCGTCCGCCGCGTCCTGCGCGGTGTCGACCAGGGTCGCGGCTGTCGCGGCGCTGGCCTTTCCCCGCTGGCCGGTGGTGATGAGGGCCAGCACGATGACGGCGAACCCGCAGGCGGCAATGATCCACCAGCCGGGGCGGGTCGCGGCGGTGAACCCCGACTGCAGCGGGCCGTGCAGGTTCGCGGTCAGCACCGAGCCCATGACCGCCACGCCGAGCACCTGGCCGACCTGACGGCTGGACGACGCGATCCCGGCCGCGACCCCGGCCTGGGCCCGGGGCATCCCGGACACCGCGGAGTTCGTGATCGGCGCGTTCACCATGCCCATGCCGATCCCGAACACCAGATAGCTCACGATGAGGTAACCCGGCGACGTCGACGCGGTCACCGCGGTCAGCAGGACGCCGGCGGCCATCAGCCCGGCCCCGGCGACCAGCAGCGGCCTCCGGGTCCCGCGCCGGGCGACCATCCGGCCGGCCAGCGGGGCGCCCACCGCCATCGCCGCCGCCATCGGCAGCAGGAACAACCCCGCGATCAGCGGCCGGTAACCCCGGACCTCCTGCAGGTACAGCGTATTGAGGAACAAGAACCCGCCCAGCGCGCCCATCGCGCTCACCGCGGTCAAGGTCGCGCCGGAAAACGGCAGGCTGCGGAAGAACCTGAGGTCGACCAGCGGCTCGCGGCGGCGGGGCTCATAGCCGAGGAAAACGCCTAGCGCGATCACCGCCACGGCCAGCAGGGACAAGATCCGCACCGATTCCCAGCCGTAGGAGGGGCCTTCGATGAGCGCGTAGGTCAGCGACCCGAGCAGGACGATCACCAGCAGCTGCCCGATCGGATCGGGGCGCCTGGGCCGGGCCGCCTTGGACTCCGGCACGAACAAGGCGGTGAGCACGAGCGCCGCGATCCCCACCGGGATGTTCACCCAGAACACCCCGCGCCAGCCCACCGCGTCGACCAGTGCGCCGCCCAGGACGGGTCCCATCGCCATGCTGAGCCCGAACACCCCGCCCCACACGCCGATCGCCCGGGCCCGTTCGGCGGGCTCGGTGAAGGTGTTGGTGATGATCGACATCGCGACCGGGTTGAGCATCGACCCGCCGACCGCCTGCAGCATCCGGAACGCTACCAGCCAGCCCAGTCCGGGGGCGATGCTGCACAGCAGCGACCCGAGCGTGAACAGCGCCAGCCCGGTCTGGAAGGTGCGCCGCCGGCCCACCCGGTCCGCGGTCGACCCGGACAACATCAGCAGGCTCGCGAGCACCAGCGAGTACGCGTCGATCGTCCACTGCAGGCCGGAGACCGACGAGTGCAGCTCCCGGCCGATGGACGGCAGTGCCACGTTCACGATCGTCGCGTCCAGGCCGACGATGAACAGGCTCAGGCAGCAGATGGCCAGCACCAGGTACTGGCGCCGCCGGCTCAGCCCAGACACCACGATCACCCCAGCTTCAGCGTCACGAAACATTAGTAGTTGCTATCTGACAACTAACGACCAGCGCAGCTTATGCCTCCCACATACAGCGGGATAGGCAGGGTGCCGCCGAGCATCACCGCCACCAGCACCCCGGCGGTCAGGGCGTAGCCGGCACGCCTGCCCGGCGCTGCCGCGTTCGCGCTGACCGTGGCTGCTTGCATGGCGGTCTCCCTCTTGAGCGTGCGTGGGACGCCAGCTGCCATGCCAGCTCGATGGCCACGGCGCGTAGCCGATGAGCAGCGCGATGCCGCAGCCGAGCAGCGCGTCGATCAGCCTGTCCTGGGCCAGATGCCAGCCGTCATTGGCGAGCAGGTCGATGAGCAACACGACCAGCGGGGCGAAGAAGACGGTGAACAGGCCGTAGTTACGGCTCTGCCCGTAGGGCAGCGCCAGCGCGAACAGCGCCAGCCATATCACCAGGAGCGGTCCCGGCGGCCGGGAGGCCAGGATCAGGGCGCCGACGCTCGCGCCGATCACGGTACCGGCTGCGCGATCCGCCGCACCCTCATCAGGTAGGGACCGGCCCGGTCGGCCGTCGTGCCGATCAGCCCGCCCACCCCCGCGAGTACCCCGGGGGCTAGGTGCCCGGAGGCCAGGCCGACGGCCATCGGCACGGCGATCGCCAGCACGGCGTGGCCCATCTGGGCCCACGGCACCGGGCCACTACTCGACTGGGCGAGCTCGGTGAGCCACTGCGGGACCCGCGGCGGCCGGCGCACTCTGGCCGCCGTCCTCACGCCAGCATCCGCGGGATCAGCGGCGTGCTGAGCGATTCGAGCATGGTGGGATTCCCTTTTCTTCGGAACGGCCGTGGTGCTTGCCCGGCATGCCTGGGCGCGTTACACCTCGAGCGTGAAAAACCTCATTGCTTTCTTTCTTTTCCCCCCACGAACAGGTCGCGCCAGTCATTCTCCGAGATGTGGACGTCGTACCTGCTGGCCGCGGCCCGGATCCGCTCCCAGGCTCGGTCCCGCTCCTCGTCGGTAACCCCTTCCACCTGGTCGAAGCGCGCTATCGCGTTCCGCACGTGCGCCGCATCGGTGAGGGGTTCTTTGCGTTCGGAGGGAAAGGCGAACTCCGCGACCGGCAGGCGATCCTTTTCCGCCGTGCTCAGGCCCTCCGTACTGCGCGGAATGTCTTCTCCGTGAGCACGCTCGCTCTCGACCTCACGAGCCTTCTCGATGTTGCGCCGTGCCGCCTCTTTTTGCTTCTCCGTTGACAAGGACCAACCCGGCGGAAGGAATCAAGATGGCGAGCCCGGCCGCGATGATCACCGGCTCCTCCCCGAGAGCACACGCCAACGGTAAGCCGTCGGCCCGTACGGCCCGTACGGACCGGTCGGCGTCGGCCGCGCTGATGCCGGTCCCCGACGTGCTGGGGGCCGAGCGGGTCTGGGTGATGGCCGCGTTCTTGCTAGGGGCCATCGCTCGCGGCGCGCTCGGCGAACCGGCCGGCGCCGGGCGCCCCCTGACCTTCGCGGGACGCCGCCGCGTGGCCCTGACCCAGGGCGAGACCCGGGTGCTGCAATACCTGCCGACTAACCTGTCCGCGCGGGAGATCGCCGACGAGCTGTACCTGTCGGTGAACACGGTCAAGACGCACCAGCGGCACCTGTACGCCAAGCTCGGCGCCCGCAGCCGGACCCAGGCCGTGGAGGAGGCCCGCGCCCTCGGCCTGCTCGCACCCGCCTTTCGCCGCACGGCCGGGGGTCCCGGTGGCAACGACAGACACCTCAGCCTCATCCTCTCAGCGACCCCCGGCTATCATCCACTCTCGACGCCGGATAGCCGCTAGGGAGCGAGGGAAGCAGTGACCGAAAATATATCCACCGTGCCAGTGATCGCGACAGATCTACGGGTAGGTGACGTTTTCAAAGGGTCAGATGGCCGTTACTACACCGTGGATACCCCACCGGAACCAATCCGCCTGCAAGAATACTCGGCAGCGAATATTGCGTTCCGGGTAACGGAGATGAACGAGGATATGACCCCGGTAGCGAATAGCACCAGGGTCATACATGAGGAAGATGCCGAACTCGAAGTCCTGACGCCGAGACCAGAAGAGTAAAACCCCAGCGTCCCACACTGTCCCATCCCGGCCTGAGCTCGAACCCACCGTAGATCGTCGGCAGATCACCAGAATCCGGTGACGACCTCTCACCTACCCGGCCGGGAGTCTGGACCCACGCGTACCGACCAGGTCCGCTCGTCGTCCGGAGGGAGAGAGCCATGACGTTCGTTTTCCGCGCGGTTCCCACGGAGGTGGCGGCATGAGCGGGGGAGTGGCGATCGTGGTCGGCGCGGGCGGTGAGCTCGGCCGCGCGACGGCGGAGAAGCTGGCGGCCGCCGGGTTCACCGTGGTCGGGGTCGACCGGAGCGAGGAGGGGCTGAAGGATCTGCCGGACGCCATCAGGCGCGAGGCGGCCGACCCGACCGACCCGGCCGCGGCCCGGAGCGTCGTGGACCGGATCGCTGCCGAGGTCGGCGCGCCCGAGATCCTGGTGAACACCATCGGCACCTACCACCTGGGCGATGCGCTCGCGGCGACGCCCGAAGACCTGCGGCTGATGATGGAGGTCAACGTGGGCCCGGCGCTCTGGCTGACCCAGGCGGTGGTTCCCTACCTGCGCGAGCGCGGTTCGGGCTCCATCGTGCACGTGACCGCCCGTCCGGGCCTGGAGCCGACCGCCGGGATGGCCACCTATGCCATCAGCAAGGCGGCCCTGGCCCACCTCACCCGCGTGCTCGACCTGGAGCTGCGCCCGCTCGGGATCCGCGTGAACGCCGTCGCGCCGCAGCTGCTCGACACCGCCAAGAACCGTCCGTACCTCACGCCGGAGCTGCTGGCGCACGCGGTCCCGCCGGAGGCGGTCGCCGACATCATCGTCTACCTGGTGAGCGACGCTGCCGCGCCGGTCAGCGGTGCGGTCATGCCCGCCTACGGTGCCTGAGCCTCTGGGCGGATCCTTTGCGCTCTGCCCGTGGCGCGTGCGCCGGGCCGGGTACGGGGCGATGCAGCTCGCCGGCGACGGGTTTTTCGGGCCGCGATCGCGCGATCGCGATGAGGCGCTGCAGGTGCTGCGCGCGGCCGTCGCGGCCGGAGTAGACCACATCGACACCGCGCAGTTCTACGGGGCGGGCACGGTGAACGAGCTCATCCGCGAGGCGCTGTATCCCTACCCAGACGGACTGGCGATCGTGAGCAAGGTGGCCGGCCGGGGCGGCGCCGAGCTGCGCGAGGGCATCGAGGGCAACCTCGTCACGCTCGCCGCCGGCCGGCTGGCGGCCGTGAACCTGCGCATGATGGACCCGTCCGAGCCGCCGGGCCAGGGGTTCGACGCCCAGCTCGCGGCGCTGGCCCGGGCCCGGGAGGAAGGGCTGATCGACGGCGTCGGGCTCAGCAACATCTCCCGGCGGCACCTGCTGCGGGCGACCGCCCAGACGGAGATCGTCTGCGTGCAGAACCTGTTCAACCTGGCCGACCAGCGGTCCCGGGACGTCCTCACCGAGTGCGAGGCGCGGGACATCGCGTTCGTGCCCTTCTGCCCGCTGGGCTTGCCCGGCGAGGAGCGGCGCCGGCTGCTCGCCGACCCCGTGCTGGCCGCCGTGGCCGCACGGCTCGGCGCGACGCCGGTGCAGGTCGCGCTCGCCTGGCTGCTGGATCTCGCCCCGAACATCCTGCTCATCCCGGGCACCCGCACCCGCACCCGCGCCCACCTCGCCGAGGACCTGGCCGCCGCCGACGTCCGGCTCGACGCCGCCGCCCGTGCCGACCTGGCCCGCCGCTTTCCCATCACCCGCTAGCCTCGGCTGGCCAGTTGGAGTTGTGCGGGGGCAGATGCGAACGCAGCCTTGCCCGGCAGGACAATTGACGTGAACCTGCCGTCAGGCACGCTCCCACGGGAGTGACACCACCAGCGGAGGCGAACCGACATGCCGGACCGGTCGAAAGCACATCGCGTCGTCATCGTGGGGGCGGGTTTCGCCGGCTTTAACGCCGCGCGGGAGCTGCTGCGGCTGGTCGGTGCCACGACCGAGATCGTGGTGATCAATTCGACTGACTACTTCCTGTACCTGCCGCTGATGCCTCAGGTCGGCAGCGGGCTGGTCGACCCGCGGCACATCTGCGTCGGGCTGCCCCGCCGGCTACGCCGGGCCAGGTTCGTGCTCGGCACGATGCAGGAAGTTGACGCCAAGCAGAAGATTGTGAGCTGGGCCGGGCCGGAGGGCGCGGCGGGCCAGGTGAGCTACGACCGGCTCATCCTGACCGTAGGCAGCGTGAACAAGCTGCTGCCCATCCCCGGCATCGCCGACTACGCGCACGGGTTCCGTGATATCGCCGAGGCGCTCTACCTGCGTGACAACATCACCCGCCAGCTCGAACTGGCCGCCGTCGCTACTGACCCCGCCGAACGGCAGGCGCGCTGTACCTTCGTCGTGGTCGGCGCGGGTTACACCGGCACCGAGGTCACGGCGCAGGGCCAGCTGATGACCACCCGGCTGGCCAAGACCCTGCCTGGCCTGGCCGGCCAGCAGATCCGCTGGCTGTTGCTGGACACCGCCCCGCGGCTGCTGCCCGAACTCGATCCGCGACTGTCCAAGACCGCCGACCGGGTGCTGCGGCGGCGCGGCGTCGAGGTGCGCACCGGGCAGTCGGTCGCCGAAGCGCTGGACGGGCAGGTGCAGCTGTCCACCGGGGAGAAGGTGGCAACACGCTCGCTGATCTGGTGCGTCGGGGTCCGCGCCGACCCGCTGGTGAGCGACCTGAACCTGGACACCAACCGCGGGCGCCTGGTGGTCGATGAGTTCATGACCGTGCCCGGCGCACCTGATATCTACGCGTGCGGGGACTGCGCCGCCGTACCCGACCTGACCCGGCCGGGCCAGATTTGCGGCATGACCGCCCAGCACGCCCAGCGGCAGGGCAAGTTGGTCGCTCGGAACGTCGCGGCCTCCCTCGGCACCGGGAAGGCGGAGCCTTACAAGCACCACGATCTGGGCTTCCTGGTCGACCTGGGCGGAACGGCGGCCGCCGCCAACCCGCTGAATATCCCGCTGTCCGGGCCGCCGGCGAACGCCGTCACCCGGGTCTATCACCTGTCTGCCATGGCCGGAAACCGGATGCGCGTCCTGACCGACTGGTCGCTGAACGCCGTCACGCCGCCGGAAGCCACCTCATTCAGCCTGATCGACTCCAAGTCCGTGCCCCTCGACCCGAGCAAGCCACGCGCCTGACGCAGCGTCACCCGGGCAACGCCAGGACCCGGGCCGTTACCGTTACCGACCCGGCACCGTGGAGATTTGCCTCAGGCGCAATTATCTCTACCGGCCAGCGGGAATTATCCGGTACCCGATAGCCGCAATACTTTCGGCGGCCATTTCCGAATGCCTTGGCATACCCTTGCGGAAAGGTTGCGAATTTCTTGCGGTCAGCCCGCGCTGCACAACCTTACACGCACCTTTCGGGCCTTTTCCAAGGCATTTCCGGCCCGGCCTGCGATACCTGAGATCAAGGATTCTCGACGACAGGAGTTAGGCGCATGTTTTCCAGCAAACGCAGCAAAGTCATCGCGACCGGAGCCGCGGCGGTCGCGATCGCCACGGTGACCGCCTGCGGCAGCAGCACATCGAGCACGGCCAGCACCAACGGCTCGTCGGCCGCGCCCGCCGCCGGCAGCTCGTCGTCCTCGGCCGCGCCCACCGCCAGCAGCAGCCCGGCCGGTGGGTTCGGATCTGGCAGCGGTTCCAACGCCCGGTCCGGCCCGGCCGCGGGCGGGTCAGTCGGCACGATCACCAGCGTGTCCTCCTCCGGGTTCACGCTGACCACCGCGACCGGCGAGAAGGTGACGGTCAAGGAGGCCTCCTCCACCACCTATGAAAAGGGCACGAGCACGGCCACGTCCGCCGCCGTCACCACCGGTGAACCCGTCCTGGTGCTGGGCGCCACCGACAACACGACCATCACCGCTACCCAGATCATCGTGCAGCCGCCCGCCACCAGCGGATCGAACCCGGGCGGAAAGACGATCGGCTACACCCAGGGCACGCAGGGCTCCACCGAGAAGGTCGGCACGATCCCCTCGGACTACACCCAAGGGTCGGGGACGCTCGCCAGCGGGACCACCGCGGCCAAGGCGACCGAAGCGGCGCTGGCCGCCTACCCGGGCGGCATCGTGGACCGTGTCGTGGAACTGGGCAACGGCGATTACGAGGTGCACAACATCGGCGTCAACTGGCCCCACCACATCTTCGTCAACCAGGACTTCCAGGTCATCGGTGCCGACGACTAGCCGCCGCGGTGAAGCCGGTGACCACCCGGTGGCCGCTGCCCGCCGGTTACGTATTACCGCTAGCAGATAGCAAGACCGGGTGCCTGCCGGGACGACAGTGCCATGCCGATGCGCGATGGTGAAGGACAAGCAGCGCGGCGCAGTAGGGAACGACCGAAAATCGAAGGGAGCGGCTCGTGGCTATCGCTGACCGGGCGCAGGAAAACATGAATTACGTGCGCACGCTGCTGAAGGCCAATCAGCCGCAATTCGCCGCGCTGCTTGAACGCCTTGAACGCGAGTTGTCGACCGAGGCTGGAGTCATGGCCGAAGTTCCTGCTAGCCGCAATGCGGCTGATGCCGTATNNCATCGCCGAGGCGCTGCGGCAGGCCCGCGCGCTGCTGCCGGACGTCAGCCTGGTCGACATCGGGCTGGGGGAGGAGAGCGGCTTTGACCTAGCCCGCCTCCTCACCCAGGACGGCCGGGCGGCGACGCCGAAGTGATCTTGATTTCGACCGGAGCCGAAGCAGACTATAGGGAACTGATCGACGAAAGCCCGGCCGCCGGATTCTTGGCCAAGTCGGAGCTGTCGGCGCGGAATATCAGCCGCATCCTCGATCACACGCCGTAAAACCGCCAGCCGTCACCACGCGGCGGCGCCCTCGGTATCGAGCTTCACCAGGCCGGCCGGCGTGAGGTCGTAGCGGGTCATCTGCGGCAGCGGCGGCGAGTATGCGTGCACGCTAACCGCCAGCGCCGAGGTGGCGGCGTTGCGCACGTCATGGATGTACCGGGGACCGAACGCACACGAACCGCCCGCTCCGACCGGCTTCGCCAGCACGTGCCCGGTCGCCGCGGCGCCTGTGACCCGGTGCTCCGTCAAGGTTCCCCAGACTACGGCGAACGCGCCGGCCGACCCGCCATGATCATGAAACCCGGTGGCCTGGCC
>PLIQ01000080.1 GCA_003140115.1 Actinomycetota bacterium | reverse complement strand
ACAGGTTCGATACGAACACCCTGCATCGATCAAGCACGCGGAAGCACAGGAGTTGGCCACACGTGAGGCGGCGGACATGAGGCGGGCTGACAGCGCCTCAGCGCAGCTCATCAGAGATGGGCTCGGCGGATTGCCCGCAGACCCGACTGGCCTCAACTGACGACAAGACCAGCAGCTCGCAGACGCTGACAGGCGGATTTGGGAGGACAGCTTGAACCAGGGCACCCATCCCGAAGAGCTGCCAGCCGAGGTCCTGGACGAGACGTTGCGAGCCCAGAGAGTGGTCGAGCACATGCGTAGGCGCGGCTATCCCACCCCGGCCTGGCTCGGAGTGGGGGCCACGGCCACTCATGTATGGCATCTGATGGACTTCGTTGACGCGGCTCCAGTGCCAGAGCTGACCCCGTCCCTCGTTGAGCAGCTGATGGAGATCATCGAACTCCAGGCTGGCCAAGCCTCCGAGCCCTACGACCACTGGTTGTACGCCTGGCGGGTCGCCACCGGTCAGGAATCGGCTGTCGCCGGGCTGGATTTCAACGAGACGCCGGAGCAGTCGCTTCTCCGCCAGTCCGTGGCCCGGCTCTCGGGGTATTCCTCCGTGGTGTCGGCCTTGGTCGAGCGCCTGCGGCTCGTGTGTGCCGACGTCCCGCCACCACGAGAGGCACCTGACATGGTCCATGCCGATCTCTCAACCCCCAGCAATGTCCTGGTCCGTGACGGAGCGGTGATGGCGGTCGTGGATATCGGGAACGCAGGTAGCGGCACGCGGGCGACTGATCTCACCACCCTCGTGTGGTACACCTTCCGGGATCCGCAGCTGGACGGTGTCCGAAGGCGGCTGTGGACGAGAATCCTCGTCCTGGTCGGCTGGGAGGGGGCGGCGGTGCTCGCAGCGACACAGATCCTCCTGCAGCTCGAGTGGCCCATCCGTCTCGGGCGCCACGATGTCGTTGCAGGGGTGGTCAAGCGCGGCCATCACGCCCTCGACGAGCTGAACGCGCTTCGCTAACTGTCGCCGGTCCGCTGCGGCTGCGAGGGCGTCGCACGCGACACCGTGATCCGGCGGTTGGCTCGGACGGACCCTGACCAAGCGTGCAGTCGACGTGCTGGCCTACTTCGACCGGCCAGGCACCAGCAACGGACCCACCGAAGCGATCAACGGCCGCCTCGAACACCTCCGCGGCTCCGCCCTCGGCTTCCGCAACCTCACCAACTACATCGCCCGATCCCTACTCGAAACCGGCGGCTTCCGACCTCAGCTACACCCTGGAATGCGATGAGCCACCAAAGTGCCAGACCCAAGATCTGCGCGCGCCCTCATACCGTTAGTGCGGCTGGTGAGGTGACGCGGGCCTGCGGGCGGTAGGTGTGCCATGCCTTGGCGAGACGGCGGGTGGCCTCGGTAAGGTCGGCGGGGGAGGCGAGGAAGTGGAGGCGCAGGTATTCCCCGCTTCGACCCGATGCGTCAAGCCCGTTTCCTGGCAGTACCGCGACGCGGTCGCGCAGGGCCGCCTGCGCGAACGAGGTCGCGTCGCCTTGTGGCAGGCGTACCCACAGGGTTTGCCCGCCCTGCACTGACGGTGCGTGCCAGTCGGGAAGGTGGCGGGCCAGTTCTGCGCGCAGGTGGTCATGGCGGGCTTTCAGCTCTGTTGCCCGGCGCTGCGACAACGACTCCAGCCGTGGCAGCAGGCCGGCAGCAGCCAGTTGACCGGGGATGTTCCCGCCGAGGTCGTGCACGGCCAGCAGTCGCCCGAGTCGGGCGATCACCGGCTCGGGAGCGCGCACCCATCCGATGCGCAGCCCAGCCCAGACGGTCTTGGACAGCGAGCCGACCGAGATCACGGTGTCTGCGTAGGCGGCCAGCGGCGGCGGGGCCTGCTCGCCAGGAAAACCAAGATCGGCCAGCACCTCGTCGTCGATCAGCGGAACACCGGTGGCTGCGGCGGTCTCCGCCAGCGTCCGCCGGGCCAGCGGGGACAGCACCGAGCCGGTCGGGTTGTGGAAGGTCGAGATCACGTAGGCGAGGGCGGGGCGGTGCTGCCGGGCGGCCATCTCCAACCCGCTGAGCCCGACCGGCAGCGCGCGAGGCACGGCCGCAGCGTCGCGGAAAGCCTCCAGCGCGCCGTGATAGGTGGGTGCCTCCACCAGTACCGGGGCACCCGGGGTGAGAAATGCGCGGGCGAGCAGTGACAGGGCTTGCTGGGCACCGTTGGTAACCAGAATGCGGTCGGGGCCGGTGCGGATCCCGTGCCGGGTGTAGCGCTCGGCGATCGCGGTGCGCAGCACCGGGTGGCCCAGTGGGTGGTAGCCGATATCACCACAGATCCCGGCCAGCGTGGGCACGATGCTCGTGTAGGCCTCTGCCAGTTCCGGTGGCGGCGTGCTGGGGGCCGCACAGGTGAGCTGGATCACGCCATCGCGCGGCTCCAGCAGATGCAAGAACAGCGGCGCGCCGGTCGTTGGCCGTCCTGCGGCACGCGCAGTCCCGGCGACTTGCGTGCCGCTGCCCTGGCGCCGGACGATCCGTCCGTCACGGCGCAGCAGGTCATAGGCGGCCACCACGGTGCTGCGCCCGACCGCCAGCGCCGAAGCGAGAGCCCGGTCAGGTGGCAGCGGCTCACCTGGCGGTAGCTCCCCCTCGTCGATCAGCCGCCGTAGCCGTGCGGCAAGAAGCACCGGCAGCGGCCCGCGGCCAGATGACCAGCGGCCCAGACGCCCGCCCAGCTCGATTGGCTTCATCTGCAAACCAATTTTGCCGCATTGGCTCTGGGATCGCCACCCGAGCGCGCCGAGCATGGTCAGGTTAACCCTCAGCGCGACGATGAGAGCCGAAGGTGCAGGATGGATGACCAAGAGCTCCGGCGGCGGTTTGCGGCGCTGACCACTGCCCATCTGGCGGATGCATGCATCCGCGCTCAGCTCCCGGTGCGCTGCGCGCCGGCGGGTGTGCACGCGGTCGTGCCCGGTAGCCGGCTGGCTGGGCGGGTGTGTCCTGCCCGGCATGCCGGCAGCGTCGATATTTTCCTCGAGGCGCTCGAAGGGGCCGCACCCGGCGAGGTGCTGGTGGCCGACAACGACGGGCGCCTCGATGAGAGCTGCATCGGCGACCTGGTGGTTCTGGAGGCTCAGGCTGCAGGGCTGAACGGAATCGTGATCTGGGGGCTGCATCGCGACACCGCCGACATCCAGGCGATCGGGCTGCCGGTCTTCAGCCTGGGAACGATCCCGGCCGGCCCGCAGCGTCTCGATGCCCGGGTCCTGGATGCGCTGGCATCCGCCACGGTGGGAGATTGGGCCGTGGATCGTGAGGACCTGGTCCTGGGCGATGACGATGGCGTGCTGTTCGTGCCGGCCAGCCGCGCAGGGGAAGTCTTCACGCTTGCGGAGACAATCCGCGACACCGAGCGGCGCCAAGCCGAACAGCTCCGGGCAGGTATCTCCCTGCGCAGTCAAGTGCAGTTCGACACCTACCTGGCCCAGCGCCAGCGGACACCTGCCCTGAGTTTCCGCGATCACCTGCGCGCCGTGGGCGGGGCCATTGAGGAATAACCTAAGTCGCCCCTGGCGATCTCGACGGTGTGGAGCATGGTAGAAATCTGGGCTTCTTGCTGGGGGAGGTTGGGGGCGCTCAGGCAGGCCTGCATCTGGTACAAGTTGTCGGGTGTGTCGCGCGGGATCGTGACCGTGATGGTCTCGGTGCCGCCCAGCGACCCGCACCAGCCCCCGCTGGTCTTGGTCTCGAGCGCCGGTCGGCCGCCGATGGTGGCGTCCGGCTTGGGCAGGCGGAAACCCGGGAAACCGTCCGCACTCCACCGGACCAGGACTCCATGCTGCTGACCGGTGCTCAGGTAAACGATCAACGCGCTGAAGCTCGATACGTCGTTCCAGGTCCCGGCGTGCCAGGTGGCCGGGTAGCGGAACGACAGGCCCATGGCGCTGAAGCTGACGGTGGGCACCGGATGCGCGGGTCCGGCCGGGGTGCGGGCGAAGGGCAGCGCGATCGAAACGGCCACCACCGCGAGCGCCGTCGCGAGCCGTCCTGGGGCAGTCACAACCTTCAGACGTGTCCCGGGGCGTCGGGGTTGCGCGGCATCTGGTATTGAATAGCGCCATGCCTGTTGAAGGAGAATACGAGCCGAGCACCCAGGCCTGGGTGCGCGATCAGGTCGAGCTGTACGAGGGGTCCGGCGGGACACAGGGCACGACGCTGCGCGACACCGGCCTGCCGGTGGTGATCGTGACCAATCTCGGCGCCAGCAGCGGCAAGGTGCGCAAGACGCCGGTCATGCGGGTTGAGCACGACGGCCGGTACGCGATGGTGGCGTCCAAGGGCGGCGCGCCGGAGCATCCGGTGTGGTACTACAACCTGCGCGCCCATCCCCTGGTCGAGCTGCAGGACGGGCCGCACAAGGAGGATATGAGGGCCCGCGAGGTCAGCGGCGAGGAGCGCGCGCAATGGTGGGAGCGGGCGGTCGCCGCGTACCCGCCGTACGCGGAGTACCAGCTGAAGACCACGCGGCAGATCCCGGTGTTCGTCCTGGAGCCGGTCGGCGAAAGCTGACGCCGCCCGGTGGCGGGGCGGCGTCAGGGGCGGAGCGGCTCAGCCGTAGATGGTCCCGACACCGGGGATGATCGGCTCGACGATGGTCATCCAGATCGGCCCCGCGTGCGAGCAGGCCTCGAAGGAGAAGGCGGCGAACGTGGCGCTGCGCTGGCCGGGCGGGTAGACCTGCAGGTTCGCCGTCGAGTCAACCGGGTCGCAGCCGGATTCGGTGGTGACCACCGCGTCGTGGTAGGCCAGCAGGGTGTGCGCGGTCGCGCCGGGCGCGAGGTTCACGATGCGCGCACCCCGCAAGCTGCCCCAGCCCGCCGGGCTGCCGAGCCGGTTCCCGTTGCGGCCCAGCGCGGACACGCCCGGGTAGCCGTACAAGTAGCACGTGCGCGGGCTCAGGTTGGTGAACTCAAGCGGGTAGTAGATCGTGCCGGCCGCGCCGTTGCCCTGGTCGACCGCGAGCCAGACGCCTAGATCACTGGCGGTGCACCTGGGGATCAAGGTCGGCGCGGTGGACGCCGTTCCGGACGAGGTGGCCGCGTACGCGGCGGTGGAGATGGCCAGGGCGGCGGCGGCCGCGGCGGCGATCGCGACGACGCGGCGGGCGGTGGTGGGAACAAGCTTCATGTCAATCAGTCCTGTAATGCAGCGGATCCGCGGTGTGCAGGATCGTTCTGCCTCTTAAGACTGAGATGCCTGGCCCTCGGTTGGGGGCACACTAGTGCGGTGACAGGACGGGCAGAACTCATCCGCCGGGCCCAGGCTCATGGCGTGGCGGTCTCGTATCAGGACTGGCGAGGCCGCGTAGTGGAGGTCACCGACGAGACGCTGGCGGCCGTCCTGGAGGCACTGGACGACGAGCGACGCCCGCCGCCGACGGCGGGCGGAGCGGCGGCGGCCGGGGCGGTCGCGGCCGGGGCGGTGGCGCCGTTGCCGCGCGGCAGGTCTTGGGGCTTCGCCGTGCAGCTGTACTCGGTGCGCTCCCGCGGTTCCTGGGGACACGGGGACCTGCGCGACCTGGCCGATCTCGCCGCGTGGAGCGGGCGCGCGCTGGGCGCGGACTTCGTGCTGGTCAACCCGCTGCACGCGGCCGAGCCGCAGGCCCCGATCAGCCCGTCACCGTACCTGGCCATGACCAGGCGCCACCTGTCCCCGCTCTACCTGCGGATCGAGGACATTCCCGAGTACACCAGGCTTAGCGCGGGCGACCGGGCCTGGGTCGAGGCTCTCGGCGCGCCGCTGCGTGCCGCCAACCGGACGACGGCGCTGATCGACCGGGACGCGGTCTGGACGGCCAAACGCGCGGCGCTGGAGATCATCCGCGCGGCAGGCCTCAGTCCCGGGCGCCAGGCGGAGCTCGATGCCTTCTTGGCCCGCGACGCTGACGCGGTGCGGGACTGGGCGACCTGGTGCGCGATCGCGGAGGTGCACGGCCCGGACTGGCGGACCTGGCCGGCCGCGCTCGCCGATCCGCGCTCGCCGGAGGTGACGGCGCTGCGCCGGGCACGGGCCGACCGGGTGGAGTTCCACGCCTGGCTGCAGTGGCTGACGGCGGAGCAGGCCGCCGCCGCGCAGCGCGCGGCCCGGCAGGCCGGCATGAACATCGGCGTCATCAATGACCTGGCCGTCGGCGCGCATCCGGGCGGCGCCGACGCCTGGTCCCGGCAGGATGTGATCGTCACCGGCGTTAGTGTCGGCGCGCCGCCGGACGAGTTCAACCAGCGGGGCCAGGACTGGACGCTGCCCCCGTGGCACCCGGGCTGGCTGGCCGCTGCGGCCGGCCGGCCGCTGGGCGAGCTCATCGCGGCCAGCACCCAGCACGCCGGGGGGTTGCGCATCGACCACGTCATGGGGCTGGCCCGGCTGTGGTGGATACCCGCCGGGATGGCCCCCGGGCAGGGCACCTACGTGCGCTATGACCACGAGCTGATCGGGGACGTGCTGTGCGCCGAGGCGGCCCGCGCGCACGCGCTGGCCATCGGGGAGGATCTGGGCACGGTCGAACCCTGGCTGCGCGACTTCCTGGCCGACCGCCGGGTGCTCGGCACGTCGATGCTCTGGTTCGAACGCCGTCAGGACGGCACGCCGCGCCCGCCCGGCGAGTGGCGCCGCGGCTGCCTGGCCACGGTCGGCACGCATGACATGCCCCCGGCCGCCATGTTCCTCACCGGGGAGCAAGTCAGCATCCGGGCCGAGCTCGGCCTGCTCACCGAGCCGGAGGCGGACGAGCGAGCCGCCGCCCGGGCCGAGCTGGACGGATGGCTCGCGATGCTCGGCCGCGAAGAGTTGCTCGGCGGCGAAGGGTCGCTCGGCCGCGAGGGGTTGCTCGGCCGGACCGGCGGGCCGGCTGGTCGCGCCGGGGTGACGCCGGAGGAGTTCACGGTCGCCCTGTACGGCTTCTTGGCGCGGACGCCGGCCCTGCTGATCGGCGTGTCGCTGGCCGAGGCGGTGGGCGGACGCCGGCCGCAGAACCTGCCGGGGACGGTGAACGAGTACCCGAATTGGCGGATTCCGCTCACCGACGGTGACGGAGAGCCGGTCCTGCTCGAGGACCTGGCCGCCCGCGACGGCGTCCGGGCCGTAGCGCAGGCCGTGTCCGGCGGCCTGCGGCCGGCGGCGGAGAAGATCAGGAGATAGAGTCCACGCGTGGCTACCCGCGAAGAATTGGACAAGCTTTCCGCCCGCGAGCTGCACGACCTCGCCGTGCGGCGGGCGCTGCATCACCTCGACGTGGAGTTCCTCTGGGAGCTGCTGCGGTCCATCCCGGCGGCCGAGGCCTCCGAGGGACACGACATCGAGGCCGGCCGGGACATCACCAAGGTGACCGCGCTGCTCTCCGACGCGATCGACTCGGGAAAGGGCGACGTGGCCGAGGCGCTGCGCCCGCTCTACCTCGACTACCTCGAGAAGCATGGCGTGGGCAGCTGAGCGAGCACCACGGCCGTTCGGCCGAATTTTAAAGAAGCGCTGGGCCGAGGGTCCGTGCTGGGGTCCCTCGGCTCAGCGCTGTAGCAGGCGTTACTGGGTTACTGGATTACTTGTCCTGGCTGAGGACGGCCTCGATCTCCAGGTTGACCGTGACCTTGTCGCTGAGGACCACGGCGCTGCCGGAACCGGGGATCGCGCCGTTGAAGCTGACGTTCCAGTCGTTCCGGTTGATCTCGGTGGTGGCCGAGAAGCCCGCCCGCGTGCCGCCGTACGGGTCGGGGCCGAAGCCGTTCAGCTCGAGGCGGAACGTCACCGGGCGGGTGACACCGCGGAGGGTGAGGTCGCCGTCGAGCAGGAAGTTGTCCCCGTCGGGGCGAACGGCGGTGGAGCGGAAGGACATCGTGGGGTGCTTCTCGATGTGGAAGAAGTCCTCGCTGCGGACGTGGTTGTCCCTGGTCTCGTTGCCGGTGTTCACCGAGCTGAGGTCGACATCGGCCGTNNCGGCCACGGACCTTGCTCACCATCATGTGCCTGACGACGAAGGACACCTCAGAGTGCACGGGGTCGATGGTCCAGGTGCCGGTGACGTAGCCGGGGATTACCACCGTGGTCTCTGTCATCATGCCTCCAGATACTTGATACTGCGTTGTGTATAAGTTCGCTTGCGTGCCTTGCTTCTTGATAGTAACCAGCTACACTTGAACTGTCAAGCACTTCTTTTTGAACTTTCAAGCTCTTCGCCGAACGCGCTGGTGAAGTACCCTAATGGGGTATGGAGGTGGGATTTTCGTGGATTCCGGGGAGGTCGAGGCGGTTTGCGAGCCGTCTGGGGCGGCTGGGGGCGAACCGTCGGAGGCGGCTGGTGAGCCGTCGGGCTGCCGCGCCCGTGCCGTCCTGCAGCGGGTTGGCGACAAGTGGTCGATGTACGTGATCGACCTCCTGGGCCAGGGCACCATGCGCTTCAGCGAACTGCACCGCGCCATCGACGGCATCACGGGCAGGATGCTGACCGTCACGCTGCGCGGGCTGGAGCGGGACGGAATCGTGACCCGCACCATCCATCCCGTCATCCCGCCCCGGGTCGAGTACGACCTGACCCCTATGGGCCTGACCCTGCTCGACGCGATCGGTCAGCTGGTGGCCTGGGCCGACAGCCACCTGCCCGAGATCGGCGCAGCCCAGGCCGCCTACGACGGCAAGCATCAGGCCGAATAAGCTAGGCGGAGTGGAGCTGACCGGAGAAGAGAGCAAAGAGAGCCAGGAGGAACTGGATCTGCGGCTGCGGCAGGGTTCGTCGTTCGGTACCGTCGCGGGCGCCTACGCCGAGCACCGTCCCGGCTACGCGGAGGCCGCCGTCCGCTGGGCCCTCGAGCCGGCGGGCAGCCGCGAACCGCTGCGAGTCCTGGACCTGGCGGCGGGAACCGGCAAGCTGACCACGACCCTCGTCCGCCTCGGGACCGAGGTCACCGCCGTGGAGCCCGACCCGGCCATGCTCGCCGAATTCCGACGTGAATTTGGATCGGTACGGTCGCTGACCGGCCGCGCGGAGGACATCCCGCTGCCCGACGCGAGCGTCGACGCCGTCCTCGTCGGCCAGGCCATGCACTGGTTCGACCTGGACCGGGCCATCCCCGAGATCGCCCGGGTGCTCACCGCGGGCGGCGTGCTCGCCGGGCTGTGGAACGTCGATGACGACCGGGTGGACTGGGTTGCGACACTGGCCCAGATCAGCAAGGGCAAGTCGAACACCACGCTGCTGCGGTGGCGGGCCACGGCCGCGCGGGCCCGCCAAGAGCGGCTGGCCGCGGCCGGGCCTGGCCTGTTCGAGACGCCCGAGATCGAAGAGTTCGAGAACGGGCAGCGGCGGACCGCGGACTCCCTGCTGGCCACGATCGCGACACACTCGAATTTCCTGGTCATGGAGGAACCGGACCGCGCGCGGCTGCTGGCCGAGGTGCGCGACTTCCTGCTCGCCCACCCCGAGACCGGCGCGGGCGAGTTCGTCTTCCCGATGGTCACGTCCGTGCTGCGGGCCACCCGGAAGTAGCATGCGTGAGGTACGTACCCCGCGCGTCCCGGTCATAGCGCGCGCCGACCGGACCCGGCTTGCCTTCCTCACCTCGACCCATGTGGTCGACGACCTGTACCAAGGCGCCGTCCCCGCCCTGCTGCCGTTCCTGGCCCTCGAACGGCACTACAGCTACATCGGGCTCACCGGCATCACGCTGGCGGCGACCTTCCTGGCCAGCGTGGTGCAGCCGGGGTTCGGCGCGCTGACCGACCGGTACCGCAATCTCGGCTGGCTGGTCGCGGCCGGCCTGCTCGTGGCCGGGCTCGGCATCGGCCTGTCCGGACTCGGCGACAACTACCTGATCACCTGGTTCGCCGTGGCCGCCTCCGGTGTCGGCGTCGCCGCGTACCATCCCGAGGCGACCAGGACCGCCCGCGGCATGGCGGGCGATTCGACCCAGGCCATGAGCTGGTTCTCGGTCGGCGGCAACGCCGGGATCGCGCTCGGCCCGATCATCGTCACCCCGGTGCTGCTGGCCACCCGGCTGCACGGGACGCCGCTGCTGGCGCTGCCCGCCGTGGTCATGGCGGGCGTCCTGGCNNCGGGCGGTCCGACGACTGGCGGGGCTTCGCCCGGCTCACCGTGGTGGTGGTGCTCCGGTCGATCGCCTACTTCGGCCTCGCGTCGCTGCTGGCCCTGTTCGCCATCCGGCACTTTCACCACAGCGCCGCGGTCGGCTCGGCAGTCCTGACCGTGTTCATCGCCTCGGGGGTGATCGGCACGCTGAGCGGCGGCTGGCTGGCCGATCACTGGCAGCGCATCGGAACCCTGCGGCTCGGCTACGGCCTCGCGGCCGCCGCGATAGTGCTGGTCGTGGCCGCGCCAGACGTGGCGGTGCTGTTCGTCGGGGCGTTCGTCCTGGGCATCGTGCTGTTCGCGCCGTTCGCCGTCCAGGTCACGCTGGGCCAGGACTTCCTGCCGAACCGGATCGGCATCGCCAGCGGCGTGACCCTGGGCCTGGCCACCTCGGCCGGGGGCGTCGTGGCCCCGCTGTTCGGCCTGCTGGCGGACACGTACGGCCTGCCCACCGCGCTGGGCACGACCGCGGTCTTCCCCGCGGTCGCCTGCGCCCTTACGTTCCTGCTGCGAGACCCGCGGCATCCTCGGTCATCGTGAGGGTTTCCGGGGTTTCCGGGGNNTTCCGGGGCCGAGCCGCTGCTGGCCCGGACCACGAGCTCGGGGGTGAAGACGATGCGGCGGTGCTCGTGCTCGGCCGGGTGGTCGGCCTCGTCGAGCAGGAGCTCGGCCGCCGCGCGTCCGAGCTGGTACTTGGGCTGGCGAACCGAGGTGAGCGGCACGGCGGCGTCCGCGGCGAACTCGATGTCGTCGTAGCCGACGACCGCGATATCTCCCGGCACGCTCACGCCCGCCTGGCTCAGCCCGCGCAGCAGGCCAAGGGCCAGCATGTCGTTGGCGCAGAACACGGCGGTCGGCCTGGCGCGTGCGTCGGCGAGCAGGTCGTCGGCGGCGGCGGCACCGCCGCGCGGGTTCATGGCCGGGACTGGCACCTCGGTGAGAACCTTGCTCGGGTCCAGCCCGGCCTGCTCCACGGCCCGGTAGGCACCCCAGCGGCGGTCGGCGCACTGCCGGATCGCGGTCGGGCCGTTGACCAGGGCGATGCTCCGGTGCCCGAGGCCGAGCAGATAGGTGACCGCGATCTCGCCGCCCCGCCGGTCATCGACGGCGACCGAGCACTGAGCGTGCGAACCCGGCCGGTCGAGCAGGACCACCGGGGTACCGCGGTCACGGATCCGCCGCAGCTCGGGTGAGCGCCCGTGCACCGGGGTGATCAGGATGCCGCGCACCCGCTGCTCTTCCAGCACGCGCAGGTACTGGCGCTCCTTGTCGTGCGCCTCATCTGAGTTGCACAAGATCACGGCGTAGCCCGCGGCCTGCGCGTAGTCTTCGACGCCGCGGGCCACCTCGGTGAAGAACGGGTTCGTCACGTCCAGCACGACCAGCCCCAGGCAGCGACTGCGGCCGGCACGGAGCTGGCGCGCGGAGCCGTTCGGGATGAACCCGAGCTCCTCCATCGCGGCCTCGACGCGAGCGCGGGTCAGCGGCCGCACCAGGTCCGGATGGTTCAGCACGTTCGACACGGTGCCGACCGCGACCCCGGCCAGGCTCGCCACGTCCTTCATGCCCGCCGCCATCAGCCCTCGCATCCCAGGTCAACACGCCCTCGGCGTTCCATGGTAGACGCCAGCACCTGATAGCAATCTGCTGGGAGGCGAACCGGCCGTGCGGTCGTCAGTCGCTCAGCAGGTAAATTATCTGGTCCGCCGTCCGGAGAAAGTTCTTCGCCTCAACGGTCGTGACCTCGACCGGACCTACGCCGTGTGCCACCGAATTGCGTGTATGCAGCAGCCTTTTAACTGAAGCGTGAATATCAGGAGAAATAAGACCGGAGTTGAGGGCGTCGTCGGCCAGCTCTTTCGCTTTACGGCCCTTGACAACTCTTCCGGCTTTGCTGAGCCGGTCCCGCAACCTGCGCTCGACCCGGGCAAACCCCTCCATGACCGCCGCCGCAGGTGAGGTATCCGCAACGTTGTCCAGCTCAGCGGAGACCATGCTGCTCCGCCAGGCTCTCATCGCCGCAAGCTTGTCTATCGCCGCCCTCGAATACTCAGCGTGACCGGAGTTGGCGACCATTCCGTAGTACTTTTCTGCCTGGGTAAATCTTTCGCAGCGCGCTTCAAACTCGCCAAGGTACAACGCGGCGGCGGGCATGAACTCTGGGTGCTGTGACCGAACAACGTCATTCAGCAGGCTTTGCCACCTGAAAATGTCACGGGTACGGATATATGACATGGCCTGGCTGTATGTGGCCCACACCGAGTAATCCGGGTGACCAGACGTCATGACCCAGGCATAGAACTGCTGGGCGGGGTAATCCCGACCCTGGTGCGCAAGCAGGTCGCCCATGCCGATCCCGGCCCGCGGGGCGGCGGTGGGATGGCCGGAGTTCACGGCGTTCTGCAGCGCCGCTTGGGCATTGGCCAGATCGCCCTGCTCGAAGAGCAGGAGCCCCACGGCGCACCAAGCCAGCGGGTTCCACTGCGGATCTCCCGAGTCGATGGCGGCCTGGAACGCCGCCGCCGCCTGCGGCAGGTCCCCCTGCCCGTGCCAGTATTCGCCCTGGCGGTACCACTCCTCAGCGCTGACCGGGGGGGCAGGCGGGGCGGCGGCGGGCTCAACCGGGCGCGCGCCCCACTGCTGGACCTCCGGGCTCAGCGTTCGGGTGACCTTCTGGACCACGGTGTTCTGAGGGTGCTGCTCCAGGAGTTCCCGGAGGTTCTGCCTGGCTCGTGGTGCGTAGTCGCGGTGACCGGAGTCGATCGCCACCTGGTAGGCCGCCTGGGCCCGCGCCACGTCGCCGTGTTCGGCCAGCAGGCCGCCGAGGTTGTTCGCGGCTCGCGGCGCGTAGTCGCGGTGGCCGGAGTCGATCGCCACCTGGTAGGCCGCCCGGGCCCCGGTCACATCTCCCTGCTTGGCCAGGAGCCAGCCCAGGTTGTTGGCCGCCTCCGATGCGCGATCGGGATCCCCGGAGTCGATCACCTTCTGGTATGCGACTGCATCCGCCGCGGGCGCGTCCCGGATGGGTCCTCGCTCCCCTCCCATAAGCCTGATCCAAGCAAGTCGCCGCGGCTAGGGCAACAGTCCCGCCCGGTCCCGCCCGGTCGTCAGGCAGCGGAGCGGCCGACACCGACGGCGTGGTCGAGGGCAGCCCGGTGATAACGATTCAGTGGCGAGCCCAAGCGGAGTCATTGACATGCATTCAGCCTGAGACGACACTACGAAACTAATTGAAACGTTCCATTAATGAGACTCGTTCTGATCAGAGTGGCGTTCGGATGTAAAGGCTTCTGAGAATCGAGGCTGGGCGTGGAGCAGGCACCACCTGAGTTCTCCAGCGGCCAGGCGGGCCAGGACGCGGGACGCGGGCCGGACGCGGGGCGCGGGCCGGACGCGGGGCGCGGGCCGGTACTGGCGCTGAGCCACGCCGCGAAGTCGTTTGGTGCCGTGCACGCGCTGCTGGACGGGTCGATCGAGCTGTACGCCGGGGAGGTACACGCCCTGGTCGGAGAGAACGGCGCGGGCAAGTCGACCCTGGTGAAGATCCTGGCCGGGGTGTACCAGCCGGACGCCGGCGAGCTGCTGGTCGACGGGCACGAGGTCACGCTGCACGGCCCGGCGATGGCGCTCGCGGCGGGGATCGCGGTCATCTACCAGGAGCCGGCGCTGTTCCCCGACCTGACCGTGGCGGAGAACATGTTCATCGGACGCCAGCCGCTGCGGGCCGGACGGCGGATCGACCGGCGGGCGATGCGCTCCGAGGCGGCGGCGATCTTCGCCCGGCTCGGGGTCCAGCTCGACCCGGCGCGGATCGCGCGCGGGCTGTCCATAGCGGATCAGCAGGTGGTCGAGATCGGCAAGGCCATCTCGCTGGAGGCCCGGGTCATCGTGATGGACGAGCCTACCGCCGCGCTCTCGGCCGCCGAGGTGGACCGGCTGTTCGACGTGGTGCGGGCGCTGAGCGCGTCGGGGACCGCGGTCCTGTTCATCTCCCACCGGCTCGAGGAGGTCTTCGCGCTGTGCCAGCGGGTCACGGTGATGCGCGACGGCCGGCAGGTGCTCAGCCAGCCGCTCGACGGCCTGGTCGCGGGTGACCTGGTCCGCGCCATGGTCGGTCGCGAACTCGCCGAACGGCCGGACGAGGCACACGGCACGCCCGGCGAACCGCTGCTGAGCGTGGAACGGCTGACCCGCGAGGGCGTGTTCACCGATATCTCCTTCACCGTCCGGGCCGGCGAGATCGTGGCGCTGGCCGGGCTGGTGGGCTCCGGGCGCAGCGAGGTCGCCCGCGCGATCTTCGGCATCGACCTGTACGACGCGGGCTCGGTGGCCATCCGCGGGCAGGGCCTGCGCCG
Source organism: Actinomycetota bacterium (assembly GCA_003140115.1). The sequence continues at coordinate 3,323 of PLIQ01000080.1, read as the reverse complement.
CGGCTCCCCCACCGGGGCCATGGCGGCCGGGGTGGGCTTCGTGCCGGAGGATCGCCGCCAGCAGGGCCTGGTCATGGACATGTCCGTGCAGCAGAACATCGCGCTGGCCTCCCTGCACCGGCTGCAGCACGGAGGGCTCATCCGGGCGTCGGCCGAACGCGCCCTGGCCAGTGACTGGGCGGCCCGGCTGACGATCAAGTACGGCCGGCTCAAGGATCCGGTGTCGATGCTGTCCGGCGGCAACCAGCAGAAGGTCGTGCTGGCCAAGTGGCTCGGCCGCCACCCCGCGGTACTGATCGTGGACGAGCCCACCCGAGGCATCGACGTGGCCACCAAGGCCGAGGTCCATCACCTGCTCCTGCAACTCGCCCGGGACGGGGTGGGCGTCTTGATGATCTCCTCCGAGCTGCCGGAGGTGCTCCGGATCAGCGACCGGATTCTGGTCATGCGGGAGGGACGGCTGATGGCCGAGTTCGCGCACGCGGACGCCTCGGAGGAGGAGATCCTGTCCGCCGCCACCGGGCAGGCCCCGCCTCCCGAGGCGAGCGCGCCCGCGTTGGGGGCCATAAGTTGAGCACGACGCTGGTGTCCCGGAGCGAGCGGCCGCCGGCCGCGGCCGGCGCGGGCGCGCGCCGACTGACCGAGCGCGCCTTCCGGATCAGGGAATCGGGCATCATCGTCGTCCTGATCGTGTTCGTGGCCGTCACCACGTCCGTCCAGCACCGGTTCCTCAACACCACGAACATCCAGTTCATCCTGATCAACACCACGGTGTTCGCCCTGCTCGCGCTGGGCGAGACGATGGTCGTCATCAGCCGGAACTACGACCTGTCGGTCGGCTCCGTGCTGGGGCTGTCCGCCTACCTGTCGGCGAACCTGTTCGGGCAGCACCACGGCATCCCGATCGTCGTGGTGTTCCTGGCGGGGCTCGGCATCGGCCTGGCCTGCGGTCTGCTCAACGGGATTATGGTCTCGGCCGGGCGGGTGCCGAGCCTGGTCGTGACGCTGGCCACCTTGTACATCTTCCGTGGCGTCGACATCTTGATCGTCGGCGGCAAGGAGGTCGTGGCCAGCTCGCTGCCCGGCGCGTTCCTGAACATCCCGAGGGCCACCGTGATCGGCATCCCCGACCTGGCCATCGTCATCGCGGCGGTGATCGGGATCGGCGCCTACTACCTGCGGTCGTTCCGGTCCGGCCGTGAGCTGTACGCGATCGGGTCCAATCCGGACGCGGCCCGGCTGGCCGGGATCCCGGTCGGCCGGCGCGTGTTCGTGGCGTTCACGGTGAGCGGCGCGATCGCCGGAGTGGCGGGCGTGCTGTGGGCCGCGCAGTACGGCACCATCGACTCCACCGCGGGAACCGGCTACGAGCTTCAGGTGGTTTCGGCCGTCGTGGTCGGCGGCGTGGCGATCTTCGGCGGGAGCGGCAGCGCGGTGGGCGCGGCGCTCGGCGCGCTGCTGCTGAACACGATCAGCTCCGCGCTCTACGTCCTGGGCATCTCGCCGTTCTGGGACCAGGCCATCTGGGGCTTCCTGCTCATCCTGGCCATCACCGTGGACCGGTTCATCGCGGTCCGGCTCGCCGTCGCGCTGCGGCTGAGAGGAGCCCGCGGTGAGTGACGGGGCGCACCGGGCGTCGGCACCGCGCCGGAGGTCAGCGCTGCGCGGGGAGTCGGGGCTGCACTGGAGGTCGGCGCTGCACTGGAGGTCGGCGCTGCGCTGGGAGACGGGCCTGGCACTGGTGGTCGTGATCATCGGGATCGTCGGCGCGTCGGTCTCGCCGCAGTTCCTGACCAGCAACAACCTGTTCAACCTGGGCCTGTCCAACGGCGAGATCGCGATCATGACGCTGCCGATGACGCTGATCATCATCAGCGGGGAGATCGACCTGTCCGTCGCGTCCATCCTCGGCATGTCCAGCGCCCTGCTCGGCGTCCTGTGGAGCCATCACTGGCCGATGCTCGGCATCTTCGTCCTGGTCGCGGTGGTCGGCCTGGCCGCGGGCGCGGTCAACGGCCTGCTCGTCACCCGGTTCGGGCTGCCCTCGCTCGCGGTCACCATCGGCACACTGGCGCTGTACCGCGGGATCGCGACGATCCTGCTCGGCCCGAACACGGTGGCCAACTTCCCGACCACTTACACCAACCTCGGCGTCAACGCGGTGCCGTTCACCGGGAACGCCCTTACCTACTCCGCCGCCCTGTTCATCGTGCTGGCCGTGATCTTCGGCGTGGTCCTGCACGCCACGCCGTTCGGCCGGTCCCTGTTCGCGATGGGCGCCAGCGCCGAGGCGGCCCGGTTTGCCGGGATCAGGGTCAAGCGGATCAAGACCATCCTGTTCATGGTGTCCGGACTGGTCTGCTCCCTGGCCGGGGTGCTGTGGACGTTCCGCCTCGACACCGCCGTGCAGAACAACGGGCTAGGCCTGGAACTGGACGTGGTCGCGATCGTCCTGCTCGCCGGGGTGTCGATCTTCGGCGGCAAGGGGTCCATCATCGGCGTCGTGCTCGCGGTGCTCGCCTTCGCGGGCCTGCAGAACGCGCTGCTGCTCACGAACTTCAACGAGGAAGCGGCCGGGATCGTCACCGGCGCGCTGCTGCTCTTGTCCGTCTTCGGCCGGAACGCGGCGTCTCTTTCCGGCCGACTTGGCAAGTGGCTCCCCGAGCGGGCCGGCCCGGCGCCCGGCCACCCGGGCGCCGACCCATCGCAGATCCCCCCGACGGGGAGTACTCCGCCGTAACCAGACGGCTGACGCCGGCCGTGAACCATCTCCGGCGCCGCGCCGCACCAGCAGGTTTCTCCCATCTATCGGATTGAAAGGATTCAGATATGAAACTGAGACAGACGGCCTGGCTGACCAGCGGCCTGGTCATGGTGTCGGTTCTGCTCGCGGCGTGCTCGTCCTCGGGTTCGAGTTCGACATCGTCGTCAACGTCGGCTACGTCGTCGACGTCCGCTTCGTCGACCTCGTCGGCTTCGGCCGGCGGCCTGAAGACGGGGCTCAAGGTCTTCATCATCCCCAAGAACCTCGGGAACTCCTACTTCACCACCGCGGACAGCGCGCAGTCCGGCGGCGCGATCGCCGCCCTGGACACGCTCGGCGAGTCCGGCACGGAGACCAGCGGTACCGCGGCGACACCGGCCTCGCAGATCCCGGCCATCCAGGCGGCGGTCAGCAAGGGGGCGAACGCGCTCATCGTGTCGGCCACCGACCCGACGGCCCTGTGCCCGACGCTGAACGCGGCCATGAAGCGCGGGATCACCGTCATCACCTATGACTCGGACGCGCCGACCTGCCGGGACCTGTTCATCAACCAGGCGTC
>PLIQ01000575.1 GCA_003140115.1 Actinomycetota bacterium | reverse complement strand
CCCTGCTGTCCTGCCGAATCGTGACAGGTGAGCAAGACGGTGGCGTCGGCGTGGAATGTCTTGGCAGGAGAGACCCCCGGCAACGCGAGAACAACGATGGTGATGATGGCGGTGATGGCGGCAATTCCGGCGCCAACGGCAACACCGGCAGCTCTGAGGCGCTGCCGCCGTGCTGCCTTCCGAACCCGGGCATCTGCATCTGGCCATGGCGGCAGCGACCACCTCGGGTCGCGGAACAGTTCGCGGAGCCCGTTCTCCGCGTTATCCTCAATCCGCATGTGCGTCATCTCCCAGCGCCGTCTCCGCCATTCCCGCCGCCATGAGCGGCCGCAGGGCCGCTAGGCCCCGAGATGCCAGGCTGCGCACTGTGCTGCGCCGGCACGCCAGCAGCGCAGCGATCGCCGGGTCAGGCAGATCCTCGAAGTAGCGCAGCACCAAAACCGCCCGCTGCCGCGCGGGCAGCAGCGCCAGCGCTCGCCGGAGCGCATCCCACTCCTCGCTTCGCTGCAGCCCGGCATCGTCCGAAACAGGTTCCGGCACATCCCCGAGCTGAATCCGGGCGCTCCACCGGCGCCACTGCGACAAGTGCGTGTTGACCATGACCCTGCGCACATTGAGCCTCCCCCCGTGTGGTGGACACCCGACCTGCCAGGCTGTGCCTGGCGGAGGGAGTCCCGATGGGACAGCAACGCCGGCAGTTCTCGCCGGAATTCAAGGCTGATGCGGTCGCGCTGGTGCGGTCGACGGGGCGTCCGATCGCCGCGATTGCCCATGAGCTGGGCATTGGGGAGTCGAATCTCAGCTACTGGCTGAAGAAAGACCAGGAAAGCCGCGCGATTGCGGATCCGGGCCGGTTTGAGGCCGAGTCGGCGGAGGCCCGGGAGAACGCTGCGCTGCGCCGCCGGGTGGCGGAGCTGGAGGTGGAGCGCGAGATCCTGAAACGAGCCACGGCCTTCTGGGTGAAGGAGTCGCGCGCGTGAGGATCTTCGCGTTCGTCGCTGCCCAGAAGGCCGACTTCCCTATCCGCACCCTGTGCCGGGTCTGCAAGGTCTCAGCGTCTGGTTTCTACGCGTACGCGGCACGCCTGGCGGCCGGGCCGGGGCCAGCCGCGGCGGCCCGGGCGGTCATCGCCGGGCACATCACGCGGGTCCACGCCGCCTCGCGGCGCCGGTACGGGTCCCCGCGGGTCACGGCGCAGCTGGCCCGGGAGGGCATCGTGGTCAATCACAAGGCGGTGGAGCGGGAGATGGCCCGCCAGGGCCTGGCCGGGCGGTGCAGCCGCCGGAAGATCCGCACCACGCGCCGCGACCCCTCGCAGGTCCCGGCCGCTGATCTGGTGCGCCGCGACTTCACCCGGGAGCGCACCGACCAGCTCTGGATCGGCGACGCGACGTATATCTGGACCGATGAGGGCTGGTGTTATCTCGCGACCGTCGTCGATGCGTGCTCACGGCGGCTGCTGGGCTGGTCCATCACCGATCACCTGCGCACGGAGCTGTGCCTCGACGCGCTGCTGGCCGCTGTCGCGGCCCGCGGCGGGAGGCGGAACCTGGCGGCCGGGATCGTTTTTCACACCGATCACGGCACGCAATACACCGCCAGGGAGTTCCGGGCGGCGTGCCGGTCGCTGGGCATCACCCAGTCCATGGGCACCGTCGGCGACAGTTACGACAACGCGATGGCCGAGTCGTTCTTCTCCGGATTCAAGCGCGAAGTCATCGACGGCGAGCACTTCGCCACCCGCGCCGACGCACGAAAGGAGATCTTCTCCTGGCTCAACTGGTACAACCAGGCCAGGCTCCACAGCTCCATCGGCAACACCCCGCCCGCCGAGTACGAACAACAGCTTTCACAGCAGTCACTCGTAGCATGACCCGTGTCTACCGCACCGGGGGAACCTCACCCGGCCAGATCCCGATCATTGCCAGTCAGATCCCGATCACCTCAGCGCCGGCCCAGGCCACGGCGGCGCCGCGCGAATGCGACCATGGGCAGGTGACGCAGAACCCAGCCAGTGCGGCCCCTACCGCGCAAGATGAAGTCGTAGGCCTGTGCAGCGACCTGATCAGGATCGATACGTCGAACCGGGGGGATCATTCTGGCCCGGGCGAGCGGGCGGCCGCCGAGTTTGTGGCCGGGCTGCTCGATGAGGTCGGGCTGGAGACGACCATGCTGGAGTCCCATCCGGGGCGGGCCAGTGTGGTGGCCCGCATCGCGGGGGAGGACTCGAGCCGCCCGGCCATGCTCATCCATGGCCACCTCGATGTGGTCCCGGCGGACGCGGCGGACTGGCGAGTGCCGCCGTTCTCCGGCGAGATCGCGGACGGGTGCGTCTGGGGCCGCGGCGCGGTGGACATGAAGGACATGGACGCGATGGTCCTGGCCGTGATCCGGCAGCGGCTGCGCGAGGGACGCCGCCCGCCGCGGGACATCGTGCTCGCGTTCGTCGCGGACGAGGAGGCGGGCGGTAAGTGGGGGGCCCGGTGGCTGGTGGACAACCACCCCGAGCTCTTCGACGGGGTCACTGAGGCGATCGGCGAAGTGGGCGGGTTCAGTGTCACGATCGGCGGCCAGCGCCTCTACCTCCTGCAGACCGCCGAGAAGGGCATCGCCTGGCTCCG
>PLIQ01000118.1 GCA_003140115.1 Actinomycetota bacterium | reverse complement strand
GACCCGCAGGGCGACTGGGCCTCGGTGGTGCTGGCCCTCGGCGGTTCGGTGGTGGCCCGCGGCCCGCGCGGCGTGCGCTCCATTCCGCTCGCCGACTTCGTCACCGGGCCGTTCCAGAACGTCCTGGACGAGGATGAGATCGCGGTGGAGGCCGTGATCCCGGCGGCCCAGGGCACCCGCTCCGGCGGCTACCTCAAACTCGAGCGCCGCGTGGGCGACTTCGCGACCGTCGGCGTCGCCGTCGCGCTGGAGACGAGCGGTGAGACCGTGACCCGGGCGGGCATCGCGCTGACCGGGGTCGGCGGCTCCACCATCGGGGCCACCGAGGCCGCCGCCGCGCTGACCGGACGGCCGCTGACCGGCGACAGCATCGCCCGGGCCGCCGACCTCGCGGCCCAGGCCGCCCGGCCCAGGACCGATCATCGCGGCAGCGCCGAATACAAGCGGCATATGGTGCGCACGTTCGTCGTGCGCCTGCTGGACCGGACGGACGCGGCAGCGGAAAGGGCAGCGTAACCATGATCGTTTACGACGACCCGGACGGCCAGCCCGCGACCGACATCCCGGTCCGCCGGATCAAGTTCACCATCAACGGCGATATGAAGATCGCCGAGGTGGAGCCGCGGCTGCTGCTGTCCCACCTGATCCGCCGCGGACTCGGGCTGACCGGTACCCACATGGGCTGCGACACCACCAACTGTGGCGCGTGCACAGTCCTGGTCGACGGCCGCGCGGTGAAGTCCTGCACCATGTTGGCTGTGCAGGCCGACGGCCACGAGATCAGCACGGTCGAGGGCCTGGCCACGGCCAGTGAGCTGCATCCGCTGCAGGAGGGCTTCAAGGAGGAACACGGGCTGCAGTGCGGGTTCTGCACGCCGGGCATGATGATGGCCGCCAAGGCGCTGCTCGACACCAATCCGGACCCGACGGAGGAAGACGTGCGGTGGGCGCTGTCGGGCAATCTCTGCCGCTGCACCGGCTATCAGAACATCGTGAAGTCGGTGCTGTGGGCGGCCGAGAAGCTTAGGGCTTAGAAGGGGCAGAACGTGTCGCAGGCACTGGACGAAATCAAGATCGGCGGGCTCGGCGCGAGCCGCAAGCGTGTCGAGGACAACCGTTTCATCCGCGGCAAGGGCAACTACACCGATGACATCACCCTGCCCGGCATGCTGCACATGGAGATCCTGCGGAGCCCGTTGGCGCACGCCCGGATCGTGTCGATCGACGCCAGCAAGGCGTGGGACATCCCCGGCGTGCACCTGGTCCTGACCGGCGAGATGATGGCGACCCGGAACCTGGCCTGGATGCCGACGCTGTCCTACGACACGCAGGCGGTGCTGGCCACCGACAAGGTGCGGTTCCAGGGCCAGGAGGTGGCCTGCGTCATCGCCGATGATCCGTACATCGCCAAGGACGCGTGCGAGGCCATCGAGGTCGAGTACGAGGCGCTGCCGGTCGTCGTCAACCCGGAGCAGGCGGTCGCCGAGGGCGCGCCGATCATCCGCGACGACAAGGAAAACCAGCAGGACAACGTCGTCTTCGACTGGGAGGTCGGCGACGCGGCCGGCACTGACCGGGCGTTCGAGCAGGCCGACGTGATCTCCAAGCTCAAGCTGCACTACCCCCGCTGCCATCCGTCGCCGATCGAGTGCTGCGCTTCGATCGCGGACTTCAACCGGGCCACCTCCAAACTCACCGTGTACATGACCACCCAGGCGCCGCACATCATCCGGGCGGCGGTGGCGCTGGTCGCCGAGCTGCCCGAGCATATGATCCGGATCATCTCCCCGGACATCGGCGGCGGCTTCGGCAACAAGGTCCCGGTCTACCCGGGGTACGTCTGCTCGATCCTGGCCTCGATCCTGCTCGAGCGGCCGGTGAAGTGGATCGAGGACAAGACCGGCAACCTCATCTCCACCGGCTTCGCCCGCGACATCTACCTGGACGGCGAGATGGCGCTGCGCCGGGACGGCAAGATCCTCGCGGTGCGGATGCGCTGCGATTCCGACCACGGCGCGTTCTTTTCCGACGCCCAGCCGAGCAAGTTCAAGATCGGGTTGCTGCACTCGGCGTTCGCCGCCTACGACATCCCGGTCGCGCACCTGTCCGACCGCGGCACCTACACCAACAAGGCGCCGGGCGGAGTGGCCTACCGCTGCTCGTTCAGGGTTACCGAGGCGATGTTCTTCCAGGAACGGATGATGCAGGCCGCGGCGGACGACCTGGGCATGGACCAGGCTGAGTTCCGGCGGATGAACTTCGTGCAGGACGATCAGTTCCCGCACCGGACCCCGTTCGGTTTCCTGACCGATTCGGGGCAGTACGGCAAGTGCCTCGAGGTCGGGCTGAAGGCCATCGGCTACGAAGATTTCCGGCGCCAGCAGGCAGAGGCCAGGAAGCGGGGCAGGCTGCTGGGCCTCGGGATCTCCACGATGACCGAGCCGCTCGGCGCGGGCAACAGCCGCGAGTACGACATCCTCGGCATCAAGATGTTCGACTCGGCCGACCTCAAGGTGCACATGACCGGCAAGGCCATCGTCCGCACCGGCGCGAAAACCCAGGGGCAGGGGCACGAGACGACCTGGGCCCAGATTGTCGCCCACGAGCTCGGCATCCCGGCCGAGGACATCGTCGTCGAGGAGGGTGACACCGATACCGCGCCGTTCGGCATGGGCACCTACGCCTCCCGGAGCACGCCGGTGGCGGGGGCCGCGGTCGCGATGGTGTCCCGGAAGATCCGGGCCAAGGCCCGCAAGCTCGCGGCGCACCTGCTCGAGGTGTCCGAGGAGGACGTCGAGTGGGAACTCGGCCGGTTCTACATCCGCAGCGCTCCCGATCGCGGGGTGACCATCCAGGAGTGCGCGATGGCCGCGTACAGCAACATGCCGGACGGCATGGAGCCCGGCCTGGAGAACACCGCGTACTACGACCCGCCGAACCTGACCTGGCCGTTCGCGGTGTACATCGCGACCGTCGAGGTGGACCCGGAAACGGGCGTCTGGGACGTGCTGAAGGTAGTCGCGGTGGACGACTGCGGGGTGCGGATCAACCCGATGATCGTCGAGGGCCAGATCATGGGCGGCCTGACCGAGGCCTACGCGATGGCGAGCATGCAGTTCATCACGTTCGACGCCGAGGGCAACTGCGTCGGCTCGAACTACATGGACTACCTGCTGCCCACCGCCTGGGAGACGCCCGGCTTCGAGCTGCACAGCGAGGTCGTCACCCCGTGCCCGCACCACCCGATCGGCGCCAAGGGTATTGGCGAATGCGCGGCCGTCGGCGGCCCGGCGGCCTTCGTCAACGCGGTCATCGACGCGTTGTCGGGCATGGGCGTCCGCAACATCGACATGCCGCTGCTCCCGGACCGGGTGTGGGAGGCGATCACCCATCGCCGCGACGTTTACGGCGGTCCGCCGGTGCGGTCGGACGACTGACATGGAAGGCTTGGGCGTCCTGGAGGAGATGGGCGAGCTGACCCGCCGCGGGGAGGCTTTCGCCCTCGCGACCGTGGTCTGGCGCCAGGGCCCGTCGTCGAGCCAGTCAGGCTCGCGCGCGATCATCACCGGCCAGGGCGAACTGCACGGCTGGATCGGCGGCGCCTGCGCCGAGCCGGTGGTGATCCGCGAGGCACAGCGGGTAATGGCGGAGGGAACGGCCAGGCTGCTGCTGCTTGGCACCCCGGAACAGTTCGGCGCGGCGGTACCGGACGGCATGACCGTGATCCCGATCTCCTGCCAGAGCGAGGGAGCGCTCGAGGTCTACATCGAGCCGGTGCTGCCGGTGCCGCACCTGGTGATCGTCGGCGAATCCCCGATGGCCCGCACCCTGGCCGGCCTGGCCGGAACCCTGGGCTGGCGGACAGATCTCATCCACGGGCCGGATTTCACGACGGGACACGCGGACGAGCGCTCCATGATCATCGTGGCCACCCAGGGCCATGACGACGAGGACGTGCTCGAGCGCGCGGTGGCCGCCAGCCCCGCCTACCTGGGCCTGGTCGGATCGCGCAAGCGCGGGGCCACCGTGCTCGGTTACCTGGCCGACCGGGGAGTGCCGAAGGATCAGCTCGACCGGGTCCGGGTGCCCGCCGGGCTGGACCTGGGCAGCACGACGCACCAGGAGATCGCCGTGGCCATCCTGGCCGAACTGGTCCAGCTGCGGGCCTCCGGCGCGCTGGCGGGGCCCAGGGCCGGCACGCGCGCGGCCGGGTCCGCGAAGCAGGAGGGAACGCAGCAGGCGGCACGGCCAGCGCCGGCCATTGACCCGGTCTGCGGGATGACCGTGACCGCGGAACCGTCGGGGCGCCCGGTGCGGTACGAGGGTGCCGATTACTACTTCTGCTGCTCCGGCTGCCGCCAGGCGTTCGAGAAGGACCCTGACGCCTACGTCAAGAAAGAGACCCGATGCTGATCAAGAACGAGTTCGAGGTCGCTGAGCCGGTCGAGAAGGTCTGGCAGTTCTTCGAGAACATCCCCCAAGTGGCCGCGTGCCTGCCGGGCGCGGAGCTGACCGAGGACCTTGGTGAGGAGAAGTACAAGGGTAAGGTCGCGGTCCGGATGGGGCCGGTCCGCTTGCAGTTCGTCGGCACCGCCGACATTACCGAGCGCAACGAGGCGGCCAAGCGCGTGGTCGTGCACGCCAGCGGTGCTGACGAGAAGGGGCGGGGCCAGGCCAGCATGGTCGTGACCGCGACGCTGACGCGCGCGGGCCGCGGCACCAAGATCGGCGTCGCCCAGGACCTGCAGCTCTCCGGAGCGGCGGCGCAGTACGGCCGGGGCATGATCGCCGACGTCACCGCCGTGCTGATGCGCGACTTCTCGGCGAACATGGCGGACCGGATCGAGCGGATCGAGCGCGGCGAGTCCGCCGAGCAGATCGCGGCGGCCGCCGCGAGCCCGGCCAAGGGCTTCACCCTGGGCCTGCGGGCCGCGCTGATGGCCCTGACCCGCGTCTTCCGCCGGTTCTTTGTCCCCTACCAGGCCGCGAGCTGAGGAGCACGAATCATGGTCCTGTGGTGGATCGGCAACGCCATCTTGCTGGTGGCGATATTGCCCGTCGTCATCTACTTGCTCAACCGCGTCCTCGCGGCGGTCGAGCGGATCCGGGGCGCGACCGACAACATCCTGGCCGGCGGCGTCGCCCTCATCGGCGAGCTGAACGGCCTGCCCGAGGCGCTGGCCGTCACCGACGAGACGGTCAAGGAAGTCTCCGTCGGCGCGGTCAGGTACGCGGGCTCCGTCGCCAAGCTACTCGGCTGAGGAAGGGAGTACGGCTATGCCAGCTGCCGCCTGGTTCACACTGATCGTCGCCGCGCTGATCATCGCCATCACCGCGGTGGGCCTGCTACGGGTCATCTTCCATCTGCGGGCGATCCGCGCGACGCTCGTGGCCACCACCGGTGGAGTCCAGGCCGTCGCGCAGCTCACCAGCACGGTGCCGGAGCGGCTGACCGCGGTTAACGCCAGCCTCAAGCCGGTCCGCGACTTCTGCGAAACGGTCTAGGAGCCAGCTATGGATGCGCATGTCCTCGCCGCGGGGTACAGCACCACCGGCTGGGTGGTGGGCTACACCATCGGCATCGTCATCGTGCTGGTCGTGGTGGCCCTGGTCGTGCCGATCTTGCTACTGGCCCGGTCGATCGGCAACGAGGCGCCGAAGATCAACGACGCGCTGACCGACGCGGTGCACAACACCGCCCCGCTCGGCGCGCTGCGCACCACCATCGAGCACGCCACGATCATCATCGCCGGCCTGCAGCGCGGCCGCGCCCGGCTGGGAGGGTAGCGATGCACCACATGCTGGCCATGTCGTCCACCGAACACAACCTGTGGACGATCGCGAACATCCTGGGCCTGGTCGTGGTGGTCGCGGTCGCCGCGCTGCTGAGCCTGCTCATCTACCTGGTGAAGGTCATCGACCGGCGGGTCGTCGCCGTGCGGGACACGCTGAAGGCGGCCGCGGCTAACACCGCGGACACCGTGCTGATCCCGCAGGTCGCAGGCGGCGTGGAGGCGGTCCTCGCCGAGGGCCTGCAGCACCACTTGTTCCTCGGCCGCGTGCTCGGGAAGGTCAAATCATGACGGGCTTGGTCGTCTGGACGGTCATCGACGTCCTGCTGCTGGTCGCCGGGCTGGCGTTCTACCTGTTCTGGGTAGGCACCCTGCTCACCCGGATCGCCGGGAACCTGGAGGAGTGCGCGGAGATCGTACAGACCATCGTGGCTCACGCCAAGCTCATCAGGCCCGGGGTGGAGCACATCAACGAGACCGGCGGCGTGGTGGCCGGGGCCCTGCCGCTGCTCTACGGGATGGCCGAGGACATCGTGACCGGAGTCACGCCCCGGCCCGAAGCGCCCGCGGTACCCGAGCCGGCCCGGCCCGCATCGGGAACCCGCCGCTCGCGCCTGCTCGACGCGGTCGGCTTCCGGCCCGGCTCGTGAGCTAGCCGGGGCTGGCCTCAGGCCGAGCCGGATCCTTGGCCAGGCTGGGGGAAGACGACGTGGTCTCGCCGATCCACTGGTCCTTCCAGGCCTGCTCGTACTGCTGGTCGTTGCAGCGCGGGCGGTAGATCGCGGTCAGCTCCCTGGCGATCTGCTCCCGGTGCGCCCGGTTCCCGCCCGGTGCCTCGTAGGTGCAGATGTAGACCTTCCACTTCGATCCCGCGCGCTTGACCCAGCAATGCGCGCGCGGGTGCTGGAACGGGAACCGTTCGGCGGCCAGGTCGTCGGAGTGGTCCACGTAGATGACCGCGTACCGGTCCGGCTTGGACTCCGGGTCCGGCTTGTACGCGATCGCGTAGACCCCCGCCGCCTGCGGCGGGGTCCAGCCCGCCAGCACGCGCGGTCCCTCGAACGGATAACCCGCCAGCGACCCGAGCCGGATCACGGCTCCTCGGCCCCGGCTTCCTCGTCTTCGCTGACCGCCTCGGTCCGCACCACCGGGCCGGGCGGCAGGCTGGCCTTAGCCGCGGCCTGGATGAACTCCTCGGTCGCCTTGGTGACCGCTTCCTCGCGGCTGCCGGCCTGCACGATCAGCCGGGCGCCGTACCGGCTGGTCCCGATCCCGCTCGCGATGCCGCCGCTCGCGGCGACCGCGTCGGCCAGCTCGACCACCTGCTCACGGGTCAGCACACGGCCGGCTTCGACCTCGATCCCCACGCTCCATCTCACCGCGCACTCTCCACTGGCATGTTCCCAGTTAAGCATTGGCTCCAGGATGTGGCCCGCGGCTGGCTAATTCAGTCCCGGCAGCAGGGTGGCGAGTTTCTCCAGGCTGCTCAGATCGTGCCCGGACAGCAGCAGGTCGATGTGCGGGGCCGCGATCATCATCCCGAGCGTGCTGGGCCGGAAGCCGGGATCGTCGCCCTTGTGGGGGTTCAGCCAGACCAGCCGGTGGCTCAGCCGGGACAGCCGCTCCAGCGCCGAGGCGAGCACGGCGGGATCCCCTCGGTCCAGGCCGTCGGAGCAGATCACCACGATGCCGCCCCGGCACAGCCCGCGGCGGCCCCAGTCCCGGATGAAGACTTCCAGGCTGTCACCGATCCTGGTGCCGCCGTCCCAGTCGAACGCGGCCCGCGCGGCCCGCTCCAGCGCCTCGTCCGGGCGCCGGCATTCCATCGCACCGGTGACCCGGGTCAGCCGGGTGCCGAAGCAGAAGACCTCGACCCGTCCGCCCGAGCGGGCGGCAGAGTGCGCGAACTGCAGCAGGCTGCGCGAGTAGTCGGCCATCGAGCCCGAGATGTCCAAGATGAGGATCAGCGGCCGCAGCCGGACCTTTCGCCGCCGCCAGTACAGCCGGGCCGGCTCCCCGTGCATGCGCATGGCTTCGCGGACGGTTCGCCGCGGATCGGGCCGGGCGCCGGTCCGGGCGGGCGCGGCGCGCCGGGTCCGGCGCCGCGGCGGGGTCAGCTTGATCCGGGCCATGATCCGGCGCAGCGCCGCCAGTTCCTCCGGCGTGCAGGCGGTGAACGACTTGTGCTTGAGCGCCTCAACGTCCGACGCCATCCACCCCAGGATCGCCTCGTCTTCCTGTTCGGACTCACCCGGCTCGGTAGACGGTATGGCCAGCGCGCCCTGCGCCTCCGCCGAGGCCCGCAGCATGAGCGTCAGCGGATCGCCGGCCTCGCCGTCGTCCCCGAGGAAGAACCGGCGGAAAACCTGGTCGTAGACGGTGATGTCGTCGTGCCGGCTCACCAGCGTGGTCCGGCCCGCCCAGTACAGGTCGACCAGGTCGGCCGGATTCAACCGGGTCAGCGCCGAGCAGTAGACCAAGACGTCGCCCGAGCCGACGGCCAGCCCGGCCGCCCGCAGTTCGCCCGCGAACCTCACCAGCAGCCCGGTGAACGGCACGCGCTCCAGTTCAGGCGCGGTGGGCACCGGAGGTGATCTCCTGCAGGTTGTCCAGGACCACCTCGAGATCGTCCCGGTCCTTGACCACGGCGCCCAGCGTGTCGCGTGCGTTGGCCAGGTCCCGCTCGCCGAGGAAATCCAGGGTGCGGGCCCAGTCGATGGTCTCGGCCACGCCGGGCGGCTTGGCCAGGTCGAGCTCGCGCAGCCGCTGCACGGCGGTGACCACCTTGCCGGCCAGCGCCGCCGAGATGCCGGGTTCGCGGATCAGGACGATCTCGATCTCGCGTTCCGCGGCCGGGTAGCCGATCCAGTGGTACAGGCAGCGCCGCTTGAGCGCGTCGTGCAGCTCGCGGGTGCGGTTGGAGGTGAGCACCACCAGCGGCGGACTGGCCGCCTTGATCGTGCCGATCTCGGGGATGCTGATCTGGAAGTCCGACAGCACCTCGAGCAGGAACGCCTCGAACTCGTCGTCGGCCCGGTCGATCTCGTCGATCAACAGCACGGCCTGGTCGCCGGCTCGCACCGCTTCCAGCAGCGGCCGCTCCAGCAGGAACTTCGGGCCGAACAGCTTGTCCACCGCGTCGGGGTCGGTCACCTGATGCTCGGACAGCGCCCGGATGTGCAGCATCTGGCGGGCGTAGTCCCACTCGTACAGCGCCTGGTTGGTATCGATGCCCTCGTAGCATTGCAGCCGGATCAGCTTACGGCCGAAGACCGCCGCCATGACCTTGGCCACCTCGGTCTTCCCGACCCCGACCTCGCCCTCGAGCAGGATGGGGCGGTCCAGCGACAGGGCCACGAACAGCGCCGTGGACAGCCCGCGATCGGCCAGGTAACCACCCTGGCGCAGGGTCTCGGTCAGCTCGCCGACGGACCCCGGGCCCTCCATTCGGCCGTTCTCCACGCCGTCCGCGGCCGCGGCTAGCGGGATTCGGATCCGCCGGCGGGCGGCAGGACGAGGTCCCGCACGCTGCCCGCACCCTGGTTCAGCTTCCCCTCGCGGGCCAGCTGGGTCCGCCAGGCCAGGCGCAGATCGCCGTCGGTCTCCTCGGCCAGGCCCTCGAAGCCCACGTCGGTCATCCGCTGGCAGGACTTGCCCGGCCCGCAGGCCTCCTCGATGTCCTCCGCGGTCTGCCCCTGGGCACTCCACACCTCGCGGAGCACGCCGAGGACCTCTTGGGTGTCGCCGCTCATCTGCCGGAGCCTCCCTGTCGCGCTGGCCGCGCACGCCGATATGTCTCCTCCCGACTGTAAGTCCTGCTCGTCGGGCAGGCGACATCGGATTAAGGGTTCTCTTATCGCCAGGCGCCCTTCCGCACCTCGGCTTAGCCCTCGAGGGCGCCGCGCATGGGCCGGAATTTGACCTGGGCCTCGGCGAGCTCGGCGGCGGGATCCGAACCCGCGACGATGCCGCAACCGGCGAACAGGCGGGCGGTGCGGCCGGAAAGCTGCGCGCAGCGCAGGGCGATGCCCCACTCGCCGTTGCCGTCGGCGTCCACCCAGCCGACCGGTCCCGCGTAGCGCTCCCGGTCCATGTGCTCGAGTTCGCGGATGAGCTCGAACGCGGCGCCGGTGGGAGTGCCGCAGACCGCGGCGGTGGGGTGGACCGCCGCCGCCAGGGCCAGCGCCGACCGGGGCGCGCCGTCCGCGGCGAGCGTGCCCCGGACCCAGGTGCCCAGGTGCTGCAGGTTCGGCAGCTTCAGCAGGGACGGGTGCGCCTCGACGTCGAGCGCGTCGCAGAGCGGTCCGAGCGCGTCGCGCATCGAGGTGACCGCGTAGGCGTGTTCCTCGGTGTCCTTGGCCGAGGCCAGCAGCCCGGCGCCGAGCGCCTCGTCCTCGGCCGGGTCACCGCCGCGAGGTGCCGTACCGGCCAGCACCAGCGCGCTGACCTCACGGCCGGCCTGCTGGATGAGCAGTTCCGGGGTGGCCCCGATCATGCCGTCGCAGGCGTAGGTGTAGCACTCGGGATAGCGGGCGGCCAGCCGCTGCAGCAGGACCCGCGGGTCGATAGGGTCGGCGGCCGTGGCGAACTGGTCCTGGGCGAGGACCACCTTGCGCAGGCTGCCCGCCTTGATCGCCGCGACGGCCTGGGCCACGGCCTGCTCCCACTGGGGCGCGGGCAGGCTGCCATCGTGCCAGCGGACCTTGGCCGGGGCCTGCGCCGGCACGACGCTTTCCCCGAAGGGCCAGTCCCCGGGCCCGGGCTGACCGCCTTCGGTCACGGTGGTGACCCAGGCCAGGCCCCGGCCATCGCGGCCGAGCAGGATACGCGGGACGATCAGTACCGATCCTTCGGACGACGCGTCGAAGGTGAACGCGCCGAACGCGACGGGGCCGGTGCCGCGCACCCGTACTCGGTCCTCGATGTCCGCGGCGTCGAACAGGGATCGGTGCCACTTTTCCCCGGCGGTGAACCTGTCCTCGCCGGCCGGAAGCGTGACCCGGGCCGCCTCGCCCCAGCCGACCAGGCCCGCGCCGCGGTGGACCCAGGCCACCGCGTCCGGCTGCGGTAGCTGCGCGAGGAGATCCCCGGGATCGGGGACCGGCACGGTGCGGACGGTAAGCCGCCCGGCGTCCGGGCGGCTCAGCACCGCCACGCTACCGTCCGCGTTACCCGATCACCCGCCACGAACCCACATTCTAGGTGCCGTCCGTCACTGACCGGCCGGGGGGTTCCGGGGGGTCGTCCCCCCGGGCCAGCCCGGCCGGGTGCGAGAGCGCACTCGGCCACCACATGTGCCGCCCGATGTCCAAGGTCAGCGCGGTCACGAGCACTGACCTGACGATGATCGTGTCCAGCAGCACGCCGAGCGCGACCGCGAACCCAATCTCGGTGAACTCCACCAGCGGCAGCGTGCCCAGCACCGCGAAGGTGCCGGCCAGCACCAGGCCCGCCGAGGTGATCACGCCACCGGTGGCGGCCAGGCCGGCTAGGGCGCCACGGCGGGTCCCGGACCGGATCGACTCCTCCCGTATGCGGGTCATCAAGAAGATGTTGTAGTCGATGCCGAGGGCCACCAGGAACACGAAGACGAGCAGCGGCACCGAGGTGTCGGCGCCTGCGAACCCGAACACGTGGCTGAAGAACAGCGAGGATATGCCCAGCGCCGCGCCGAACGAGAGCACCACGGTGACGATGAGCACGAGCGGCGCCACGATCGCCCGGAGCAGCAGGCCGAGGATGAGCAGCACCACGCCGAGGATGAGCGGAATTTCCACGTCCCGGTCATGAGCCGCGGCCGTCTCCACGTCCTGGTTGATGGCAGTGCCGCCGCCTACCTTCGCGTCGGCGCCAGGGATGGCGTGGACGGTGCTGCGTATCTTGTCCACCAGCGTGTAGGCGGCCGGGCTGTCCGGCGCCGGGATCATCGTCGCCTGCAAGAAGGACAAGCCGTCTTTGGTCACCGGCGCTGTGACCGACGCGATTCCCGGTGTATCGGCCAGCGCTGTCCTGACCGCCCCCGTACTGCCCGCGGTGGAGATCACCTGCACGGGCTCACCGGAACCGGCCGGGAAGTACTTGGCCAGTACGTTCTGAGCGGTGACTGAGGCCGGAGTGCCGCGGAACGACTGGGCCGTAGTAAGCGTCCCGAACTTGAACCCGATCAGGCCGGCCGAGCCAGCGGCGAGCAGGATGACCGTGACCACCCACACGCCACGCGGGCTGCGGCTGATGAGCTGGCCGACTCGGGACCATAGCCCGCGGCTGGTCGGTTCCGCTGTGCCGTACCTCGGCCGGACCGGCCAGAAGATCCACCGGCCGAAGACGACCAGCAGCGCGGGCAGCAGGGTGATCATCGAGATCAGGCCGACGCCGACGCCGATGGCCGCGACCGGGCCCAGCCCAGAGATGTCGTTGGATTCAGCGGCCAGCAGGCAGAGCATCCCGGTCACGACGGTCAGCCCGCTGGCGATGATGGCCGGCCCCGCCCGGTGCAGAGCGATCGCCATGGCCTGGTGCCGATCGGAGTGTCTGCGCAACTCCTCCCGGTACCTGGCCACCAGGAGCAGCGCGTAGTCCGTACTCGCGCCGATGACCAGGACGACCAGGATGCCCCCGCTTTGCCCGTTGACGGTCAGGTTGGCGTGCCGGACAAGCAGGTAGATGACCGCCTCGGCGACGGTCAGGGCTACACCCGCCGAAATGATCGGCATCAGCCATAGCACCGGACTTCGGTAGGTCAGCAGCAAGAGCACGATGACCACACCCAAAGCCGCGTACAGCAGGGTGGAGTCGATGCCCTTGAAGATCTTGAGCTCGTCGTTCGCGCTGGCAGCGGGCCCGCCGATGTAGACGCTGAGCCCGTCGGCATTCTTGGTCGCCGTGGTCTGTACGGTCGTGATGAAGCCGCTCAGGTCACTGTTGTAACCGAGGTCCGAGCCGACAACGGTCTCGATTGCCTTGTGGTCCGCGGACACCGTCGGCGGCGCAACCCGCCCATCTACCACACCCAGCGAGGCAAAGGACCGGGCGTCCGCATCCGCCTTGGCCAGGTCGGCCGAGGTAATCCCGCTATCGCGGACGTAGACGACCAGGGCCGGGTTGTAGTTCTTGTTCTGGAAGATGGACTGCTCGTTGAGTTCCTGGGTCGATTCGGCCGATGCGGGCAGGTACGAAGAGGCGTCGTTCTTCTCCGCTCCCTGCAGCTTCCCGGCCAGCGAGCCCAAGGCTGCGATGACCACGAGCCAGAACACGACGACAACCCACTTGGTTCGCCTGCCGCAAACGATGGCGATCAGCCGGTCTATGCCCCGCGGCTTGCCTTGGTCTGGTGATGTCTGCGGGCCGCCCGGCCTAGTCTGCCGATGGCGTGCTCCCCGTTCCTGAGTCTCTTGCGTCTGAGCCGTCCTGATGTCCCCGCCGGCGGCGGGGACATCAGGATCTGGCGTGTTACGGGGCGCCCCCGTGGAGCCGCGTGCCACGTCGTCCTCCTGCTCTCTGAAGTTTTTCCTAGAAAATACGATGTATCGCGTCATGTTCCCCTGTCAAGCTGTATCGCGAATTGCGCGATTTCGCTGTGGGCGATCACATCCAGACAAAATCCTAGGAAGCTGGCCTGCTTACCCTAAAAAGGGATCGGTTCCGGCGACAACCCGTTTTTTGCCGATGGGCGCGTTCGCCGGCCTCGGCGCGGCGCCCGGTGGGCTTCAGAGCAGGGTGAGCTGCTCGGATGATGCGGGGGAGAGGCGCACGGGATCGGCCGCTGCGGGGGCCCCGGAAGCCTGCGCGGGGGCCCGGGAGGCCGGCGCGGGGGCCCCGACAGCCTGCGCGGTCGGCCGCTCGGGCACCGGTCGCCGGCCGTGACCGAGGCCGGGCCTCGGCCGGCCGATGCCGTGCTTGTCAGCGAGCTCGCGGACCTGGCCCGCGATCTTGGCCTGGTAGGACTTCGGGGCGTACGCGCCCCGGCCGTACAGGTCCAGGTACCGGCCGACCAGGCCGGGGTGATGGGCACCCAGCCAGCGGAAGAACCAGTCCCGGGTGCCCGGGCGCAGATGCAGCACGATGGGCATCACGTGCGTGGCGCCGGCCGCCGCGATCTGGCTGACGGCCGCGTCGAGCTGGGCGGGGGAGTCGGACAGGAACGGCACCACCGGCCCCATGAGCACGCCGCAGCCCAGCCCGCGCTCGTTCAAGGTCGCGCACGCCTCGAGCCGACGGGCCGGGGCAGGCGTGCCGGGCTCGACGGATCGCCATAGCTCTTTATCGATAAATCCGACCGAGACGTTCAGCCCCACGTCGGTGATCTCGGCCGCCTCCGCGAGCAGGTCGATGTCCCGCAAGATCAAGGTGCCCTTGGTCAAGATGGAGAA
>PLIQ01000474.1 GCA_003140115.1 Actinomycetota bacterium | reverse complement strand
AGGGGATAGCGCCGGCCGACTTCGCGTCCCTGGCCAATCAGCAGGCCCGCTGGTGCCGTTCGTCCATGCTGCTCATGGTCGACAAGCACTTCCAGGAGGCACCGCTGAGCTGGCAGCAGCGGGCCGCGTTCTGGGCCGCCTTTCTCTACTACATGTCATCGGCCGCGCTGCTGCTCACCGGCCCGTTTCCCACGCTGACGATGATCTGGTTCTACCCGCAGCGGATCTTCCCGCACAACTACCTGCCGATCCTGCCCGCGCTCGCGGCCACCATCTTCGTGTTCCCGCTGCTGAGCCGCGGCTGGCGGCCGACCATCTACCGGGTTTGCATGATCAACGCGTGCTGTCACGTCTATGCGATCTGGTACGCACTCCACGGGCGCATCGCCGAGTGGGTCCCCACCGGCGCCTCGCCCGACCGGGGAAAGGTTCCCGCCGCGGTCAACCGGATCCTGTGCACCTGGATCGTCGTCGTCCAGGTGCTCCTGTGGTCGGGTCTCGCGCTGCGGGTCCGCCAGTACGGGTGGCATCCGTACTGGGCGACCGAAGTCCTGGGCGGCGTGCAGCTCTACATGCTGGCGCCGTTGCTCACCCCCAGCAAGGGCATCTGGAAACGCGCCCGTCCCGAGCTCATGGAGGTTTCGGCATGAGATACCCGCCTGCCCACGAGGAGGACGACGCGCACCTGACGCTGCAGCCATGGCCGGGTGGCAAAAAGAACGCCGACCGGTCCCGGAGGCGGCGGCGGATGCTGACGGCCGGGGTGGCGATCGTGGCCGCAGCCGCGATCGTGGCCGGGGTCAGCCTGTACAACAAGACCGCGGATCACGCCGCACCCGTCGGGCCGCTGCCGGTCCACCTGCCCACCACGCCCGAGTCCTACCTGGGGGTGTATACGAACGATTCACCTGCCTCGTACCGCGGCGTGACCGCGTTCACCAGCGCCACCGGGGCCAGGCCGGATGTGGTCATGTACTACAGCGGATGGTTCGTGCCGTTCCCGACCGCCTTCGCCACCACGGTGGCCAGCCACGGCGCGGTGCCGCTGGTGCAGATGAACCCGTCCAAGATCAGCCTGGCCGCGATCGCCGCCGGACGGTACGACGGCTACCTGAGCGCCTACGCCGAGGCCGTCCGCGCCTACCATCACCCGGTCATCATGAGCTTCGGCCACGAGATGAACGGCAGCTGGTACAGCTGGGGCTACGGGCATACGTCGCCGAAGACGTTCGTGGCCGCCTGGCGGCACGTCGTCACCCTGTTCCGCGTGCTGGGCGCCGGGAACGTGACCTGGCTGTGGACGGTCAACGTGGTCAACAACACCCGGGTCGGCACGATCCCTTCCCCGGCCCGGTGGTGGCCCGGCCGTTCGTATGTCAACTGGGTGGGGATCGACGGCTACTACCTGGAGCCCAACTGGCAGTTCATTCCTTTGTTCGGCCCGACCATCGCCAGCGTGCGCACCCTGACCCAGGATCCGATCCTGATCGCCGAGACCGGCGCGACGCCCACCGCGGGCCAGCCCGCCAAGATCGCCGACCTGGTGGCCGGCGTTCACCTCTACAACTTGCTCGGGTTCGTGTATTTCGACGCGACCAACTCCGAACACCAGGCCTTCGGCCTCAGCAGTCCCGCGGCGGCGGCGGCGTTCGGCAAGGGCGCCGGTAGCTTCACCCGACTTGCCTCATGAAGGGTGGGCCCACTGGCCAGGTCCGGGTGGCGGACCATTCAGCCACGCTCGTGCCGGAGGGGCCGGAGACCGAGGTGCGCCCCGGCCCGCCGATCGCGTCCGGCCCGCAGATCGCTTCTGGCCCGGAGCCACCGCCGCGGCCGCCGCGGGGTACCGCCTGGAACGACCACAGCCTGCTGCTCCTGGCGGTAGTGACCGTCCAGATCGTCTTGTCCCTGCGCCTGGTGTGGACCAACTCGGCCTCCATCGACGAGGCCACCTCCCTGTGGGCCGGGCATCTGGAACTGGCGCACTGGCTGCACGGCGCGGCGGTGCCGTTGTTTCAGACCCACCTGGCGGGCGCGCCCGTCATCTATCCGCCCATCGCCGCGCTGGCCAACAGCGCGGGTGGTCTGGTCGGGGCGCGCCTGCTGAGCGTGGCCTTCATGACCGCGGCGACCGTCATGCTGTGGGCCGTCACCTCGAGACTGTTCGGCGGCCGGGCCGCGTTCTTCGCCACCGCGCTGTTCGCGGTGCTCGGTCCCACGCAGTTTCTTGGCGCGCTGGCCACCTCGGGCTCGATGGCCTTGCTGCTGATGACGATTTCCGCGTGGTGCGTGGTCGCGGCCCGGGATCGCGATGACTCGACCCTGCTGGTGGTGGCGGCCGTTGGCGTGCTGGCCCTGGCCAATGCCACGGCGTACTCGACGGCGCTGTTCGACCCGGTCATCGTCGCGCTGGCCGCCCTGGTCATCGCGGGGAAATACGGCGTGAAGGCCGCGCTCGGCCGGGCCGGGTACATCGCGGCGTGCGTGACCGGGCTGGTCGCGGTGCTGCTGGCGGTGGGCGGCCCGCTCTACGTGGCCGGCGTCATGTACACCACGCTCGCGCGGTCGGCGGGCGGGAACGCGCCGGCGGTGGTGCTCGCGGACTCCTGGAGATGGGTGGGTGTCGTCTGGATCCTGGCCTGGGGTGGTGTCTTGGCGTGCTGGCGCTGGGGAGACAAGCCCCAGGCGTGGCTGCTGGCCGTCTTGGCCGCCGCCGGGATGCTGGCTCCGCTGGAACAGGCCCGCCTGCACACCACCACCTCATTGGCCAAGCACGTCGATCTCGGGGCGTGGCTCGCGGCTCCTGCCGCCGGGTACGCGCTGGCTCAGCTCTCGCGGATCAGCAAACGCAGGGTGGTCAGCATCGCGGCGGCCGGGCTGGTCGCGGCGGCCATCGGGCCGGCCGGCGCGCTCGGCGCCGCGCAGGCGCGCAAGCTGTTCCGCGCCTGGCCCGACGCCCAGGCCACCATGACCAAGCTCCGTGCGCTCACCCAGCAGTACCCGGGCCACTTCCTGGCTGAGGACGACGACATTCCCGGCTACTACCTGGAAGGCGCCGTCCCCGGGCCGCGATGGTCGGACACCGCGTACTTCTCCTACGTGCCGCCGGGCGGTCATCAGGCGCTGATCGGGGCGGCCGCCTTGCGCGCGGCCATCGCCCGGCATTACTTCTCGCTGATCATCCTGGATTACCTGGCCACACCCGGGACGGACGCCGAGATCACCGCCGACGTGGGACGGGCGGGTGGCTACCAGTCCCCCATCGAACTGCCCTTCTCCTCCGGTGGTTACACGATCTGGACCTACCGGCCGCGACAGCCCCCGGAAGGCCAGCATGGCCACCGCTGAGGGGACCCTGCCCCGCGGGGGTCGCGGACGACACCGGTTGTACGGGCTCGGCCTGCCCGCGCCGCCCACCGACGAGGAGAAGACGTCCTACGCCGACCGCAACCTAGCGCTGATCATCCGAACGTCCCTGGCCAGCTTCGGCGCACTGCTGATCAGCCAGGCCCGGTTCGTGTTCCTGAATCCCGTGCTCACGTGGTCGTTCTTGCCCTTCGCGGCGTTCACCCTGGCGTACTACGTCCTCTCGCTGGCCGTCAACACCGGGACTCGCGGGTTCGACCAGGCCGCGCACACCGAGTTCGTGTCCGCGTGGCGCCCGGACCGCTACCCGTCGCTGGACGTGTTCCTCCCGGTCTGCGGCGAGCCGCTCACGGTCCTGCGCAACACCTGGGAGCACGTGGCCCGGCTCGCCCACGCCTACCCGGGCACCTTGACCGTCTACGTCCTGGACGACGGAACCGACGACCGGGTGCGGGTCCTGGCCAGTGACTTCGGGTTCAGCTGGGTGGCGCGCCCGGACCGCGGCTGGATGAAGAAGGCGGGCAACCTGCGGCACGGGTTCACCCGGTCCGACGGCGAATTCATCCTCATCCTGGATGCCGACTTCGCGCCCCGTCCCGATCTGCCCCTGGAGATGCTTCCGTACCTCGACGCCGAGCCCTCGCTGGGCATCGTGCAGTCGCCGCAGTATTTCCGGACCCGCGGGCGCATGTCATGGATGGAACGCGGCGCCGGCGCGGTCCAGGAGCTGTTCTACCGGCTCGTGCAGGTCTCGCGTGACCGCCACCAGGGCGCGATCTGCGTAGGCTCGTGTGCGATATACCGTCGCGAGGCGCTGCGGGAAAACGGCGGGACGACGCTGATCGAGCACTCCGAAGATGTACATACCGGGTTCGACCTGCGCCGATCCGGCTGGGGTCTGCGATACATCCCGGTGCCGCTGGCGGCCGGACTGTGCCCGTCCGACCCTGATTCCTTCCTCGTTCAGCAGTACCGCTGGTGCTCCGGGTCCATGTCGCTGCTCGGGTCGAGGAAATTCTGGACCACCAAGATGGCCTGGCGAACGCGGTGCTGCTATCTGTCGGGATTCTGCTACTACGTGCATACCGCGCTGTTCACGTTCATGGCCCCGGCGATTCCCCTGGTCATGCTCATCTTCATACCGGACCGGGTCCGGTTCATCAACTACGTGTTCATCGTCCCGTCGATGATCTACAACGTGGTCGTCTTCCCGGCGTGGCACCGGTCCCGGTTCGGGCCCGAGGCATTCATGGCCAAGCTGCTCTACGGCTGGGCTCATCTGTTTGCCCTGTGGGACATCTGCCGGCGTAAGCGGCTGGGCTGGCAGCCCACAGGCGGTGACAAGCGGAAGGCGGGAACGCGCCGCATATGGGTGGGCGTGACGGCCTGGAACGGCGGCACGGCGCTGGCCTGGGTGGTGCTGGCGGCCTGGCGCATGAGCCAGTTCGGCCCGGTTTTCATCCCCCTGCTCGCCACCGGCCTGTTCGCGTGCGTCATCACCGCGATGGCGCTCGGGGCGCGCCGCAACCATGCTCGCGTCGTAGGAGGCTCGTCCTAGGTGAAGCCCTGGCGGATAGCGACCATCGCAACGGCACTCGCGGCTGCGGCGGCGGTCATCGTGGTGGCCGGCCGCCATGACCAATCCGCGGCTGCGCACTTGGCCAGCCCGCCACCGGCCGTGCGGATCACGCTTCCCGCTGAGCCAGGAACCTATCTCGGGGCCTACGCGCCGGGCGTACCCGGCTCATACGCCAACGTGACGGAGTTCACGAAGGCCACCGGGGTCAGGCCGAATGTCGTCGTCTACTACAGCGGATGGCAGGAGCCGTTCCAGGTCAGCTTCGCCAACCAAGTGGCCAAACACGGCGCGGTGCCCGTGGTGCAGATCCAGCCCACCGGCATCGACCTCAGCGCGATCGTATCCGGGCGGTACGACCAATACCTGGCTCTCTACGCTCAGGCGGTCCGCACCTACGGCCATCCGGTCATCATGAGCTTCGGCCACGAGATGAACGGAACGTGGTACTCGTGGAGCAACGGGAACTCCTCGCCGAAGGCGTTCGTGGCCGCCTGGCGCCGCATCGTTAACCTATTCCGTAGCAACGGGGCCGACAACGTGACCTGGATGTGGACGGTCAACGTTATCGAGCCTCAGGCCGGCATTCCGGATCCGCAGGCGTGGTGGCCGGGCAGCTCGTACGTGACCTGGGTGGGGATCGACGGCTACTACACCAGCCCCCAGGAGCAGTTCGTTTCCTTGTTCGGGCCAACCATCGTCGCGATACGTAGGCTGACGAACGACCCGATACTGATCGCCGAGACGGGCGCGGCGGGCGCGCACCAGCCAGCCAGCATCGCCGATCTGTTCGCCGGCATCCGCAGTTACCAGCTACTGGGACTTATCTGGTTCGATGCCGACACGAGGAAGGACTGGCAGCTCATCAGCCTGCCGGCCACAGCAGCATTCCGGCTGGGTGCCGAGGCGTACCCCAGAGTGGGATCATGAACACTCGGCTGAGATCGTGGCTGACGATCGTGGCGGCCGTCGTGGTCGCGGCCGTCTGTGTCGCGTTCGCGGTCACCCGGGCCGCGTCGTCCTCCTCCGGCCCGGGCGCGGCCGACACCCCGCTGCCGACCAGCCCGGCGTCTTACCTCGGCGTCTACGAGAC
>PLIQ01000407.1:13925-19542 GCA_003140115.1 Actinomycetota bacterium | reverse complement strand
GCACCCCGATCCCCTAGAGGGGAACACGATCCTCCCTGCCAACTCTGCCACCATCCGGCCTGCCCGCCGGTTCGCTATCCAGGCGACGATCCAGCTCTGATCCTGCGGGCTAGGCCCTGGTGACCCTGGTACCAGCTCGAAAGAGCGATGCCGGAAGCATTCAGGTAGCGGACCGGCTGCACAGGTAAGTCAGAACCTGCCCGCGCAGCGCGTCTGGACTAGCATCGTCCCTATGAGTGCACGGCCAGAAGAGCACGGCGGCAGTCACGACGTGATCCACCTCGGCGGCGAGACAGCCGTGGTGGTCCCCCTGGATGAGTACCGCATGCTCGCGGCCCTCAGAGACCGCGCCTCGGCCGACGAGATCGAGGAGGCGGAAATCGGCGCCGCCATCGCCGAGCACGAGGCGTGGAAGGCAGCTGGACGGCCTGGCGGCACTGTCTCCCATGAGGCTGCCATGGCTGAATTGCTCGGGGGCGGCCAGTGACGATCGTCTGGCGGCACGCCGCGCTGACGTCGGCGCGCCGGTTTATGGCTGACCAGGCAGGAATGCGGCAGGTCAACCGGGCCATCGCGCCTTTAGCCGAGGATCCGGAGCCGCCGGATGCATTTGTCCGCGGCAGTTACCGTCGGCTGCGCGTAGGGGCTTACCGGGTGCTGTACGAGGTGGCAGCAGACGTGGTGACCATTGTCCGGGTGGATAAGGCCACGTAGCGTCCGGCTCCCTCACTCCCCTGAGTGCTGCTGATCCGGAATGCGGGCGTCACGTCACCCTGGCTCGCGTCTGGAACCATCGGCCAATAGGACCCTCAGCCCGTCTCGGCTCCTCTTGCCGCCTAGAGGGCCACGCCAAGTCTGACCACATCCGACCTGTCCGCCCGCTGCTGGCGGCCCCGTTGATACCAGCGCGGCTAGGTCCTGAGCCGCAGCCACCTGATAGCTCCCGCAGACCGGCCACACAGCGCAGCGCCCGTTCGTGCGGGCGATGGGTGCCGCATCTACGCTCCTACCTGCATAAACCTGCTCGCCGCTTGCTGCACAAGGGACCTCGTGGCACACCCGCTCCGGGAGACGGGGCCAGGGGCCCACGCACCTCAGACACTCGGGTGCGGGCTAAGCCGGCCAGGACCGGGACCGTGACCGGCTGCGGTCACGCGTGTTGTGGGCGGGATCTTCCGGGAAGCACCATGGCTCGTCCTGGTCGGCCGGCGGAAGATGGGGCGGGGTTTCCGGGAAGCACCAGCGCCTCGTTCGGTCCGGGGGCTCGGGGAAGCACCATAGCTCGTTCGGGGACATCGGCTTTTTACGCATCGACCGTTCCTCCTGCCCGCCAGTAGACGCCGGCGGCGGTCCGGGACAGGAACGACTCGTCGACCAGGTACCGGCGCAGGGCGCAGTGGTCGTCGAAGATCGACTTGAGGACTTCGTCGACGACCGGCTCGGGGTAGCGGTGGCCCGGCTCGAAGGCCTGGGCCACCTGGTCGAGCAGCATGCGCCGGCGGGTGCGGTTGGCCGGCATCGCGGTGATCCGGCCGTCCCGGATGAAGGGCCGCAGCTGAACTGGCGGGTCGGCCGGGAAGGGGACGGCCGGGAGGGGGACACCGGCATGTGGGTGAGCGTGACGGTGATCATTCATCACCCGTCCAGTATGCCGCGCGCGGCGGCGGAGGTGTACAAGTATGCGGCGCGCGGCGGTGGGAGGTGGGGCGGCAGCGCGCGCGGCGGCGGCGGTAGCGGCGCAGGCAAACGCCCGGCGAGGGCGGACCTGCTGGCCAGTCAGATGTCCCAGGCGGTACCGTTTCGCGGGTGGTCCGTTACGACGACGACCTGCGCTTCGCGCACGTCCTCGCAGACGCCGCTGACGACATCACCACCAGGCGGTTTAAGGCGCTCGACCTGCGGGTCGAGACCAAGCCCGACCTCACGCCGGTGTCCGATGCCGATCAGGCGGCCGAAGAGTCGCTGCGTAACGTGCTGCGCCGGGCCCGGCCGCGCGACGCGGTGCTCGGCGAGGAGTTCGGCCGGTCCGGCACGGGGCTGCGCTGCTGGGTCCTGGATCCCATCGACGGCACGAAGAACTACGTCCGCGGCGTTCCGGTGTGGGCCACCCTGATCGGGCTGATGGACGGCCCGGACGTGGTGGTGGGCGTGGTGTCGGCGCCCGCCCTTGGCCGCCGCTGGTGGGGCGCGCTGGGCGGCGGCGCGTGGACCGGGCGCAGCCTGACCAAGGCCTCGCCCTGCCGGGTGTCCGGGGTGACCAAGCTGGGCGACGCGTCCATGTCCTACTCGGGCCTGGGCGGATGGGCCGAACGCGGCCTGCTGGACAACTTCCTCGGGCTGACCCGGGCGGTGTGGCGGACCCGCGGGTTCGGGGACTTCTGGTCGCACATGCTGGTCGCGGAGGGCGCGTGCGATGTCTCCGCCGAGCCCGAGGTGTCCCTGTGGGACCTGGCCGCGCTGCAGATCATTGTCACCGAAGCCGGCGGGCGGTTCACCTCGCTTGAGGGTGAGACCAGGCCGGACGGCGGCAGCGTGGTCTGCACCAACGGCCACCTGCACGACGACGTGCTGGCCCGGCTGAACAGCGCCCGAACGTAGAGCAGCGGCTGAACTTTACCGCGAGCGCGGTCTTGCTCTCAGCGGGCAGATCGCCGATGCTGGATGGGCGTCACAAATTCACAAGCACCGGAATCAGGGGTGTGATACTCGTGAAGGTACGAGACGGCATGTCCCACCTTGTCCTCACCATCGGGCCTACGCACACGCTGCGGCAGGCGGCGCGCATGATGTCCGCACGGCGGATCGGGGCCGCGGTGGTGATCGACGCGGAGCACGCCGGCATCGGCATCCTGACCGAACGCGACCTCCTGGACTCGATGGCCAAGGGCGAGGATCCCGACGCCGAGCTGGTGGCGCAGCACCGCACCGAGAACCTGGTGTACGCCTCGCCCGAGTGGACCCTGGAGGACGCCGCCGCGGCGATGGTCCGGGGCGGGTTCCGGCACCTGGTCGTGGTCGACGGCAACGACGTGGCCGGGCTGCTGTCCATGCGCGACATCGTCCGCTGCTGGNNTCGCCAGCGGGGCCTGACGCGCCCGGGCCAAGGTAATCGCGGAATTAAGATAATTCCGGATTAGCGGTATTTTGCCGCCGCCGGTAAAGGCGTCGGCAAATTTTCGTTATCATTTTGTGATTCTCTCGTGCCGCGTGGTTAAGACGCGTGCCGATATGCGGGACTCCATCATCGTGTCTGGGGATGTTTACGGGGGATCGGGGACATTAGTACGGCCATGCGTTTCCGCGTTCCCTGACCGGTGAGCGAAGGAGACCATTCCGTGAAGCGTTCTGGGGGACGGTGGATCGCGGCCGTGGTGATAGCCGCGGCGGCAGCACTGGTGGCGGCCCTGGCGGTCCCGTCGTTTCGGGCCACATCGTTCGCGGCCTCGTCGTCGGCGGCGCCGGCGGGTGAGGTCGCCGTGGCGCAGGGTCTGGGGCCGGTCGCGCTGAAGAACGCGACGGTGTCCGGCAGCACGCCGGCCGCCACCCCGGAAATCGTCTCGTTCATCCTGCGCGGGCGTAACCTGTTCGACCTGCAATCGGCCGTTGAGGCGGGCCAATCCCCCGACCTGACCGTGGCCGAGTTCGCGAGCCGCTACGGCCAGACCGCCGGCGCCATCACGGCCCTGCAGAGCTACCTGCGCCGGTACGGCATCGCCAGCAAGGTCTACCCGGACGACCTGGTCGTGTCGGCCGGCGGCACCGCGGCCGAATTCGACAGCGCGCTGTCCGTACAGCAACAGCAGTACAAGGTCCCGGCGGTGGCCGCGCACGACGGCCTGGCCGGCCTCCCGGCCCAGCAGGTGCACGGCACCACGGCGAACCCGTACCTGCCGACGAGCATCGCCTCGAGCGTGCTGACCATCCTCGGGCTGACCAACTACGCGCCGTTCTCCGATGACCTCATCCACACGCCCAAGGGCGTGACCGCCTCGAACTCCGTCACGCCGAGCACCACCTACACCGGCAACCTCACGCCCGCCGACTTCGCCGAGAACTACGGCCTGAGCCCGCTGTACCGCAGCGGCTTGGACGGCCAGGGCCAGACGATCGGCATCGTCACGCTGGCGGGCTTCGACCCCGCCGCGGCGTACCACTTCTGGAACAACGTGCTGGACATGACGCCCAAGGCGAACCGGATCACGGTCTACGACGTGGACGACGGTCCCGGCGCACCCAGCGAGGCGGCCGGCTCGGCCGCGAGCGACCTGGACGTCGAGCAGGCCGGCGCGCTGGCCCCGGACGCCAACGTCGTGGTCTACCAGGCGCCGAACACCGACTACGGCTACGTCGACGACTTCTTCGCCGCGGCCAGCCAGAACCTGGCCGGCACGCTGTCCTCGAGCTGGGGCGAATCGGAGACCCTGCTGCAGGCGTCGGAGGTCGTCGGCGGGGAGGTCCCGGGCTACGCGCAGGCCTTCGACGAGGCCTTCCTCGAACTAGCCGCGCAGCGCCAGAGCACGTTCGTCGCGACGGGCGACGCCGGCGCTTACGACGCGGCCGGCGACCTGGGGACCACCAACCTGTCGGTCGACAGCCCGGACGACAGCCCGTTCGTCACCAGCGTGGGCGGTACCACGCTGGGCGGCACGATCACCGCGACGGTGGGCCGGGCGAACCTCAAGGCGACGATTCCCGCCCAGCGGACCTGGGGCTGGGACTGGCTGTGGCCGGACTACGCCAAGTTCGGCTACTCGAACGAGGCGTCGTTCGCGGCCGCAGCGGGGGCCGGCGGCGGAGGCGGCTACAGCAGCTTCGAGCCGGTCCCGTTGTACCAGGACATGCTGGCCCAGCAGGGCGTGGCCAACGGGGGCAGTTACAGCGGCGTGCAGTACATGACGCCGAACGACTACGGCACGGTCGACGGCCTCTACCTGCCCACGCAGTGGACCTTCGCCGCCGCGCCCACGGCGGCGCAGGGCGAAGGAAACGGTCGCGGCCTGCCCGACCTGGCCGTGGACGCCGACCCGTTCACCGGCTACCTGCTGTATGACCCGCTGGCCTCGCCGGCGCTACAAAGCGGCTGGGGCGGCACGAGCTTCGGCGCCTCGCAGCTGAGCGGCGCGGCCGCCCTGATCGACCAGTACGTCGGCCACCGGGTGGGCCTGTGGAACCCGGCCATCTACGGTTTCGCGGTATCGGGCAGCTCGCCGTTCACCCCGCTGTCCGCCCAGGGCGCGAGCAACGACAACCTCTACTACACCGGAACGCCCGGCCAGGTCTACAACCCGGGCTCGGGGCTGGGCTATCCGGACCTGGCCAAGCTGGCGGGCGACTTCCGCTAGCCGGGGCAGGGTTACCGGCGGGCCGTTGGGATGGGTCAGAAAATGCCGGACACTTAGCACATGAACCGCGAGCGCGCGGAAACCTACCTGCGGCTGCTGGCCGAGGCCGAGCTGCGCGACCCGACGCGGTCGCTGGCCGGGGCGCAGTCGAGCGACGCTCCGTTCGTCGTCATGCCGGTCGCCCTGGCCCGGGCGGCGTGGGCGCTGACCGCGGTCGGGGCGCTGGACCTGGAGACCGCGGAGGACATCCTGGCCGACGTGGAGCTGGCCCTGGC
>PLIQ01000407.1:0-13911 GCA_003140115.1 Actinomycetota bacterium | reverse complement strand
ACCGGAGCCTCGCCGAACGGCCCAGACCGGTACGTCCCGGTCGGGCTCATGATCTTGTTCCATGACGAGCTGATCAGCGGTGAGCTCGACCTCATGTCGTACGCGCACACCGCGGCCGGCGCCCGCTTCACCGCCACCTGGCGGACCCGGGACCCGCTGGGCTCGCGGCATCACGGCCTGCCGCCGGTCGAGGCGATCAGCGTGACCGACGACCGGGGCCAGCGGTACGACCTGCTGTTCGCCACCAAGGGACGGCCGGAATCGACCTGCGACCTCACTTTGCGGCCCGACCCGCCGCCGGACATCGGCTGGCTCGAGATCACCGCGCCGGGCGAGCAGGCCGTCCGCGTCGACCTGGGCCGCCGGGCCGAACGACCCGAGCCGCAGGTCGATCAGATCAGCCTCAGCATCGGGGAGCACCTGCTGAACCGGATCGCCGAGCGGCTGCTCAGCCTGGCCCCGGAGCACCGGCTGGACCTGCGCCAGCAGCTGGCCGGCTTCCCGTCCGCCCCGGCGCACGGGGCCGGGCCAGCAGGGCTGGTCATCAACCTGACCGCGGGTCTGGGCGCCACGGTCGCCGCGCTCGAGGCGGCCGAGGTCCTGTCCCCGCACAGCCCGGTGCCGGCCCGGCTGGCGGCGCTGTGCGCGAGCCTGCGCATCGGCGGGCACGGGATCGCCGCGACGCCCGCGCCGGACCTGCCCGAACCCTGGCTCAGCATGCTCACGCACTACCATCGCAGGAAACCCGACGCGGCGCCGGCCGGGGACGGCTTCGCCGCCGTGGCCGCCGCCCTGCCCGAGCTGGAGGGCATCAGGCTGGTCCTGCTCGGCCTGCATAACTTCGACGGGGGCACCTGGATGGACGCGCTGGCGCTCGGCCGGCTGCCGGGTCTGCGGCAGGGACCGCTGGGCGTGGACATGGCGTTCCCGCTGTCGATGTGGGTCCGGGACGGCGCCGGGCGCTGGCATGCCGCCCGCCCGGCGGGCTGGTACGACGAGGGCGGCGAGGCCGCTCTCACGATGCGGCTGACTCCGCCGCTGAGTCGCTCCTGCGCCCGGATCGAGGTACTGGTCACCGGGCGTTCGGCTGAGGTCCGCGCCACGCTGCCGCTGTGCTGGGGGTACTCGCCGTGAACACACCAGCGAACGGGGCGTGGTTCGACTGCCTGCCTAGCTGTCAGACGCAGGTGCCGTGCGGAACGGGCCGACACGCCGTGCGCTGGGAAGCGGGATCGCTGCTGCTGCCGTCGCACGCCGACGTCGAAGCCGAGCTGGTGCTCGCCGCCCTGGGCGGGGAGAAGGCCCGCTGCGTCGAGGCGGCACAGGCCTGGGAACGGCACGCCGACGACCTGTCGGTGCTGGCCATCGGGCCCCGCGGCCCGGCCGATCAGATCGCGGTCGACTGGGACGACGTGCTCGCCGCCAAGCAGACGGGCAGCACGGTAGCCGGGCCGCTCGGCGGACCGGTCGGCGGGGCGCGGACCAAGCCGATGCGGCCGGCCAGCCAGCCGGGGCCGTCCCTGCCCCGGGGGGGCACCCGGCAGCGGAAGGTGCCGGAGGAAAGGATTGCGGCCCAGCGCCGCCGTGACGACCTCCTGTCGCTGCTCGCGCTGGGGTACGGGTTCCAGGTCCGGCTGATGGGGCAGGTGGCCGCGACGCACGCGGCCCGGCTGGCCGCGACGCACACCGCACGGGGCGGCGGGGAGCAGGCCGGCTCGGGCCCCGCGCTGGTCGCCGCGATCACCGGGCGGCTGGCACCGGTGGCCGAGGAGTGGCTCGGGATCGACCCCGACCAGGTCGTGGTGAGCCTGCACTCCGGACCGGGCTGGGGATCGGCCGAGCTGACCGGGCGCGGAGCAGACCGCCGGCTCCGGGTCAGCCTGCCCGCCGGGTGGCTGGCCTCGGTCTGGGCCTGCGGGCTGGCCCGGATCGGACGGCACCTGATCGTCGCGGTGCAAGAGCCGGGCTGGCCGGCCGCCCGCGTGCTCGGGCTGCGCGCGCCCGGCGCCGAAC
Source organism: Actinomycetota bacterium (assembly GCA_003140115.1). The sequence goes on along the minus strand of PLIQ01000407.1, from coordinate 11,898 downwards.
CCGAGCAACTGGACGCCCACGCCAGCGAGGACAGTCCCGCCGATGCCCCACACTGGGAGATATGAGCGAGCCTTGGTCTGTAGGCGAGCGGGGCGATACAGCATGAGCGAGCCCGGGAGTTAAAGCATGAGCGACAATCCGGCGGCGGAGGCGCTTGGGGTGGCGGTGGCGGCGCGGGTGCCGGTGCTGCTGTGGGGGGCGCCCGGGACCGGTAAGACCTCGGCCATCCGGGCCATGGCCCGGGCCATGGACCTGCCCTGCGAGACGGTCATCGCCTCGATCAGGGAGCCCTCCGACTTCGCCGGGCTGCCCATCGTGGTCGGCGAAGTGGTCAGGTTCGCTCCCCCGGCCTGGGCCCGGCGGCTGGCCGAGGCCGGGCACGGCCTGCTGTTCCTCGACGAGCTGTCCACCGCGCCGCCCGCGGTGCAGGCGGCCCTGCTCCGGGTGGTACTGGAACGGGCCGTCGGTGACCTGACCCTGCCGGACGAGGTCGCGGTGGTGGCCGCGGCCAACCCGCCCGAGCAGGCCGCGGACGGCTGGGACCTGTCCGCGCCGCTGGCCAACCGGCTGTGCCACCTGTCCTGGCTGGCCCATCCCCGCGCGGTCGCTGACGGCCTGGCGGGCGGCTGGGCGCCACCGGAGATCCCGCTGCTGCCCGACGGCTGGCAGGCCGAAGAGATCTTGTCCCGCGGCCTGGTCGCGGCGTTCCTGCACGTCCGGCCCGCGCTGGCCTGCGCCCCGCCGACCGACGCGGCCTCGGCCGGGCGCGGCTGGCCGTCGCCGCGGACCTGGGAGATGGCGGGCCGCCTGATGGCCGCCGCAGGCGCGGCGGGCACCTCCGACGAGGCGCGCTCGGCGCTGGTCAGGGGCGCCGTGGGCGACGGCGCCGGGGTGGAGTTCCTGGCCTGGCTGGTGGAGATGGACCTGCCCGACCCGGAGCAAGTGCTGGCCGACCCGGCCTCGTTCCGGCTACCGGAACGCGGCGACCGGGCCTACGCCGCGCTGGCCTCGATCGCCTCGGCGGTCGCGTCGAACCCGACCCCCGAACGCTGGACGGCCGGCTGGCAGGTCCTCGGCCTGGCCGCGGACTCGGCCCTGGACATGGCGGCCGCCGCGGCGCGCGTGCTGGCCCGGTGCCGTCCGGACGGGGTGGCGCTGCCCGAGGAGGTCCGGATGTTCGCCCCGGTGCTGCGCGCCGCGGGGCTTTTGCAGGGCTGAGGGCTGACACGCCATGACTGAGCGGCGGATTGACGGGCTGGCGGCGGCCCGGCTGTGGGCTACGGACCGGTTTCCGTATCTGGCCACTGGGTTGTTCGGCGCGGAGGTGGTCGCGGCGGCCGGGAGCGGGACCGTGTCGGTGGACGAGAACTGGCGGATGCGGGCCGACCCGGACCTGACCGCGGACTGGACCGCCGCCCAGCTGGGCAGCGTGCTCGTGCACCACGTCTGCCACTTGCTGCGGACCCACGGGGAGCGGGCCCAGGCGTTCGGGGTGACCTCGCAGGACGCACGACGGTGGGTACAGGCAGCCGACGCGGAGATCAACGACGACCTGATCCCGGCCGGGCTGGAGCTACCCGGCCGGCCGGTGCTGCCCCGTGACCTCGGCGCGCCGGACGGGCTGCTGGCCGAGCAGTACTTCGAGGCTGGCACCACGGACCGTTCGGGCCAAATAAAGGAGGCGGCGGGCGACTGGCTTGACTGCGGGAGCGGCGCCGACGGGGTGCCGCGGCCGGGCGACGGCCCGCCGGGGCTGCCCGCCTGGCAGGCCGACCTGCTGCGCCGGCAGGTGGCGCAAGACGTCATCGCGCACGCCAAGGTGGCCGGGACGGTGCCGGGCGGGCTGCTGCGCTGGGCCGAGCAGATCCTCAACCCGAAGGTCAACTGGCGCAAGGTACTCGCGGCCGAACTGCGCCGCGCGGTGGCCGAGGTCTCGGGCGCGGTCGACTACTCTTACCGGCGGCCGTCGCGGCGCGCCGCCGTGGCCGGGAACGTGGTGCTGCCGGCGCTGCGGCGGCCGGTACCCGAGGTCGCCGTGGTCTGCGACACCTCGGGCAGCATGACCGAGGACCTGCTGGCCGCGGCGCTGGCCGAGGTCGAGGGGCTGCTGCGCGCCCTCGGCATGGCCCGGCAGGTCCGCGTGCTGGCCTGCGACACCGCGGTCGGCCCGGCCCAGCGGGTCAGCTCGGCCCGCCAGGTCCACCTGGTCGGCGGCGGCGGGACCGAGATGGGCACGGGCATCGCGGCGGCGGCCGCGCTGCGGCCCCGGCCCGCCGTCACGGTCGTGCTGACCGACGGGTACACCCCGTGGCCCTCGCAGGCGCCGAAGGGAACGCGGGTGGTGATCGGCCTGCTGGGGCCCGGCGCGCCGGACGCGCCGTCCTGGGCCCGCGCCGTCCGGGTACAGGACTAACCTGTCGGGCGATGAACAGCGGACGCAGACAGCGGATCCTGACCGTGATCGCGATCGCCCTGACCTTCGCGTCGGGAGCGGCCGACGTGGCCAGCTTCACCCGGCTGGGCAACGTCTTCGCCAGCGTCATGACCGGGAACATCGTGCTGTGGGGGCTGGCCGTGGCGCGCGGGTCGGCGACCCTGGCCTTCCACACCACGGTCTCGATCGCCGGCTACATCACGGGCGTGGCCTGCGGTACCTGGATCGGGCACGGGGTCAAGACCGGCTCGCTCTCGGTCAAAGGCACGCCTTCGGACTCGGACACGGACCCGGGATCGGCTTCGGCCTCGGATTTGGGGGACGGGGGCGTGCTGCCGAGGCACGTCCTGGGGGTCCTGCTCGCGGAGCTGACGCTGCTGGCGGGGTTCACGGTGGGCTGGGAGGTCAGCGGGGCCAGGCCGGCCGGGTGGGCGCAGTTCAGCCTGCTGGCCACGCTGACCGCCGCGATGGGCATGCAATCCTTCGCGGTCAACAACATGGGCCTGACCGAGGTGTCGACCACGTACCTGACCGGGACCTTGACCGGGCTGGTCTCCTCGCTGGCCAGCCCGGGGAAGCGCACGCCGAACGCAGTGCGGCGGTTCGGGGTGCTGATCGGGCTGGTGGCCGGGGCCAGCCTGAGCGGGCTGTTGGTGGCGACCGCGGCCGACGGGGTGCCCGCCCTGCCGCTGGCCGCGCTGATCACGACCATCGTGGCGGCTACCGGGCCGGGCTGGCGGGCGCGGCGGCTGCACCGGTAGCCGGGGCCGGGGCGAAATGTCACACCGGGCTGTCAGCATGTGACCGTGAGACCAGCGTTGAGGGCGGGACTGCTGCCGCTGTGGCGGGATCGGGACACGCTGCAGTTCGGGGTGGATCCGCGGCGGGCGGTCGCGCTGGGCGGGCTCGGGCCCGCGGCGGCCGTGATCAGCCTGCTGGACGGGAGCCGGGACCGGGACAGCCTGATCGCCACGGCGCAGGCGTACGGCATCCCGGCGGACGCGGTGAGCCGGGTGCTGGTGCTGCTGGGCGACGCGGGGGTCCTGGACGACTTCCCGATCGGCCTGCACGCCTTCCTCCCGGACCGGGTGCGGGCCCGGCTGGCGCCGGAACTGGCCACGGCGGCGCTGGCCTACGCGGACGGGGACGGCGGGGCGCGCACCCTGGCCCGCCGGCGGTCCGCCTTCGTCCGGGTGCACGGGGCGGGCCGGACCGGCGCGTGCCTGGCCAGCTTCCTGGCCGCCTCGGGGGTGGGACACGTCGTGTGCGCCGACCCGGAGCCAGCCGAGCCCGCTGACCTCACGCCCGCCGGGCTGGTCGAGGCCGACCTGGGTTCGCCGCGGCAAGAGGGTGCGGCCCGGGCCGTCGGGCGGGCCGCGCCCGACGTCCGCACCGGCGACGACGGCACGATCCCGGATCTGGTCATCTTGACCAGGCCGACGCTGCCGGACCTGACCGAAGGCCTGGTACGCGACCGCGTGCCCCACCTGGCCGTGTCGGCTGGCGAGGCGATCGGCGTGATCGGGCCGCTGGTGCGGCCGGGGCGTTCGGCGTGTCTGCGCTGTGTGGACCTGCGCAAGGCCGACGCCGACCCGGCCTGGCCCAAGATCGTGGCCCAGGCCACCTTCGCCCGGGTCCAGCCGCAGGCCTGTGACACCGTACTGGCCGCGATGACGGCCGCGCTGGCCTGTGCGCAGGCGCTCGCGCTCATCGACCGACCGCTGGCGGTCCCGGCCACGGTGAACGGGACGCTCGAGGTGGTGCTGCCGGACTGGCAGTGGCGGCGCCGGACCTGGCCGCCGCACCCGGCGTGTTCGTGCGGTGCGGCGTGTGATTACCGTCACGGTTCTGCACCTACGCCGCTACGCCGTAACGATGCGGTAACGGATGCTTCCTAGCGTGTGTTGCAGGAGGTTGTCATGAACGAGATGTCTGAGCAGACGGTCCCCGGCGGACGACGGTTCTATGCGCTGCGCGGCGTGCGGGACAATGTCCATGTGAACGATGTGCCCCGCAGTCCGGTGACCCGGGCCGCCAAGCTGGCCGGACTGCCGATCGGCCTGGCGGGCCGGACGGCGCTGGGCGTCGGGAAGCGGATCGGCGGACGGCCGGCCGAACTGGTGGCCGAGGAAATCCAGCGGCGCACCGCGGACCAGATCTTCCGGGTCCTGGGCGAGCTCAAGGGCGGCGCCATGAAGCTGGGCCAGGCGCTGTCGATCTTCGAGGCCGCGCTGCCGCCGGAGATCGCCGGGCCGTACCGGGCCACGCTGACCCGGCTGCAGGAGTCCGCTCCCCCGCTGCCCGCCCGGACCGTGCACCAGGTCCTGGCCAAGGAGCTGGGCGAGGACTGGCGGTCGTCGTTTGTTTCCTTCTCGGACGTGCCGGCCGCCGCGGCGTCCATCGGGCAGGTGCACCAGGCGGTCTGGCAGGACGGCCAGCGGGTGGCGGTGAAGATCCAGTATCCGGGCGCCGGACGCGCGCTGATCAGCGACTTCAACCAGCTCAGCCGGGCCGGGCGGCTGTTCGGGCTGCTGATGCCGGGGCTGGAGGTCAAGCCGCTGCTTGACGAGCTGCGGGACCGGGTGGCCGAGGAACTCGACTACTGCCTGGAGGCCACGTCACAGCGGGCCTTCGCGGCCGCGTACGCCGACGACCCCGACATCTACGTGCCGGAGGTCGTCCTGGCCACCTCCCAGGTGCTGGTCACCGAGTGGATGGACGGCACCCCGCTGTCCCGGGTCATCAGCGACGGCAGCAGGGAGGATCGCGACCGGGCCGGCCTGCTGCTCACCCGGTTCCTGTTCTCCGGTCCGGCGCGGGCCGGGCTGCTGCACGCGGACCCGCATCCGGGCAACTTCCGGCTGCTGGACGACGGCCGGCTGGGCGTGCTGGACTTCGGCGCGGTCGACCACCTGCCGGACGGGCTGCCGCCGTTCTTCGGCCGCCTGCTGCGGATCATGCACTCCGATTCCGACCGGGTGAATATCGCCGCGGTCGAGCAGGAGCTGCGCGACAACGCGTTCCTGCGGCCCGGGATCCACGTCGACCTGGACGCGCTGTACGCGTTCCTGGCGCCGCTGGCCGAGCCGTCCCGGGTGGACTCGTTCAAGTTCAACCGCGAGTGGCTGCGCGGCGAGGCGGCGCGCGTCACCGACATGCGCACCAGCAACATCGCGCGCCAGCTCAACCTGCCGCCGTCCTACGTGCTCATCCACCGGATGTCCACGGCGGGCATCGGGGTGCTGTGCCAGCTGGAGTGCGAAGGCAACTTCCGGGCCGAGGTGCTGCCTTGGATGCCGGGCTACTTCGACCCCGACCCCGACGCCGCCGCGGCGGCGGCGGGCTAGCGGCCCTGCCATACGGGAGGGCGCTTCTCGGCGAAGGCGCGGGCGCCCTCCTTGGCGTCCTCGGAGGCGAAGACGGGGGCCATGAGGGCGGCCATCTGATCCCAGCGCTGCTCGGCGGGCCAGTCGCCGCCGCCGGCGGCGATCTGTTTGGTGGCGATCAAGGCCAGGGGGCTGTTAGCGGCGATCCGTTCGGCCAATTCGATCGCTGTGTCGCGGGCCTGGCCGTCGTCGACCACGTGGTTGACCAGCCCGATCTCGGCGGCGCGGGCCGCGTCGACCGGGTCGCCGGTGAGCAGCATCTCCAGGGCCACGGCGCGGGGGATCCGCTGGGCCAGCAGCATCGCCCCGCCCGCCCCGGCGAGCAGCCCGCGCTTGACCTCGGGCACGCCGAACCGGGCCGACGCGCCCGCCACCACCAGGTCGCAGGCCAGCAGGAGCTCGAAGCCCCCGGCCAGGGCCCAGCCTTCGGCCGCGCCCACCAGCGGCTTGCGCGGCGGGGTCTGGGTGATGCCGCACAGGCCGCGGCCGGGGAAGGAGGGTAGCTCCCCGGCCAGGAACGCTTTGAGGTCCATGCCCGCGGAGAACGTGCCGCCCGCGCCGGTGAGCACCCCGGCCCGCAGGTCGGCGGTGGCGTCCAGTTCGTCGACCGCGTCGCGGATGCCGACCGCCACCGCACCGTTCAGGGCGTTGCGGGCCTGCGGTCGGTTGATGGTGATGACCTGCACCGCGCCGTGCCGCTCGACCAGTACCTCGTCGCTCATCTCATCTCCAGGTTGGCTAGCTTGCGGAAGTCCCAGGTCACTAGTTTGCGGGGGGTGATGCGCAGCCAGGCGTGACGGGCGTCGTGGGTCATGGCGGCGGCGCCGAAGTACTTGGCGGCCATCAGGAGCTCGGGCTCGGCTAGCTCGGGGGCGGGCGGGTCCTGCTCGCCGGTGCGGGGGACGGGGCCGACGACGGTGGCCTGGCCCTCGATCTCGGCGCCGCGCAGCTCGTGGTAGTGGTGGCCGTCGTCGACGACCACGGCGACCCGGGGGTCGCGGGTCACGTTGGCCCAGCGCTGGCTGCGGGTCAGGGAGTAGACCCACAGGGCCTGTCCGTCCCAGACGAACCAGACGGGCGCGACGTGCGGGCCGTCCGGTCCGGTCGTGGCCAGACGGCAGGTGTGCTGTTCGCCCAGGAACGAGGTCAGCTCCTCGCCGTTCATCGCGATCACCCGGCCGCGCCGCTGCTGCTGCATCACGAGAGGCTGCCTCATTCCCTGATTTGGATGCTCAAGACGATAATGACCAAGTGACCCATCCGCTACCGCCACCCGGTCCGCCCGACGAGCTCAGCCCGGTGGATTACCTGATGCACCGGGGTGAGGCGCACCCGGCCACCCGGTCCGCGTTCCTCGGCGTGGAGATCCTGGACCAAGCGGCCGACTGGGGCCGGCTGCGCGAGGCGATGGACCGGGCCAGCCGGGTGGTGATCAGGATGCGGCAGAAGGTCGTGGTCCCGCCGCTCCCGACCACGCCGCCGCAGTGGGTCGTCGATCCCGACTTCGACCTGGACTACCACCTGCGCCGGATCGCGCTGCCCGCACCGGGCACGCTGCGCCAGCTGCTCGACCTGGCCGAGGTCACGCTGCAGTCCCCGCTGGACACCTCCCGGCCGCTGTGGGAGGCGGTGTACGTGGAGGGCCTGGAGGGCGGCCGGTCGGCGCTACTGAGCAAGTTCAGCCACGCGATCACCGACGGGCTCGGCGGGATCGCCCTGTTCGAGCAGGTCTACGACACCGAGCGGGACCCCGCCCCGCGGCCCATGCCGCCGGTGCCCATCCCCCGCGACGTGACCGGCACCGACCTGATGCGCGAGAGCCTGCGCCGGCTGCCAGAAACGACCCTGACGTCCGGGTGGAAGCTGCTGGGGCGCACGGCGGGTACCGTCGGCCGCCTGATCAGCCAGCCGGGTCCCACGGTGGCGGAGGCGGTCGGCTTCGCGAGCTCGGCGCGGCGGGTGCTGGGGCCGCCGCCGACCGCGCCGTCGCCGCTGCTGCGCCGGCGCAGCCTGATCAGCCGCACCCACGTGCTCGAGGTGCCGCTCGCTGACCTGCGCGCGGCGGCCAAGGCGGCGGGCGGTTCGGTCAACGACGCGTACCTGGCCGCGCTGAGCGGCGGTCTGGGCCGCTATCACGAGGCGCTGGGCGTGCCGGTGGACGAGCTGCCGCTGGCCCTGCCGGTCAGCCTGCGGACCGCCGACGACCCCGCCGCGGGCAACCGGATCACCGGCATCACCATCGCCGCGCCGGTCGGCGAACCCGATCCCGCCGAGCGGATCCGGCTGGTCCGCGAGCAGGTCATCGCCCGCCGCGCCGAACCGGCCCTGGACGTCCTGGACCGGATCGCGCCGGTGCTGAGCCTGCTGCCGGACGCGGCGCTGGAGACGGTCACCGCGCGGCTCACCCCGCCGGACATCCAGGCCAGCAACGTGCCCGGGTACTGGCAGGAGACGTTCCTGGCCGGGGCCAGGGTGGAGCGGCAGTACGGGATGGGGCCGCTGCCCCGGGTGGCCATGATGGCCGTGCTGATCTCCCGGGCGGGCACGTGCACGGTGACCTTCCGCTACGACACCGCCTCGTTCACCGCGACCGACCTGCTCGAGAAATGCCTCCAGCTCGGTTTCGACGAGGTGATCGACCTGGGCCGGCCACGGCCGCGCCCGGCTCGGCGGCGGACCTCATGACCGCCGCCTCGCCGGACGGCGACGGCCCCGGCCGGCACCTGCGCCTGCCCGGGTCGGTAGCCGAGGTCGACGCCAGCCCGGAAGGCCCGGGGATCGGCGCGTTCTTCGACCTCGACGGGACGCTGGTGGCCGGGTTCACGGCCGCGGCGCATACCAGGGACCGGCTGCTCCGGCGGGAAGTGGGCCCGGCCGACTTCCTGCGCATGACCCAGCTCGCGGTGGAGTACAAGCTCGGGCGGCGGGAAGTCGACGCGCTGATCGAGGGCGGGGCCAGCACGGCCCGCGGCCGGCTGGCCGAGGACGTCGAGGAGATGGGCGAGCGGATCTTCGCCCAGCACGTGGCCGACCAGATCTACCCGGAGATGCGCGACCTGGTCCGCGCCCACCAGCGCCGCGGGCACACCGTGGTGCTCAGCTCGTCCGCGCTGAGCATGCAGGCCGAACCGGTGGCCCGTTACCTCGGCATCGACTACGTCGTGTGCAACCGGTTCGTGGTCGACGAGCACGGCATCGTGACCGGCGCCATCGAGCAGCCGGTCATCTGGGGCCCGACCAAGGCCACCAGCGTGCAGAAGTTCGCCGCCGAGCGCGACATCGACCTGGGGTCGAGCTACTTCTACGCCGACGGCGACGAGGACCTCGCCCTCATGTACCTGGTCGGGCACCCGTGCCCGGTCAACCCCGGGCCGGCCCTGACCCGGGTGGCCGAACGCCGCGGCTGGCCCATTCTGCGCCTCCGCAGCCGCGGCAGCGGCGGGCCGCTGGGCCGGGTCCGGAACCTGGCCGCGCTCGGCTCGCTGGGGCCGGTGGCGGCCGGCGCGCTGGGCGTCGGGGTGCTGACCCGGAACCGGCGCGCCGGGGTCAACTTCTTGACCAGGTTCTGGCCGGAGACCGTGCTCGCGCTGAGCGGGGTGAAACTGAACGTGCTCGGGGCGGAGAACCTGACCGCGCAGCGGCCGGCCGTCTTCCTGTTCAACCACCGCAACAACTTCGACGTGTTCATGGTCGCCGCGCTGGTCAAGGACAACTGGACCGGCGTGGCCAAGAAGGAGCTGGCCAGCAACCCGCTGTTCGGCACGCTGGGCAAGCTGATGGACGCCGCGTTCATCGACCGGGGCGACACCGAGGCGGCCGTGGCCGCGCTCAAGCCGGTCGAGGAGGCGGCCCGCAAGGGCCTGTCGATCCTGATTGCCCCGGAGGGCTCCCGGCTGGAGGGCGCCGGCGTGGGTCCGTTCAAGAAGGGAGCGTTCCGGATGGCCATCGCGACCGGCCTGCCGGTGGTCCCGATCGTGATCAGGAACTCCGACTCGGTGGCGGGCCGCAACGCCACCACGCTGCATCCGGGCACGGTCGACATCGCCGTGCTGCCCCCGATCAGCGTGGCGGACTGGACCGCGGCCAACCTCGCGGAGAAGATCGAGCAGGTCCGGGGGGACTACCTGGAGCTGCTGGCCGACTGGCCGACCACGCTGGACGGCCGCGACGGGAGGGCGTCATGAGCGAGCAGCCCGACCTGGCCGGCCTGGCCGGCCTGCTGCGCGGCGGAGCCGTGCCGCTGATGCAGGCCAGTACGCCGACCGAGGCGCGGCTGATCCGGGAGCGTATCGCCGCGGCCGGCGGGGCGGCGGCGCCCCTGGTCAGCCTCGGACCGCCGGGCGACCTGGACGCGGAGCTGCCGGCCGAGGTCACCGGGCGCGGCGATGACACCACGTTGGTGCCGGTGCGGGTGGCCTGGCTGCCCGAGGAGCACGCGGGCCGGCGTGCGGCCCGGCTGGCCGACCTGGTGCCGGGCCGCGACCCGTACCGCCCCGGCGAACGCCAGCAGCGGCGGATCCTGGCCCGCCAGCCCGGCCGGGCCAAGGTGGTGGTCGGCGAGCCGGCCACGATCGGCTCGCTGCGGCGCAGCTGGACCGAGGCCTCGGTCGGCGACGACCCGGGCGATTCCGCGGGCCTGCGGGGGGACGACCCGGATGATTTCGGGGCTTACGTGGCGCGGCGGGCTACGCTCGCGCTCGACCGGGCCGAGTACCGGCTGCGCGGACCGCGGTACAAGACGCCCAGCCTGGTCAAGGAGGAGATCCTGGCCTCGCGCCGGTTCCGCGCCGGACTGCGGGAGGTGCGGCACGGCCCGGGCGATGACCCGCCGTCGCTGGAGCAGGCGGGCGAGATCCTCGACGAGCTCGCCGCGGGCTGGAGCCGCCGGCTCATCGACGTGGTGCCCACCGTCGGCCGGATGATCTTCCAGCGCGGCTTCGACCCGCAGATCGACTACGACCAAGCCCAGGTCGAGCGGCTGCGCGCGGCACTGCAGCGCCACCCGGGCATCTTGCTCTGGTCGCACCGGTCGTACCTGGACAACCTGGTGCTGACCGCGGCCATGCAGGAGCAGGGGCTGCCGCACGCGCACGTGTTCGCTGACCTCGGGCTGTCGTTCGGGCCGATGGGGGCGGTGCTGCGGCGCGCGGGGGTGATCTTCATCCGCCGCTCCGCGGGCGACAACCCGCTGTACCGGTACGTGCTGCGCGAGTACGTGGGCTACATCTTGGAGAAGCGGTTCAACCTCAGCTGGTCGATCGAGGGGACCCGTTCGCGGACCGGGAAGATGCTCCCGCCCCGGCTCGGCCTGCTGTCCTACGCCGCCGACGCCTACCTGCAAGGGCGCGTCGAAGACATCTTGCTGCTGCCGGTCGCCATCACCTTCGACCAGCTGCACGAGATCACCGAGTACGCCCGCTACGCCCGCGGCGGGCAGAAGAAGCCGGAGGGTTTCGGCTGGCTGTACCGTTTCGTCAAGGCGCAGGGCGCCCACCACTACGGCAAGCTCTACGTCCGCTTCGGCGAGCCGGTCTCGCTGAGCTCGTTCCTCGGGCCTCGGGACGGCGAGACCGCCACCGATCCGGCGGCCCGGCGGCTGGCCCTGCAGAAGACGGCGTTCGAGGTGGCCTGGCGGATCAACCAGGACATGCCGGTCACGGCGACGGCGATCATCACCACGATCCTGCTGGCCACCCGCGGGACCGCCCTGAGCTTCGAGGAGATCCGGCTGGCGCTGACCGACGCGCTGTGGTACCTCGACAGCCGTTCGGTGCCGCGGACGGCGAGCGCCCAGGCGCTGTCCGCGGCGGAGCCGGTGCGGGCCACGCTGGACGCGCTGGTCCAGGGCGGCCTGGTCACGGCCGTGACGGAGGGGCGCGAGCCGGTCTGGCTGATCGGCCCGGAACACCAGCTCGCCGCCACGTTCTACCGGAACTCGGCGGTCCACTTCCTGCTCGATACCGCGCTGTGCGAGCTGGCCGTGCTGCGGGCCAGGGACGACAGCACCGACCCGGTGGGGGCGTTCTGGGCCGAGATCGCCTGGCTGCGCGACCTGCTGAAGTTCGAGTTCTACTTCCG
>PLIQ01000477.1 GCA_003140115.1 Actinomycetota bacterium | reverse complement strand
GCGTCTGGTCGCCAGCGAATCGCAGGCCCCCTCCGTCGTGGTCAGGCAGGTCACGACCGTTCCGGCGGCCGTGCTGGCCAGGGTGAGCCCCGGCCAGGCGGTCACCCCGCTGCAGATGGTCAAGACGTCCGGTCCGCCGCTGACCATCGGCGCCAAGCCAGCCATCGTCTTCGTCAGCGAGGAATCCTGCCCGTTCTGCGCGGCCGAACGCTGGTCGGTGGCCGTCGCACTGTCCCATTTCGGCACCTGGAGCCACCTCGGCACCACGACGTCGTCGGCGACCGACGTGTACCCGAACACCGCCACGCTCTCGTTCCGGACGGCTCACTATCAGAGCACGGAGCTCACGCTGCGGACGACCGAGCTGGCCGACAACGCCGGCCGCCCGCTGCAAGCCCAGACCGCGCTGGACACCAGGCTCATCGACGCCTTCGACGTCCCCCCCTACGTCAACAGCGCCGACCAGTCCGGGGCGGTCCCGTACTTCGACATCGCCAACCGGTACGTCCTGGCCGGCGCGCAGTACGACCCGCAGGTCCTGGCCGGCCTGTCGGCGGCCCAGATCGCCAGCCAGCTCAGCAACCCGTCGAGCCCGGTAGCACAGGCCGTCGACGGGTCGGCCCGGGTCATTATCGCGGCCATCGATCAGGTCCTGCACGAGCCACAGCCCTGACTCTCCGAGCGCCAGGGTCAAGGGATACTTCAAGCGGGTGAACCCGGCCCCGAAGGTGGCGCGCGGCGAGCAGACTGAGTGGAGACTGCAGCCGATCTCCTGGCCGGCACCACTGGTGGTCCGAACGAGGACGCCATGGGCAGTGTCCCCCATGCGGGGGCACAGGCACTTGCGTCCATAAGCGGCAGGCGGGGGCGGCGGGCAGGCGCGATGCTGGCAGGACCCGTCACCTGGCAATTACCCGGCAAAGGGGGAGAACGATGGCACGGACGCACGAGCCGGTTGCGGTGCTCGGCATTGGAGCGATGGGCCACGGGATGGCAGCCAGTGCTTTGCGCGCCGGCATCCCGGCGATCGTCTGGAACCGCACGATGGAGGCGACCCGGGACCTGGCTGAGCTCGGCGCCGAGGTCGCCGAGACCGCCGCCGACGCGGCGCGGCGAGCAGCGATCGTGGTCACGATGGTGACCGACGCCGATGCGGTCCTTTCGATTGCCCGGGACCAGGGGATGCTCGCTGCTTTGGCGCCAGGCGCGATCTGGGCCCAGATGAGCACCATCGGCGTGGCGGGGACCGACCGGGTTGTGGCCATGGCCGGTGCCCAGCGTCCGGACGTGATGCTCCTGGACGCGCCGGTGTCGGGAAGCAAGGATCCGGCCGAACACGGCCAGCTGACGATCTTCGCGTCAGGACCCGACGAGGCGCGCGCGCGTGTCGCTCCGCTGTTCGACGCGCTCGGCCAGCGCACGATCTGGGTCGGCGAGGCCGGGACCGGAACGCGCCTGAAGCTGGTGAACAACACCTGGCTCGCGTTCGCGGCCGAAGCGGTTGCCGCGTCCGTGGCTCTTGCTCGCCGGCTGGGCCTGGAGACCGAGACGGTGGTGGACGCGCTTGGCGGCGGCCCGCTCGTGTCCACCTGGCAGACAGCCAAACTGCGGCGGATTGCCGACGGCGAGTTCTCGGCCCAATTCGCGCTGTCGCTCGCGCTCAAGGACGTGCACCTCGCCCTGCAAGCTGCCGGCGACAACCGGTTCGCGGCCCTCCTCGGCCTGGCTGACGAATGGCAGCAAGCCGTCGATCAAGGTCTCGGCGAACAGGACCTGACCATCGTGACCCGCGTGCTCGAACAGCAGGGTGGGAGGCTATGACCTGGTCGGCGACACGATGATGTGGGGGCAGACGGACCCGAAGCAACTAGTGCGCGACGTCACTCTCGCCGGGGAAGCCGGCCTCGGCTTCGCGGTCGTCCGCTGAAGTCGCGCCGCGAGCCGAACAGCGCATCGGGTTGGCTTTCCAAGGCGCCGCGCGGGGACAGCTGACCTCCGCACGCCACGGTCAGGTCCGGCGCCGCGTCGGCAGCCGAAGTCCGGGTGGTGCGTTGCCTGTGCCTGTGCTGCCCGCGCTGTTATGACGACGGTCACGACCAGATATTTGAACAGTCAACTACATGTGACTCGTGTTTTCCGGTGTCGGGCTCGCACGCACACAGCGCGGCGAGCGCAAGCAGAGGAGAATCCGTGAAAATGCGACGAGCGCTACTGACCGTGGCAGGCGGTGTAGCCGCGGCGCTGATAGCTGCATCGCCCGCGCTGGCCGCGGGAACGTGGCAGGTCGACAGCAGCCCCAACCCGGCCGGAAGCACGTTTTCCCAGCTGAATGCCACCTTCGCCGCCTCCCCCACCCAGGCCTGGGCGGTCGGCCAGACCCGGGTCGCGGCCAGCGGCGACGGCTTCGAAACGTTGATCGAACAGTGGAATGGCTCGACCTGGAGCGTCGTTCCCGGCGCCCCGGCCAGCGCCTCCGCATCCTCGCTCAACGGAATCTCGGGGACGGGCCCCAGCGACATCTGGGCGGTAGGCCAGAACTCCAGTACCAGCTTCATCGAACACTGGAACGGCCAGTCCTGGAGCCAGGTCGCCTCCCCGGCCAGCGACCCGCCCGATGGCCAGCTGAACGCGGTCAGTGCCGACAGCCCGACCGACGCGTGGGCGGGCGGCTCGGCCATGAACGTCAACAACACGGGGGTCACGCCGCTGATCGAGCACTGGAACGGCACGCAATGGAGTGTTTCCCCCGGCGCGATCAATGGCGGACAGATTCTCTCCATCGCCGCGATCTCCCCGGCCGATGTCTGGGCTCTGGCCGCGGCGGGCAAGGGGAATCCCGCCGTCATCGAGCACTGGAACGGCAGCACCTGGAGCATCGTCTCACTGCCGGCCAGCGGGACCCTGCACGGCCTCAGCGCGGTGTCGGCCAATGACGTGTGGGCGGTCGGCAACGGCGGGCTCATCCTGAACTGGAACGGGACCCAGTGGAGTCAGGTCACCAACCCCGCCGGCCAGGGCGCCAGCCTGGCCGCGGTGACCGCGCTCAGCGCCAACGACGCCTGGGCCATCAGCGAAAACGGCTCCGTGACCGAGCAGTGGAACGGTACCCAGTGGACGGCCGTGCCCCCGGCAAGCGCGCTGCCTGCCGACTTCAGGACCGCCGGCGGTTTCATCTGGAGCGGCGGCAGCCTGTCCGGCCGGGCGGGCGGCCCGCTGTTCGCCGTCGGCAATACGGACAACGAGACTACGATCCTGCAGCAGCCCCAGCCGTAACCCGCGTCGTCAGCCCCGGCCGCCCGGCCGGGGCTGACGCCGTTCTGGACCAGCTACCTGCTGCGGCGGCTGGGGGAAGGCGTTTTACGCGCAGGCACTGGCCGGGCATCACGCGCTGATGTTCATGCGCGCGGCGAGTCCGTCCAGCAGGGCCTGGAGGCCGCGTTCGAACTGGCTGGTCAGGGCGGCTTCTGTCATCGGCGGCCCGGCGGTTTCGTCGGCCTGGGCGCGGGTGCTCTCCGCGTAGATCGCGGTTAGCTGAGGGAAGTCCCCGGCCCGGACCAGGGCAGTGCCGTACGCGACCGCGGCGGCGACCATGGCCGGGTCTTGTTCGGCTATCCGGGCGCGGGCCAGGGACTCGACGGCGTGCAGGGCGTTGCCGGACACGTAGTCGTCGGTGGCGGCGATGAGCTCGAACCTGGCCGGGACGGGGAGGCCGGTGCCGGCCACCGCGGCGAGGGACTGCTCGAAGTGGCGGATGGCGTTGGGCCCGAACTGGGCGTCGTTCAGCGACGCCAGCGACCAGGGGTGGGCCATGAGCACGTCCCTGGTCCGGCGGGTGATCGCGGTGATGGCCTCCCGCCAGGTGCCGCGCAGGCACTCGTCCGGGACGAGGACGTCGGCGAGGATCGCGTCCTGCAT
>PLIQ01000276.1 GCA_003140115.1 Actinomycetota bacterium | reverse complement strand
GCGGTGGTCATCCGCCGCCAGCTGGAAGAGGCGTACCCGGTGACCCGCAAGACCCGCATCACCTACAGCGGCCGCGGTTATAGCGATGGGTACGCCCAGGGCCAGCGCGCCGACATCGGCAACGCGCGGCTGGGCCAGACCCGGGCGCTCAGCCGCGCCTGAGCTGGCCGTTACTCGCGCCGGAGCAAGGCCAGGAAGATCGCGTCGGTGCCGTGCCGGTGCGGCCAGAATTGGGCGAACCGGGGATCGGACGCGTGCAAGCCGGGGACCTCGGCGAGCACGGCCGGAGCGTCGAGAATGGTGACGTCGCCACGGCGCTCGGCGACGGCGGTGACCACGTCGCGGGTCTCGGCCAGGTGCGGCGAGCAGGTCACGTAGGCGACCACACCGCCGGGCCGGGCCGACTCGATCGCCGCGTCCAGCAGCTCGCGCTGCACGGCGGCCAGCGCGGGCACGGCCTCCGGGGTCTTGCGCCACCGGGCTTCGGGACGGCGGCGCAGCGAGCCGAGGTTCGAGCACGGCACGTCGGCTAGTACGCGGTCGAACGTCCCAGGCCGCCAGGGGACGTGNNCAGCAGCAGGGCCTTGCCGCCGGGCCCCGCGCACAGGTCGAGCCAGCGGCGGTCCGGGCCCGTTTCGTCGGTGACCGGGTGCTCCACCGGGGTCAGGCTCACGCGGGTCAGCGCGAGCGCCGCGAGCTGGCTGGCTTCGTCCTGGACGACGGCCTGCCCGCTGGCGACGTAGCGCGCCGGGTCACCGCCAGCCAGCCGCAGGCCGTAGGGCGACCAGCGGGTCGGCGTCGCGTCCGGCGGGACGGGCAGCGCGTGGTGCTCGGGATCCTCCGGCTCTTGGCCCTGTTTGCCGTCCGCGCGGCCGGGGGTGACGGCGAGGACCACATCCGGCCTGAGGTTGCCGGCCGCGAGGGCGTCCTCGAGCTCGGCGGCGGCCTCGCCCAGCGCGTCGCGGAACGCCTCGACGATCCAGCGGGGGTGGCTGTGGCGGACAGCCAGGTAGCCGGTCGGGTCGATATCTCGGCTGGGAGCGACGATCTCGGTCCAGGCGTCCAGGTCACGGGTGGCGACCCGGCGGAGCACGGCGTTGACGAAGCCCGACGGGCGGGGGCCGCACACGTCCTTGGCCAGGTCGACCGAGGTGGCCACGGCGGCGTGCTGGCCGACCCGGGTGGCGAGCAACTGGTGGGCGCCGAGCCGCAGGACGTCGCGCACCGGCGGGTCCAGCTGGTCACGGTCGCTGCAGGCGGCCAGGATCGCGTCGTAGGTGCCGCGGCCGCGGAGCGTGCCGTAGGTGAGTTCGGTCGCGAACGCTGCGTCCCGGCCGGTCAGGCCGCGCTCGGCCAGCAGGGCGGGCAGCAGCAGGTTGGCGTAGGCGTCCCGGTCGGCGACCGCGCGCAGGACATCGTAGGCGGCCCGCCGGGCCGGATCGGCCCGGCGCCGGCCGGCGCTCGGGGAACCCGCCCGGGGGGATCCGGCGGCCCGAGAGGATCNNGGATCCGGCGGCTCGGGGGGATCCGGCGGCTCGGGGCCGGGAGGGTTGTGCTCGCTCCGCCATGTCAGCCGAGCCGCACGGGACCGCCCGCGCGCAATCCGCGGGTCCAGTCCGAGGCCATCATGCGGCGCTTGCCCTCGGCCTGCACCTCGCCGAGGCGTACCGGCCGTGAGCCGGTGCCGACGAACACGTCGTGCTTGGCGGCCAGCACCTCTCCGGGCGCCAGGTCCGGGGCGTCGGCCGTCGGGTCCGGCCCGCCGAGTGATACCGGTCCGAGCTTCAGCCGGGCGCCCTCGTGCTCGGTCCACGCCCCCGGCTCGGGTGTGCAGGCCCGGATCAGCCGGTCGACCACGTGCGCGGGCAGCTTCCAGTCCACCCGCGCGTCGGCTGGGCTGATCTTCGGCGCGAAGCTCACGCCTTCGGCGGGTTGCGGGACCGCCTGCAGCGTCCCGGCCTCGATTCCGTCCAGCGTGTCGACGAGCAGACGCGCACCGGAGTGCGCCAGCCGGTCCAGCAGGTCGCCGGTCGTGTCGGTGGGCCGGACCGGTTCGGTCAGCACCCCGTACACCGGGCCCGCGTCCAGCTCGGCGACAACGCGGAACGTACTGGCGCCGGTCACGTCGTCGCCGTGCAGGATGGCGTGCTGCACGGGGGCGGCGCCGCGCCAGGCCGGCAGGACCGAGAAGTGCAGGTTGACCCAGCCGAACGCGGGCACATCCAGCACGGCCTGCGGGATCAGCGCGCCGTAGGCGACCATCGGGCAGCAGTCCGGGGCGATCTCACGCAGCCGGTCGAGGAACAGGGGGTCCCGGGCCCGGGCCGGGGTGAGCACCTCGAGGCCCGCTTCGGCGGCACGCCGGGCCACCGGGCTGGACTCGACGTGGCGGCCGCGCCCGGCCGGCGCGTCGGGACGAGTCAGCACCGCGGCGACCTCGTGCCCCGAGGCCAGCACCGCGTCGAGCGCCGGCACCGCCGTCTGCGGGGTACCCGCGAACACTAGGCGCATCGGTCTACAGGGCCCGCCCGAGCGTCTCGTGCGGAGACACCCTGACCTTGGGGATGGGGTCGTCCCACCATTCGGCTTCGCGGATGGCCTTCATGGCCAGCTTGCGCTGAGCCGGGTCCATCCGGTCGATGAACAAGATGCCGTCCAGGTGGTCGGTCTCGTGCTGGATGCAGCGGGCCAGCAGTTCGGTGCCCTGGATCGTCACGGGGTCGCCGTACATGTTGAAGCCCTTGGCGACCACCCCAAACGCGCGCGTGACCGGGTAGGCCAGGCCGGGAAACGACAGGCAGCCCTCGTCGTCCTCGTCTTCCTCCTGGGACAGGTCGAGCGAGGGGTTGATCAGGTGACCCGGCTCGTGGTCGTCCACGTGGTAGGTGAAGACGCGCAGGCCGACGCCGATCTGCGGGGCGGCCAGGCCGACCCCGGG
>PLIQ01000122.1 GCA_003140115.1 Actinomycetota bacterium | reverse complement strand
GACCCGAGCGAGCGAACCGGCATCGGGCTCGGCCTGGTGGTGTCCCGCGGCCTGGCCGAGGCGATGGGCGGCACCGTGGAACCGGAGGAGACCCCGGGCGGCGGACTGACCATGGTCGTGTCGCTGCCCGCGGCGCCTGCCCGGCCAGCCGGGTTCGGCGTTCGCCGGATACGGGCCGCGTGAGCCCCGGCGCAGGCTGGTGCGCCGGGGCCGGCTTTCCCGCTGGACCGGCCGGTCAGCCGGTGACGTCCAGGTCGTCTTGGACGTCGTAGACACCGGTGGCCATCCACGCGGCGTCGAGGACCGCGTCGTGCTCGGCCCAGGTGCGGACGTGGCCGGTCAGCGTCACGGTGTTCCCGCTCGTGTCCACGGCCACGTCGCTGTCGTCGGGGATCAGCGCGTAGCGGTCCAGGGCGTCCTGGACGTCCACGGTGACGTCGACCGGGTCCGCGTCGGTGCTGATGTCGACGTCGTCCCTGACGTTGCGGACGCCGGTCAGGTACGCCACCGCCTGCTCGGCCGCGATCCGGTCGGTGCCGTAACGCACAATCCCGGTCAGGGTCACGTTGCCGTTGCTCGCGGTCGCCTCCACGCTGTCCGGCACGGCGACGTTCAGGGTGAGCGCGTTGTTCGCGGTGGTGGTCAGCGTCGCGTCGTCCCGGTAGTCCCCGGTCGGCAGCACGACCTCCAGGTGGTTCTGCAGGTTCTTTACCCCGGCGACGCGCCGCGCCGCGGCGGCGGCCTCCAGGTACTGGGGGTAGCTGGGCACGGTGCCGTTCAGCGCCACGTCCCCGTTGATGTTCTTCACCGAAATATCGGAGTCATCCATCAGCGGGTCGAAGCTGAGCTCGCCTTCACGACCACCGATATGGCGGGCGTTCGGGCGGAATGGGAGCGATATCGGGACGGTGTGCGGGCACCAGGGGTCGTTCGGCATAACTCTTTTGCGAGGTGAAGGCGGCCAGTGTTAGGTGGCCGGTGCGGGCGCGGGCTTGGTTTTGCCGTCGGGGGCCCGGCGGAGCCGCAGGCGGATATAGGCGATCGCGCCGGGGATGAGCGGGAGCCAGAAGTTCACGATCCGGTAGCCGAGGACGGCCAGCACCGCCGTGGCGCGCGGCGCGCCGAAGCCGACGGTGATGGCCACCAGCGTGACCTCGATGACGCCCAGGCCGCCGGGGGTCAGCGGGATGGCGCTGGCGATGTTCGCCGCCGCGTAGGCGACGGTCAGCGGGCCGAAGCCGGGCTGGTATCTCAGCGCNNCGAAGCTGACCGCGAAGGCGCGTCCGGTCAGCGCGGTCCGGGCCAGGGAGGCGAGCCGGGCGCTGGTCTGGCCGACCTGGTCGGGGTCGATGCTCGGCCGGACGTGCTTGGCTACGCTCGCGGCCCAGCGCCCGGCCCGGCCGGCGATGGCGGGATGGGCGCCCACCGCGAGCAGCACGGCTAGCGCCGCCGCGACACCGAAGACGGCGATGCCCGCGATCACGAGGTACTGGTGGGAGACGTGCCGGCCGGCCGTGGCCACGAACCCGGTCGCGAACAGGACGATCAGCGCGATCGTGGAGGTCAGGCTGGTCAGGGCGATGGCTTCGCCGGTAGTGGTTGCGGCGATGCCGTCGGCCTCCAGCGCGCTGGCGTTCACCAGCGTGCCGGTGGCCGAGCCGAACGGGGTGAGGTGGCTGACGAAGAAGGTGGCCATGATGACGTCCGCGGCCAGCCGGAACCGGATCCGCGCCCCGAGGGCGGCCAGCACCCGCCGGTAGAGCTGGGCGTAGCAGCCGAGCGAGAGCGCCTGGGCCACGATCGCCGCGACCAGGAAGGCCGGGCGGGCGTGCCGCAGGCCCGCCGCGTCGCGGGTCAGCCCGCCCAGCCGCGGCAGCAGTCCGTAGATGCCCGCGGCCAGGGCCACGAGCAGCACGCCGTGCACGATCCAGCGCACGGCCGGGTGCCGCCGGCCCCCGTGTTTCGGCGGCGCCCGGTCCGCGCTCGCGCCCTTCGGGGTGTCCGCGCTCGGGTTCTGGTTAGCCTGTGACATCGAGGTAGTCGCGGACCTGCAGGACGCCGGGGGCCATCCAGGTGGCGCCGACCACCGCGTCGTGCTCGGCCCAGGTGCGGACGTGCCCGCCCAGGGTTACCGTGTTGCCGCTGGCGTCGACGTGGACGTCGCTGTCGTCCTCGACGATCGCGTTGCGATCCAGCGCGTCCTGCACGAGCCCGGTTACGTCGACCGGATCGGCGTCGCCGGCGATCTCGATCTCGTCCTTGACGTTGCGGACGCCGGTCAGCCCGGCGACCGCCAGTTCGGCCGCCGCGCGCTGCCTGCCGAAGTCGACCAGGCCGGTCAGGGTCAGGTTGCCGTCCCGCGCGCTGGCCTCCACGCCGTCCGGGACGGTGACGTTCAGCGTCAGCGCGTTGTTGGCCGCGGTCGTCAGCCACGGGTCGTCGCGGTAGTCCCCGTCCGGCAGCACGACGGACAGGTGGTTGTGCACGTTCTTCACCCCGGAGACGCGCTGCGCGGCGGCGGCGGCCTCCAGGTACTGCGGATAGCTCGGCACGGTGCCGTTCAGCCCCACCTCCCCGTTCATGTTCCTGACCGTGATGTCGGTGGCGTCGACGAGCGGATCGAAGATGAGTTCGGCCTGAACGGCCTCGCGGGTGTCCTTGGTGGTTCCCATGTTCGGTCTTCCCTTCTGGTGATATGCGCTATTGCGGCTGGGCGCTGGCTCGCCACAGCTCCCGGGCGATGACCTGGAGGGCGCCCGCAGCCGGGATGGCCAGCAGGGCCCCCACGAAACTGCCGAAGAAGCCGCCCACCCAGTCGCCGATCGACGTCCCGATCAGGAGCGAGAGCAGGACGAGCAGCGGGTTGACGTTGGCCGTTCGGCTCATGACCACGGGGTTCAGGACGTGGTTCTCGATCTCCTGGTAGATGATGAACGCGGCCGCGGTGACGATGCCCGCGGTGAGCGAGTGGCCGAGGGCGAACAGGACGGTGGGGATGCCGGCCAGCGCGCCGCCGATCATGGGCAGGAAGTCGACCAGGGTGACCCACAGCGCCCACAGCAGCGGGAACGGGACCCCGAGGATGGTAAGCGTGACGAAGATGACCACGCCGGCGATCAGCGAGGTCAGCAGGTTGCCCAGCGCGTAGCCGGTCGCCGACTGGCAGATCTCGCGCGCCACCCGCGTGTAGTACGCGGCGCGCTCCGGTGGCATCAACCCGAGCAGGCCCTGGCGCATCTTGGGCCCCTCGAGCAGGAACAGCACGACCAGGGCGAAGATGGTCGCGAGCGTGGCCAGCAGGGACGCCGCGCCCTTCCCGGCGGTCAGGGCGGGCTTGGCCAGGGTCGTTCCGAGGCTTTGGAGCTTGGGTGCGTTGCGGTTGACCCAGGCCTCCAGGTGGAAGCGGGTCACCAGGTGGCCGATCCAGCCCTGGCCGTGCTCGGCGGCCTGTACGTAGGACGGCAGCCCCTGCGACAAATGGGTCACGCCGTGCGCCAGCGGATAGCCGAACGCCACTAGCAGGCCGATGAAGACCGCCACCGTCCAGGTGGCCACGATGGCCACCGCCCCGCCGCGGCGCCGGATCCCCCACCGCTGCAGGGCCACCACCGCAGGATTCAGGATCAGGCAGAGGAAGCCGGCGACCGCGATCATCAGCAGGACATCGCGGATCCGGTACGCGAGCTTGCCCGCGAGATACGTGAGGACCACGACCGCGACGGTCACCAGGATGGTGGCCAGCGGGACGCCGCGCTTGGCCGCGGCATCCCGCAGGCGTCTATGCCGGACATGCACTGCCGTCACGTTGTCGGCCTGGGCAGGCGCGGCGTTCGCGGTGTCTGCCCGGGCGGACCTGGCCGCGCTCACGGGATGTTCGCCCTCCCTGCGGGCGCTCAGGCTGCGTTGCGCAGTTCGGACAGCGACTTCACGTCGCCGCCCAGGTGGCGGACCTGGATGCCGACCGTGATCTGCGAGAACCCGTAGATCAGGGCGTACAGGCCGAACAGCAGGGCCAAGGTGACCGCGCCCACGCCGGGACGGGCGAACAGCAGTATCCCGAACGCGACCGACACCAGCCCGCCGAGGATGAACATGGCGCGGGTGCCCGCGGCCTCCCCGGCCTGGAAACCGGCGAAGATCTCGGCGAAGCCGCCGGTCAGCGCCCACGCCGCCACGACGATGACCAGCACGAACGCGGTAGGCGCGGGCCAGGCCAGGGCGAACACCCCGGCCGCCAGGTCGATCAGCCCGAGCAGCAGGTGACCGAACACCGGGGCGGCGCTGCGGCTGCCGAAGGCTCTCGCGCCTTGCAGTCCCGCGTCGATGAACGCATAGACGGCGAACAGGATGACCAGCGCGAGGATCGTGACTCCCGGCCAGGCGATGGCGAAGATCCCGAAGATGACGGCCAGGATGCCGATCAGGATCAACGAGGTGGATGACGACTTGAACATGACAGGCATTCCTTCCGCTTGCCTCAGCCGCGCCGCCTCATCGGGACCGCCTCATCGGGCCAGTCCGCGGCGCGTGTCATGCTCAGCAGACACGACGGCTGGCGATTGCGGCCAACACATGCCGGCTATGGAGGCATAGCTGCCGGCTAAGACGGTCTTCGTTTCGGTCTTCGTTCCCACGTCGAGAGCGAGTGGGTCAGGATTTCAGCCAGGCCAGCAGGTCGGCGTTGATCGTGGCGGCCTGGGTGGTCGGCATGCCGTGCGGGAACCCGTGGTACGTCTTCAGCGTGCCGTTCTGCACCAGCTTGGCCGACAGCGGCCCGGAATCGGCGTAGGGCACGATCTGATCGTCATCACCGTGCATCACCAGCACCGGGACGGTGATCTGCTTCAAGTCGTCGGTGAAGTCGGTCTGCGAAAACGCCACGATCCCGTCGTACTGCGGCTTGGCTCCGCCCATCATGCCTTGGCGCCACCAGTTGTCGATGATCGCCTCCACCGGTGTCACGCCCGGCCGGTTGAAGCCGTAGAAGGGACCGGACGGAAGGGCCCGGTAGAACACCGACCGG
>PLIQ01000412.1 GCA_003140115.1 Actinomycetota bacterium | reverse complement strand
CCGCGCCCGACGACGCGCTCCCAGGCTGTTCGAGGAAGTGCTCGTCCTTCCCGGTGCCGGGCGCTGGCCGTTTGCCGTGGCCCGGGTTCAGCTCGGCTACGGCGAACGGCCGCGCCGCGCCCAGGCCCCGCGCCCTGGAGCGAGGCCACCTTTCACTGACGCCGCAGGAACACGAGATCGCGATGCCGGCCGCAGGCGGCATGAGCAACAAGCAGATCCGGCAGCGGCTGTTCCTGTCGCCCCGGACCGTCAGCGGTCACCTGTACCGGATCTTCCCGAAACTTGGCATCACGTCCCGGACGGCGATGCACGGTGCATGCCCAGGCCTGAGGGTGTAGTCACTATCTGAGTCACTAGGGTTTCCTGACCGCCAATAAGAGAAGGACCGGCTGTCCATCGCCCTCTTCGCCTGCTCAGTGCAGTGGACGGTTGGTGAAGCGGAAAGACGGGAGGGCTGCTGATGGCTTCCAGTACGACGTTTCGGCTGCCTGCGCCCCGGCGACGATCCCTCCGGCCATGGGCTGTCGAGATCTGCGAGGAAGCCGAAGTGCGCTCGCAGTTCATGGCCGAGAGCGTCCAAGCTGGGTGCTGTCTTCGTGGAAGTCGGAGTTTCCGGCCCCAACCTCAAATCCCCGGGAAACAGGTTCACTTAGCTTCCCCGCGGCAGCTTCTTGACGGCACGCCAGCTCCATGCGAGCATTCGTTCGTTGCAATGATCATTATTTCATTTTGTGAGCAAATGATCAATTGAGGCTGTGCTAAGGCCGGAGAAGGAGGGCTCATGCTGACCCGAAAGGAATTCGCTGCGGCGCGGGAGCGAGCGGCGCAGATATTCGCCGACGCGGGAATCGCGCTCACGGACGCTGAGCGCTCGGCGCTCGAGATAGCCGACTTCGGCCTGTCGAAACTGGAAGAGACGGGCCTGGAGATAGTCGTCTATGTGAACACGGAGCGGGTGGCCGCGAAGGAAATCGCAATGTTCCCGCGCCAGATCTGTCCCGAGCACCGGCATCCGCCGTTCGACGGGACGCCGGGGAAGGAAGAAACCTTCCGCTGCCGTGTCGGCACGGTGTACGTGTACACGGAAGGGGAGCCCGTGCCGCACCCGCACGCCCGGGTCCCCGCCGACGGGGCGTTCACCGCGTGGCACGAAATCGTGCTGCGGCCTGGCGAACAGTACACGGTTCCCCCTGACACGCTGCACTGGTTTCAGGCAGGGGACGAAGGGGCTGTCGTCTCGGAATTCTCCACCCGGAGCCGCGACGACCTAGACATCTTCACCGATCTCAGGATCGAGCGGGCCACCCGGCTGGCCGATGGATGAATGGTGCTCTGCCGACGGCCGGTCGACCCGCTGCACAGTGATCGTATAGTAAGGCCGCGGCACAAGCAGCCGACGGCGGATTACCTCGTCGGAGGCCCCTGCCCGGCCGACCCTGATGCCCGCATCGTCGCGCGGTGCCAGGGCCATCTCCCTCGTGCGGTGCTTGACCGTCCCTGCATCGAATGACATCATTTGTTCAGTGAGTGATCATTTGATCAACATGCGGGGAGCGGCGGACTTGCACGCGGACGGCACCAAGCTCGCGGAGCAGGCCGACGGCGGGTTGCGGGAGTCGCTGTACCGGCGGATGCTGCTCATACGCCGGTTCGAAGAGCGTGTCTACCGGCTGTTTCTTGAGGGCGAGATCCCGGGAACGCTGCACCAGTACCAGGGCCAGGAGGCGGTGGCGGTTGGCGTGTGCGATGCGCTGACGCGTGATGACTGGATCACGTCCACGCATCGCCCGCACGGACATGCACTGGCCAAGGGTGTGAGCGCCCGTTCGGCCATGGCCGAGTTGTACGGCAAGCGCACCGGCTGCTGCGGCGGCAAGGGCGGCTCGATGCACCTGGGGGATCCGGACGTGGGCATGCTGCCCGCGATCGCGATCGTTGGCGGGGGCAACACGGTGGTGACCGGCTTGGGACTTGCCATGAAGCTTCGCCGCCGCGACCAGGTTGCGGTCTGCTTCTTCGGCGAGGGTGCGACGAACGAGGGCGCGTTTCACGAGGGGATCAACTTTGCCGCGGTCGAGCGGCTGCCGGTCGTGCTGGTCTGCGAGAACAACTTGTACGGCGCGTCCACGCGGTACAGCCGGGTGGCGCTCGTCCCCGACGTCGCCGAGCGCGCGAAGGCATACGGCGTGCCCGCACGGATCGTCGACGGCATGGACGTGCTGGCCGTGCGTGCGGCGGCACGCGACGCCGTGGCGGCGGCCAGGGCCGGGGCCGGGCCCACGTTGCTGGAATGCAAGACCTACCGGTTCACCGGGCACAGCCGCAGTGACGCGCGCGGGTACCGGACCCGCGAGGAGGAAGCCCGGTGGGCGGCGCGAGATCCGCTGCTCGTCCTCGGCGCGAGCCTGAACGAGGCCACGCGGGGACATCTTGAAGCAGAGGTAAAGGGCGAACTCGATGACGCGGTCGAGTTCGCGCGCGATTCACCATTTCCCGAGCCTGGCGACGCGACGGCGAGTGTCTATGCCTGAGGCGGTGGCAGCGGCCCGGCGGCTGACGATCGGCGAGGCGCTGCGAGAAGCGATCGCGGAGGAGATGCGCCGCGACCCGGATGTGTTCCTGCTGGGCGAGGACATCGGCGTTGAAGGCGGTTTCGGCGGCGCGTTCGGCGTTTACCTGGGCCTCGTCGAGGAATTCGGGCACGAGCGGATCATCGATACGCCAATCAGCGAGAAAGTGATCGCTGGCGCGGCGGTGGGCGCCGCGGTGCTCGGAATGCGCCCGGTGGCCGACGTGCAGTACGCGGACTTCCTGTTCGAGTGCATGGATGAGCTGGTCAACCAGGCGGCGAAGCTTCGCTACATGTCCGGCGGGAAGATCCGGGTGCCGATGGTGATGCGGGCGCCGGTCGGGGCGACCACCCGGGGAGCGCAGCACGGCCAGTGCCCGGAGAGCTACTTCGTCCATGTGCCAGGTCTCAAGGTGGTCGCGCCGTCGGATGCCTACCATGCCAAGGGCATCCTGAAGAGCGCCATCCGCGACGACAACCCGGTGCTGGTGTTCGAGCACAAACTGCTGTACGGCAGCAAGGGGCGGGAGGCGGCGGGCGGTCTTGACCTGACCGCCGAGGTACCGGCGGAGGAGTACCTGGTGCCGATCGGTAAGGCGGTGATCAAACGGCCCGGCGCCGATGTCACGCTGGTGGCGACCCATGTGTCGCTGTACCGTTCCCTGGCGGCGGCCGACCTGCTGGCCCGAGACGGCATCGAATGCGAGGTCATCGATCCGCTCACCCTGCTGCCGCTCGACGGCGAGACGATCTTCGGATCGGTGCGCAGGACCGGCCGCCTGGTCGTCGTGCATGAGGACAGCCTGACCGGCGGCTGGGGGGCGGAGATCGCGGCCCGCGCCGCCGACGAATGCCTCTCCTACCTCGAGGGACCTATCAAGCGGGTGGCTTCGAAGGATGCCCCGGTGCCCGCCGCGCCGGTCCTTGAACAGGCCGTGCTGCCGCAGGTGGCCGATATCGTCGCGGCCGTCAGGGAGGCGGTGGCGTAGATGGCGACCCCGGTCCGCATGCCGGCGCTGGCGCAGACCAGTGACGAGCTGCGGCTGACGGCCTGGCTGAAGACGGAAGGCGATCAGGTCGCCGAGGGGGAGCCGCTGTTCGAGGTGGAGACAGACAAGGCCGAGCTGGAAGTCGAAGCCACCGCCGCAGGAACGCTGCTGCGCCGCCTGGCCGGGCCGGGGGAGGCGGTGAGCGCCGGGACGGTGGTCGCCTGGATCGGCCATCCTGGTGAGGACATCCCGCAGGCCGTCCCGGCAGCGCCGGGGGCCGTGGCCGGGCCGGGCGGTGCGCAGGCCACCGTCTCGTCACAGGACAGCGTCTCGCCGCCGGGTTCCTCCCCGCGGCTGCCCGCCACCCCGGCCGCCCGCGTGCTCGCCCGTGAGCACGGTATCGACCTGGCGCGGGTCACGGGATCTGGTCCCGGCGGGCGGATCGAGCGCCGGGACGTGCTTTCCGCGATGGACGGCGCTGGCCCGCGGCCTGCGGACGGCGGTACCACCGACGTGGTGCCCCCGCACCGGCGGGCGATCGCGGCCCGCTTGTCCCGCGCCGCCACCGTGCCTCAGTTCACCGTGTCACGGACCGTCGACGCGCGGCCGGCCCTGGCTCGCGCGGCGGGCCTTGACGGGGTAACGCTGACCCACGTGCTGTTGCAGGCGACGGCCGCGGCGCTGCGGGCGGTGCCGCACGTGAACCGCGTCTGGCTCGACGACGGACCACGCTTCCTGCGCCTGGCGCACTGCCACGTGGGCCTGGCGATCGCCACCGACGACAACCTGATCGTGGCGAGCATCCCGGAACCCGACCAGCTCGGCCTCGAAGAACTCGCGGTCACGACGCGGCGGGCCGTGGCCGAAGGGCGCCGTGGCCGGCTGTTGGCCGGCTTCACCGCCCCGGTGGCGGTAACCCTGAGCAACCTGGGCATGTTCGGCGTCGACCGGTTCGAGGCAATCGTGGACCCGGACCAGACGGCGATCCTTGCGGTCGGCCGCGCCGTGGAGCGGCCGGCCGTCACCGCGGATGGCATCGCCGCGTTGCCGCAGCTGGACCTCGCGCTGACCGTCGACCACCGGACGGTGGACGGCGTGGCGGCGGCACGGTTCCTCGCCGCGGTCTGCGCCGAGCTGGAGCGCGGCTGAAGAGCCGATGGGATCGAACGGAGGCGGCGGACTCTCCCGGCTCACTGGCCCGCGTTCAGCGGGGCCGGTCGGCGAGCTCAAGCACCCGCCGCGCCACGCCGACCGAGGTCACCAGGGTGTGGACGAGTCCGGAGTTCAGCGCGCCGAGCACGGCGACCGACTTCGCCTCCTCCGACACCGCGGCGATCACGGCCGGGATCTTACGGAGATCCTCGCGGGTCAGGCCCACCACGCGGTTCTCGATCCACACGGCGACCGGCTCGCCTCGGACGTTGAAGAAACCGCCGAGGATGTCCCCGACGGCGCCGTCCTTGCGCATCCGCGCCATGTCCTTGGCCGCGATGCAACCAAGGCCGACGACCAGGGAATCGTCCGCCGCGTCACCCACGCCGACGATAGCGAGGTCTGCGCCGCGAGCGTGCGCGATGGTCCGGCCTATGTCGGCGTGCGTCAGGAAGGCGTTCCGCACATCCGCGCTCTCCGCGTAGGCGGGCGCATAGATCCCCTCGGCCTTGCCGCCCAGGGCGTCGGCGAACCGGGTGGCGATGTCGGTCGAGTTGAGGCCCTCGCCTACCTGGGCCGAGCCGCCGATCCCGCTGACCACGGTGCAGGGGCGCGGGCGCAGCCCGTCGGCCTGCTGGCTGACCGCTTTGGCGTTGCGCCCCATCCCGATCGCCAGCGTGCCGCCGTCGGGCAGGAGCCGGTCGACGAGCCCGGCCGCGGCCCGGCCGACCTGGGCGCGGATCGCCGACTCGTCGTGCTGGTCTGCCACCAGGATGGCTCCCGACAGGCCGAACCGGGAGGTGAGCTCGGTTTCCACCGGCATCGCGAGCGACGCGGGCAGGTTCACCGTGATCTCGACGACGCCCGTTTCCTTCGCCTGCCGCAGCAGGCGCCAGACCTTAGGCCGGGACAGGCCCAGCTGCTTGGCGATCTGGTCCTGAGTCATGTCGTCGAGGTAGTACATCGAGGCGACCCGCGCGAGCATTTCCATCGGCACCGGCTGCCTGCCTGGCGATCCTGGCGCGGTGCGGGCTGGCGGAGCGTCGGTCATATGGTGCCGGTCCCTTCCTGGGGCTTCGCTCCCAGCGCGTTCGGTGACGTAACCGAGCCGCCTGCTTCATCGCCGTGGTTGACGCCGGCGACGTCGCAGGTGAAACTGACCATATTCTCGCACGTTGGGCATTCGATCAGATCGGAGCTGGCCGTGAGCGGTAGCGAAGCCCCCCCGGCTTCCGTTCGGTCCGAATCTCCTACGGTCGTCTGTGCGGGGCTGATCATCGCCGACCTCTTCGTGCCGCCGCTGCCGAGCCTGCCCCGGCCCGGGGAGCTTGTGGTGTGCGACGGCTTCCTGCTTGACGCCGGCGGCTGCGCGGTCAACACCGCGGTGATCCTGGCTCACCTCGGCGTTCGCACCGGTCTGGTCGGCAAGGTGGGCGATGACGATTACGGGGGCTGGCTGCGGCGCAGCCTGGCGCGCAAGCGGGTCCTGGTTGACGGCGTCTCGACCGCGCGGCGGTCCGCCACGTCGCAGACCGTGATCTTGCCCATCGACGGCGAGGACCGGCGGTACATCCATGTTCCAGGGGCCAACGCCGAACTGGGGGTCGCGGACATCGCGGCCGCGCTGCCCGGTGCGCGCGTCCTGGCGATCGGCGGCTACCTCGCCCTGCCTGGGCTGGATCAGGAAGGGGTCGCGGAGCTGCTCGCCGGGGCACGCACGCGGGGGACCGCGACGCTGCTCGACATCGTCGTGGCCCGCGGCGCGGACGACCCGGTCAAGGCGCTCCGGCCGGTGCTACCGCACGTCGACTGCTTCCTGCCGAACCAGGATGAGGCGCACCTGGTCACCGGCCATGACAACCCGGTGGACCAGGCGCAAGCCCTGCT
The DNA here is from genome assembly GCA_003140115.1 of Actinomycetota bacterium. Next base: position 15,005 of record PLIQ01000412.1, on the reverse strand, counting down.
GGAATGGGGGTGCGCGTCGGTCGTCATCACCTGCGGCGCCGGGGGTGCCGTGTACGCGGACCCTGGTCGCGTGATCCGGGTCCGGCCGTTCCCGGTCGAGGCGGTCGACGGTTCCGGCGCCGGGGACGCCTTCAGCGCGGGGATTATCTTCGGCCTTATCCAAGGCTGGCCTCCTGAGCAGCGGCTCCGGTTCGCGGCCGCGCTCGGCGGCTCGGTGTGCCGCGGGCTGGGCTGCACGGGTACGGTCTTCGCCCGGGACGAAGCACTCGCCGCGGCCAGCCGCGTGCAACTGGCGGCCGTGTCCTGACCATCTGCCTTGACCGTCGTTAGCAGTCGTTAGCAAGGGAGTTCCTGATGCCGCTGGCCCCCGCTCCGGATATGCTCGCCGCCGCGCGCGCGGGCGGCTACGCCCTGGGCTACTTCGAGAGCTGGGACAGTTACTCTCTCGAGGCCGTGCTGGCGGCGGCCGAGGCCGAGAACGCCCCCGTCATCGTCGGTTTCGGTGCCACGATGCTGGCTGACGAGTGGCTTGACACGCGCGGCATTGACTTCCTGGGAGCGAGCGGCCGGGCCCTGCTCGAAGGCTGCAAGGTGCCGGTGTCCTTCCTGCTCAACGAGACCCACACGCTTGAGCAGGCGGTCAGGGGCGTGGACGCCGGATTCAACTTCGTGATGATCGACAGCCACCGGTGGCCGGTACCGGAGGCACGCGACGCCGTGGCCAAGCTGGTGGACGCCGCCCGCCCGGCCGGCGTTGCCGTCGAGGCGGAATTCGGCAGCCTGCCCGACTACCACGACGGCGCAGTCGATGACAGCCATGCCTCCATGACCAACCCCGGCGCGGCGGCCGAATTCGTGGCGGCCACGGGCGTGGACTGCCTCGCGGTCGCTGTCGGCAACGTGCACCTGCTGACGGCCTACCAGGCGGAGATCGACCTCGAGCGGCTTGCGGCCATCCGGGCCGCCGTCGACGTACCGCTGGCCGTCCACGGCGGGACGGGGTTCCCGCCGGACTCAGTCGCCGCGGCGATCAGCCTGGGCGTAGCGAAGTTCAACGTGGGCACCCGGCTGAAGCGCGTCTTCCTGGACGCGGTCCTGGAGCGAACGCGTTCGTGGTCCGGCGACGAGTCCGTGCACGACCTGGTCGGCTCGCACAAGCAAGCCGACTTCCTGGCCGCTGGCCAGTCGGCGATCACCGGGACCGTCCGCTTCATGCTACGGCTCTACGGCTCATCGGGCCGGGCATAACGCGGGTCCGCGCCAACCCGCATGCAGCCCTCCGACACGATGCCTATCCGCCGGAGCAGCGCCCACTTCCGCATCAAATGGAGGAACGAAATGACTGACGCGATCTCTGCCGCCGAGTACGCCGAGCGCCGTGCCCGTCTGAGCGAACACGTACGGACGCTGGGCGCCGCAGGCTACGTGGTCTGTGACCCGACCTACATCACCTACTTCACCGGATTCCGGTTCCTGTCGACCGAGCGTCCCACCGTGTATCTCCAGAATGCGGCAGGCGACGACGTGATCTTCGTCGCCGGGTTCGAGCTCGAACGCACACGGGCCGAAGCGGACTTCGAGCGCGTCGAGACCTACCCGGAGTACCCCGGTCTCGAGCACCCGATGCGGATTCTGGCCCGCGTCGCCGCCGACCTCGGCCTGCGCGGGACGATCGCGGCCGACCACGACGGCTATCCCGGGATCCTCGGTTACCTCGGCCCGAAGCTCAGCGAGGTGACCGGCGCCGAGATCATCGACATCGCCCCGCAGATCGAGACGATGCTCGCGCGCAAGAGCCCCGCCGAGGTGGAATTGCTCCGGGAGAGCGGCCGCTGGTGCTCGCACGCCCACCGGCTTCTCCAGGAATACAGCGTGCCCGGCAGCACGGAGGCCGAGGCCAGCCTGCGCGCACAGGGCGAGGCGACGCTGGCGATGCTGGCCGAACGCGGGCCGGATGGACGTCTGGGGTCAGGAGACGGAGTCAAGGCGGGCTACCGAGGCCAGATCGGCCACCGCAGCTCGTGGGCTCACGCCGTCGCGCACAACATCGGATTCCAGCCTGGCCAGGTACTCGTGAGCGAGACAGGCGCGCCCGTCTGGGGCTACCACGCAGAGCTGGAACGCACGATGGTGATCGGCGAGCCCACTGGCCGGATGCGCTGGCTCTTCGACCACATGCTCGCAGCGCGCAAGGCGGCGTTCGACGCGATCGTTCCCGGTGCCACCAGCGCCGACGTCGACGGTGCGGTGAACGCGTACTTCGAGGAGCACGGCCTCACAAGCTACTGGCGCCAGCACGTTGGACACGGTACCGGCCTCCGGGTACACGAGACGCCGTTCATCGACGTGGGAAACCCGGCGCCGCTGCTGCCCGGCATGGTGTTCACCGTCGAGCCGGGCCTCTACGACTCCGAGGTCGGCGGATTCCGGCATTCCGACACGGTCGCTGTGACCGAAGACGGATACGAGCTCCTCACCGACTACCCCGACGACCTCGAGAGCCTCGTCATCCCGGCGAACGGATAGCTCTTCACCCGACTCGTGATAAACACAACACCCATTGGCCAACGTGCTCCATGCCCTGACTGCCGCGGCAGACAACGCAACGGGCCGCCATGCCAGCCAGGACCACAATCGACACCCGGCTCGCGGTGACCCCCTCCTCCAGCCAAAAGCACGCCGAGGCGTCAAACGACCCCGGGTCATCCGGCACCCGAACGACCGGCACACTCCCCCGCAAGTACCGGGCCGGATACGGTGCACGCCGGGCCAGATCTGTTGCCTTCACTGTCTAGAGCGCTGGAGCGGCTGACCCGTTCGTCAGTCGCAGGCGCATCGGCCGCGCCCTCTTTATCCGGTTATCTCGGCCGCCCCGCCGTCGGATGACCGCTTCGGCTGTGTCCCGAAGTGGTCGTTATGGCACCGGATGGCCAGGGCTCTGGGCCAGATCCTGGCATGCCTGGCGCACCGGGGCGCCCGCCCGGCTGGCGGCGGCGCGGATGTATGCGACCGCCGCGAACAGGGCGTACTGCCAGAAGTCGTCGGCCTGCCACCAGGCGACCTCATCGAGCAGGTCCGGCTCGGTCCCGCCGTGGAGGGCTGCCGCGGCCAGCACTGCGTACTGGAGCTTCTTGTTTTGCCGGCCATGGAAAGTGTGATCGGGCAGGAACCGCTCGCGTAGTCCTTCCAGGGGTAGCAGGTCGGCGCGGCTGACCCCGCACCAGTCCAGCGCGTCGGCGGCGAGGTGAAGGAACACTTCGCCGGGGAAGGTGTTATCTCGCGGGTGCAGGGGCGCAAGTTCGCTCAGCAGCTCGAAGATGTCAGCGTCGCGGGCGAGCCCATCGAGCAGGGTCTGGCGGGCGGTGACGGCGTCCTCGGGGGCGGGCCGCTTCCTGGCAGGCATATCACGACGGTAGGGCAGAACCACCGATCGCCGGGGGCCTTACCGGCGGATGTCCGCCGCCAACCGGTACAGCGCAGTGACGCCGCCCATCTGCCACGCTGCGTCGTTGCCTTTTGAGCTGCGTGACGCACGTGAACCGCCGTTCGGCACGCCATTCCAAACGAGCGGCGAGAGAGGCTGCGTCGCACCGAATGTTCATTCTGCCGCTGCGGGGAGAGGCGTGCTCGCGTATGACCGCGAGGTGGCCGCCGGCGCCACCACGCGGCGTTAGCCGCTGGTGGTTTCGATGAGGGTGGCGAACTGCGGTGTGCCGCCGCTGGTGCTGTACCCGGCTGCCCACAGCCGCTGGCCCGCGGCGGTGCCTGCTACGGTGTCCAGGACGTTGGTGTAGGCGGATGGGTCGGTCGTCGGCACGATCTGCCAGGCTGTGCCGTTCCACTGCTCGGCAAGGGTCTGTGAGTCCTGTGTGGTCGGCAGCGTGCTCCCGACCGCCCAGACGTCCCCGGCTCCGAGCGCGGTCACCGCGCTGAGGGTGTCCTGGGTGCCGTTCGCGGTGACCGAGGGGCTCGGCACCAGCGTCCAGCTTGTCCCGTTCCACTGCTCGGTCACGGTCTGGTTGAGGTTCTGCTCACCGACGGCCCATACATCGTCGTTGTTGACCACGGTGACGGAGTTCAGGCTGCTGTCATACCCGCTGACCGGCTGGCTGACCTCTGTCCAGGTTGTCCCGTTCCATTGCTCGATGATGGGGGTTGGGTGGCGGCCGTCGCGGCCCACCGCCCAGACATCGTCGGAGGAGACGGCGGCGACGCCGGTGAGGTAGCCGTAATCGCTCAGCGCCGGGTCCGATACCACCCTCCAGGCCGAGCCGTTCCAGTTCTCGATCAGCGACCCGGACACGCCGACCCCGCCTGTGGTGTGGCCGACAGCCCAGATGTCGTCGGCTGAGACCGCCGCGATGCCGAGGAGTTCGCTGTCCGCGGGCTCGCCCGCGGGGGACGGCACGACTGACCACGAGGTGCCGTTCCAGTGCTCGATGAGGCTCTGGGTGCTCGTGGACGTCGTGATGCTGCCCACCGCCCAGATGTCGGTGCTGGACAGCGTGGCCGCCGCGTGCAGCCTGGTGTCGTCGGATGATGGCAGGGAGGCCGAAGTGGCGACTGACCAGGCGGTGCCGTTCCACTTCTCCACGAGCACATGGAACAGCACTCCGGTGGACCTCTGGAAGCCGACCGCCCAGGCGTCGCTCGCCGTGACGGCGGCGACGCCGTCGATCTCGTTGTAGTTCGCGCCCGGATTGGGGCTCGCCACGGTGCTGAAGCCGCCTGCGGCCTGGGCTGTCGTGCTGACCGCGAGCACGGCCACGCCCACGAGCGCGGCGGTCATGAGAGTCCTCACGTCTTTGATACGGATGCGCTGCCTCGCCGGTTCGGCAGAGCGCATAACTATGCCCGGCAGGACAGATGAACCGTGGGTTACCCGCAATGCACCCGTGGTGTACCCAGACCGACACCCATGGCTCGCCGCTTTCCGCCTCTGACTGCATATGAGCGGTTGTCCTATTCCCGCAGCCTGTCTCTCACGCTCGGTGCTCCTCCCATGCACACGACAGGGCAGACACACACCGGATCGCGTTCAGCCCGGACGCCGCCACTCTCGCCGCCGCCGACGCCAACGGCAGCACCCACCTATGCGACATGAGCTGGCTTGGTACCTGAACAGTGCGCCTAACAGCGCCGGCGCAGCTTTATGTCGCCGTATATCAGCCCGATCTGGCATCCGGTCAGCCGTCTGCTCGCTGCCAGTGTCATCACGCTCCATGATTACGTTTGGATGTCAGGATGCAAGCGATATCCGTTATGGACGGATTGGAGGTCGGCTGGCTGGCCGTCCGCGCCGCTCCAGAATGGGTCATTCTGTTGTGTCGGGCCTGGCGGACTCGTGGCTCACGTTGAAGCGCCGAATCGGCAGGATCTGTTGGGGCGGCGTATAGTCGCCGCCATCGGTGCGGCATGATCAACTGCAGCCGCCTGTCGCTATCCTTCAGAGCGAAGATCCTGAACGAGCCTGGGAACCTCGGTATCGGCGATCGTCCATACCTGACCTGGGTCAACTCGATGATAATGGTGCGCAAGGACGACCCGCAGGCCGATGATGTCGCGCCAGGGGATGCTTGGATGCTGTGCGCGGAATTCCTCGCTGAGGGAATTCGCCGCCTCGCCGATGATCTCCAGAAGGCGCTCCACCGCTAGCCGCCGGATCCGGTCCTTGTCCCAGGCGTCTCTGCCAAGCTCGATGACCTCGCCGATTTCGCTAGCGGCATCCAGGATGTCGGCGACGCGCTCGTCATCCGGGCGGCTCACAGGTCAACCGACTCCGCGAGGATGGCCTGATCGCGGCTCTTCAGGCCCCCGGCCGAGACGACGTCAACGGAACGGCCGAGTAGCGTTTCGAGCTCGCGCGACATGCGGATCAGGTCGAACAGGGAGCTGTCTTCATCGAAATCAACGAGCAGGTCGATGTCGCTGTCGGGCCTGTCCTCACCACGCGCCGCGGAGCCGAAAAGGCGAACCCTGCTGGCGTGATGACGAGAGGCGATCGCCATCACCTGCTCGCGCCTGGACTCAACCAGCAGGCGCAGCGGCCCGGGTACTTGATCAGCCAACTCTCCACCTCGCGGTGACGGTTTCCCTTGTCGCATTCAGGATAACAACGGAACCCGCGGGTCGGCGGGGCCACGTGCTCGCGGTCGCGCGACAACGCCCAGCCTGGCCTGCTCGGGCAGCCGGACGATCACGTTCCTGATTCCCCCGGACTGCACCGCCGTGGCGATCTGCGGGCCTCTGCGGGACAGTCCGGGCACCGCCGCCGCGGCGAGGCAGCCAAGTACCAAGCCGTCGGTGAAGGACCGCTGGTTCGACTCGATGAGCCCGTAGACCAGGCTCGACAGCGCCACCGTGAAGAGCGCGAAGCCGACCCAGTCGGGCCGGCTGGCCTGGGCCGCGCGCGACTCGTCCACCTTTGGCAGCGCGATTGTAACGGCCTCGATGCTGATCGGTACGTTCACGAAGAAGATCCACCGCCAGGAGATGCCGGAGGTCAGCACCCCGCCGAGCAGCGGCCCGATGGCCGCCGCCAGGCCGGTCACCGCTCCCCACACCCCGAACGCGACGCCGCGGTCCTTGCCGCGGAAGGAGTCCGCCAACAACGCCAGCGATACCGCGAACATGATCGCCCCGCCGATTCCCTGCAAGGCGCGGGACAGCTGGAGCATCACCGTGCTGACGGCAAAGCCGCACAGTACCGACGCGAAGGTGAAAACCACCAGGCCGACCAGGTACAGCATGCCGTCGGTGTCATCCTGATGCTCGCGGGCGCTATCGGGATCCTGCTACCCATGAAGCGCTGGCCTGCAGACGCCACGTCAGGGGAAGATTGCGAGGCGAGTCAGGCGCAACGCCTGCCGCCACGCCAGGGAGGTATGTCGGGTGTCACAACCGGTCGTGCATTTTGAGGTCATAGGTAAAGATCCGGCTCGGCTGCGCAAGTACTTCGGCGAGCTCTTCGGCTGGGAATTCGACGTGCCCTCGCCGGTCGCGCGAGAGGTATCGGAACCGGATAGCTACGGCTTCCTGGACCTGGTCACCTCCGAAGACGGCACAGGCATCCGCGGTGGCGTCGGAGGCGGACAGGGTTACGAGAGCCACGCTGTCTTTTACGTCGGCGTCCCGGATGTCGAGCTGGCCTTGCAGCGCGCCGAAGAACTCGGGGGCACGCGGGTCATGGGTCCGGCCACATCACCGAACGGCCTCGTCATCGGTCACTTCACAGCCCCCGAAGGCACTCTGATAGGCGTCGCCGGAGTCGCATGATGACCGCCCCCCGCCGTCCGCGGTTGCGGATCGGTTACCGAGATCGCGCCGTCCCGTAGTCACTCGTCACGGCCTCGTCCCAGCCGGGGACGATCTGGGCGGCAACGCCGGGCTGGCGCACAGCGACTCGCCGACGGTGCCCGGCCTCCACCGGCGAGCACGGTCCCGAAGACGACGACGAGCCGGCCCGAGGACGCGAGCGGCCGTCAGCCCGGCCGGACCTCGTGTACCGCGTTGACCGCATCAACGGCCGCGGACATGCCCAGCCCGAGCGTTGCTGCCGCCACCTCGCGGGTGACGACGTACCCGGCCGGTCCGACCGCAGGTTGCGCCCGGCCGCATCGCACGACTGCTGACTCGATCGGTGAGGCCGGGCTATTTGGCGGTGTACCCTGCGTCGACCGGGAGGGCCACGCCGGTGACGTAGCGGGCCTCGTCGGAGACCAGCCAGGCGATCGCGTTGCTGACGTCGACGGCTTCGATGAGCTGGACGTCCAGGAGGTTGCCCACATCGGCGCCGCTGGAGGCCGGAGCGCTGGCGAACAGCTTGGCCACCGCCTCGTTGATCACCATCGGCGTGTTCGCCCCGGCCGGGTGCACGGAGTTGACGCGGATGTTGTGCGGGGCCAGCCAGTGCGCCCAGGTACGCCCCAGGCCAACGATGGCGTGCTTGCTGGCGCAATACCCGTCCGATCCGCCGCGGCCGTCGCCCCCGCGGCCGACCAGGCCGAGCGTGGACCCGGTAAGGACGATCGCGCCGCCTCGGCCCTGCTCGATCATGACCGGGGCAGCGGCCTGGACGGTGTTCCAGACGCCGAACAGGTTGACCTCGACCTGGTCGCGGAACGCCTGCTCTTCGCTGGCGTCCTCGGACATCATCCCGATGCCCGCGTTGGCCACCACGATATCCACCGCGCCGAGCCGCGCGAGACCACTGGCCACAGCGGCCCGCAGGGCGGCAGCGTCGCGGACGTCGGCCTCGGCGGCAACAATGCGCCGACCCAGAGCCTCGACCTCCGATACGGTCCGGGCGAGGTCCGCCGGCGTCGCCAGCGGGTAGGCGACCGAATCGATCTGGCGGCAGATATCCACCGCGATCACGTCGGCGCCGTCCTGGGCCAGGCGCACCGCGTGGCTACGGCCCTGTCCCCTGGCCGCTCCTGTGATCAGGGCGACCTTGCCGTCGAGCCGTCCCGCCATAAGAATCTTGCCTTTCTTGTGCCCGGGCCCGCGGTTCTCGTTCATGGACGTCCGATTGGCTCCTGCGGAGTCGGTACCGGCCGAAGAACGCGGTCACAGCCTGAACGAGCTACCAGCACCTAACCTATGCGCAGTGCCAGCCTCCGGTCGCAGCTTCAAGAACGTTCACTCAGCCTGCTGAAATGGCATAGGTGAACGTCCGGTTCTGTTGCGAGGACGGTGGTTCCGCCCATCAGGAACACGATGCCGACCGGGACGTGCGGTCCTAGCGGTCATCGTGCCTCCTGGAAGACGACCCTTCCGGACACGCCGGCCTGGACGGCCAGTTCCCGGCCGCACTCCTGGCAGAGGGTCCAGCTCCGGCGCGCGGCCTCGGCCACGACATCACCGGCGGTGAAGCCGCTGCGGGCCATCCGGTGCCCGCACCCGGTGATCACTTCAACACCCCAATAGCCGGGCGGCACGGGAATCTGCGGCCCCCTGGCGATCTCGGCCGCGACCAGGCCGGGATCTGCCCGGCGCCGACGATCCACCGCGCGGGGTCGGCCTGCGTAATGACCATTTCGGGATTACCTGCTCTCGCTCATTTTTATANNTCTTATTGTATCATTTATGTGAGCGTGAAATAGCAGCACATGAACAGGCAGCGAAGGCAGGATTCTAAATTTACCCGAAATGCGGTCGGCCGTTTTCCGCGGAATGGCCGAGCGAAGACTGCTGCGGTTGCGGGCCGGACGCGGCGCCTCAGCAGCCTCGGGGGCGAAGATCGAGCCACCGCCCGGCAACGTCCAGCACGCCTTGAGGCGCGCGCGGCGTGCGCGCTACCGCAGTGGTTGTCCGGCGCCCTCACGGCGCACCCGACTGGTGGGGTCGGCTCAGCGGCCGTGAAGGATTGTGGGTGGACACCGCGTGCACGGCGACCTGCGCCGGGCGTGCTCGGCCACCGTTAGCAGGTCACGGCCGCAGGGCATAGGTAGGTTCTAGCGCGATGACGCCATCGTTTCGGCGAGTTGTTGCCGGGCCGCCAGGTCGCTCGAATAGACTCCTTGCGTTTGGGTTTCGGCACCGGCTGCGGGCCGAGGAGGGAGACCCCTGTGGACGACACCCGCCAGCTGCAGGTCAGCCGCATCATCGACGCTCCCCCCGAGCAAATCTTCGCCGTGCTAGCCGACCCGGCCCGCCACCGCGAACTCGACGGCGCCGGCATGCTGCGCGGCCTGGACTCCGGTGACGCCCCGATCACCGCCGCCGACCAGGCGTTCGTGATGAACATGAACCAAGACGGCATCGGCGACTACCAGATGCGCAGCGAGATCGTGACCTACGAAGCCGGCCGCCGGATCGGCTGGGCGCCGGCCACTTATCCGCCGGGGGCGCTAGCCCACATCATCGGCGAGCTCGACCCGAGCGGCCATATCTACGCCTGGGAGCTGGAACCCGCAGGGGACGGCCGGACCAAGGTCACCCACACCTACGACTGGAGCGGCGTCCGCGACCAGAATGCCCTGGGCCTGTACCCGCGGGTGTCAAAGGAACAGATGGAGGGCAGCTTGGACCGGGTGGCGGCGGTCGTCGCCTGACCGCGGCGCTCGCCCGCTCGGCCCCGCCGCCCACGTCCGCGGCAAGCTCCGCTAGCGCAGCACTGCAACGCCGACGGTATCGGATGACGTTCGCTCTGTGCCGCCCCGCCGCAGGAGCCAACGAGCGCGCCAGGCAGCTGAATAGCGGCTCGACAGCGGCTGCCGTTCCGCAGGTAGGAGCTTGGCATCGGCTTGTAGCCCTTCTCGCTCGGGTGACTGGAGAACCGCCGGATGGTCGCCTTCATACAGGTCCGGCGCGAAGGCCCGGCTGGAGACCAGCCGCGCCGTGGCCAGCGGGCCGAGCCCGGGGTGGCCGAGGTCCACGCCGGTGACGCTGACCTGGGCTGGGGGCTGGAAGCTCGACGGCGACGGCATGTTGTCGGCCGGGATCGTCGTCTTGATCTCGGTCAGCACCAATCCCCCGGCGGTGGCGCCGACGTCGGGCAGCCGGGCGATGGCCGCCGCCGCGGACGCCTCCAGCGGGCCCTGGCTGGGGCTGCCGAGGACGTCGGAGTGCTGGACGTAGGGCTCGGGAGTGATCTGTCCCAGGCCGGACGCGGGCCGGGTCGCCGTGGTGACCGTGATGTCGGTCCCCACCCCTTACAGCGACCCCAGCACCTTGCCCCTGCGCTCTGCGCATCCCCGAGGACAGCGCGGTCACGGTGATCACCAGGGCGACTCCCACGGCGAGCCCGCCGCGATCACCACGGCCTGCCGCATCCGGTCCCGCAGTTCCCGGCGCAGGTAGGTAAGGAAGAACATCAGATGGAAACCGTGCCCAGGCCCAGCTGGTCCAGCGCCGCGGCCATCTCGGCGTCCCCGTCGTCGGCGCGCTTGCGCATGGCCTCGTGCAGGCTGACCAGCGCGGTCAGGAACTGGGCGTGGGTGAACCGGCGAGCCCCCGCGGCGCCGCGAAAGCGGTGCGCGACGGCGGCCGGGACCCGGCGCAGCATGATGTCCTCGTAATCCCGGCCCCCGCCGCTCTCGCTCTCGGCGGACCAGAAGACATTCTGGCCCGGCGGCAACGGCGGCCCTGAGGGGAAAGAGGCGTGGAACGCCTCGTTATCAGGCATAAGCTTCTCTCGTGTAGATATCAACGCTATCTTGATAGCGTACGCATTCTACGCTATCAACTGACACGGTANNAAGCGGGCCGGGCCGACGATCTATGAGCTCAATTCGCGCGGCAAGCGGCGGTCGGCGCGGGAGATTCCGCGGCTGGCGGCGGCGGGGGTCGGGATCTGCTGGCGGGCGGGTCGGCGGGAGCTGATCACGCTGGGGGTGCTCGAGCTGCTGTCAGGGGTGGGGGTGGCGGCCGAGGTGGTGGTGGGACGGCAGGTGCTGCAGGCGTTCTTGCTGACCGGGGGCGCGGTGGGCAGCGGGGGGTCGTCAGGATCGGGCGGCGGATGGAACAGCGTGTGGCCGAGCGCGGCGCTGCTCGGGGTCATCACCGCGGTGCTCGGCGTGGTCGCGGCGGTGCAGCGCGAGCAGCAGCGACTGCTGGCCGAGCTCACCTCGCAGTACGCGCAAGGCCGGATCCTCGACGTGACATGCGCGGTCGAGCTGGCCGCATTCGACGAGCCAGACTTCCACGACCAGGTGGCGCGAGCGCAGGCCGGGACGATGCACGCGCCGCAGATGGTGTTCGGGCTGCAGGGGCTCGGGCGTTCGGTGACCGGGACGATCGGCGCGGCGGCCGCGCTGTTCGCGGTGGCGCCGCTGCTGGTCCCTTTGGCGCTGGTGGCGATGGTTCCCGGCTGGCTGGCCAGCGGTCGCCGGGGGCGCGCGTTCTACGTATTCGGCGCCATCAATACCCCGCGCGACCGCGAGCGCAGCTACCTGGCCAGCCTGCTAACCGGGCGTGGCCCGGCGAAGGAGGTCCGGGCGTACGGCCTGGCCGACTTCCTGCGGGCCCGGCATGATCGGCTGGCCGACGAGCGGATCGCCGAGCTGCGGCGCATCTCGTCCGGGCAGCTGCGCGGAGCGGCGATCGCCGACCTGGTCAGCGCGGCCACGATCGCCGCGGCGATCGCCACCATCATGTGGCTGGCCTTCTCGGGCCGCCTGGCGCTGGCAGCGGCCGGCGCGGGAGCGGGGGCGCTCATGCTGCTGGGGCAGCGGCTGTCGTTCGCCGCGCTGAGCGCCGGGATGCTCCAGGAATCGGCGATGTTCGTCGATGACTTCCTCGCGTTCACCGAGGGTTCGCCGACGTTGGCTGGCTCGGGCGAGCCGGCGGCGGCAGTGGGTGAGGACGGCCCGTTCGGACCAATAAGTGCGGAGGGAGTTACGTTCAGTTACCCGGGGTCCGGCCGGGTCGCGCTGCGGGACGTGTCCCTCCGGGTCGAGCCGGGCGAGATCGTCGCGCTGGTGGGGCCGAACGGGTCGGGCAAGACCACACTGGCCAAGGTGCTGGCCGGGCTGTACCTGCCGAGCGAGGGGCGGGTGTGCTGGGACGGACGGGACACGCGGGACGTGGATCGCCGGGAGTTGCTTGGGCGGACGGCGATCGTATTCCAGGACTTCATGCAGTACGACCTGTCAGCGCGGGACAACATCGCGCTGGGGAGGCATGAGCGCGCTTCCGATACGGCCGGGATCGTGCGAGCCGCGGAGCAGGCGGGGGCGGACGCGGACATTTCCGCGTTGCCTGAGGGGTACGAGACGCTGCTGGGACCGGCGTTCATCGACGGAACGGACCTGTCGACCGGCCAGTGGCAGCGGGTGGCGCTGGCGCGGGCGTTCTTCCGGGACGCGCCGGTGGTGATCCTGGATGAGCCGACGGCGGCGCTGGACGCGAAGGCCGAGCACGAGCTGTTCACGCGGATCCGGGAGCTGTTCGCCGGGCGTTCGGTGCTGCTGATCTCGCACCGGTTCTCTACGGTGCGTTCGGCCGACCGGATTTACGTGTTGCGTGAAGGGTCGGTGGTGGAGTCGGGGACGCATTCGGAGTTGCTGGCCCTGAGAGGCACGTACGCGGAGCTTTTCACCCTGCAGGCGTCGCCGTACCAGTAGCTGATCGTCCGCAGGCGTGGAGCAGGATGCTGCGCCGCCCGGTCGCCATCGGCCCCAGAGCAGGGACAAGGAACGGCGCCACCACGCTGCCACACTGACCTTCGGGCGCACCGAAGTGAGTCACCCCCGCGCACAGGGCGGCGCGCACTCCGGCACTCCCCGCGCACACCGCCGTGAGGCAGTACCGAAGTCCGGTGTCGATCCATGCTTGTCCGCCGCGCAGCGGGCTGCCAGAAGCCGTTCCCGCCGTGCCGGAGTTCTGCGATGCCGCGCTCGCGGTCAATCCTCACCAGGTCGGCAACGCTGCCCGGGCCGCTCGCTGGCCGTCACGGCGCCCGGCACGGCACCTACCGCGTCGTCAACCGGATCGCCGAGAACGGCAGCATTGTCACGTCCTCGACGTCGGCTACCGCCCGGAGATTTCCCGCCACCTGCAACGCTGACGATCAGCGCTCGGCCCCGGCATCGAGGTTGATACTGCCAGATGCGTACCTCAAATCACGGCAACCATCATCGCATCAGGTCGCTTCCGGCCAGGTCAGCCGCACTGAAGAACGCTGCTGGCGGGCTGGACTCATAATCCGCCGATCGTGAGGTGTGTACGGTCGCGCCGGAACCCTTGATCTGTGCGCTCAGCGCCATATATGTTCACGGCCGCGCCGGAGGACAGAGTCGGCAGTTATGTACGAATTGCAACTGACAGGTCGCAGGTTGTTCATTACATTCTGTTATCGTCGGCCGCCGCCGTCCAATCGCAAATGGATCATCGGCAAGGTCACGAACTCGACATCTGCGGCACGCCGTGAGCCGTATCGCGGGCCAGCGTTTCGATCACGCTCGGCAATTGCAGCTGGTCGAAGGTGAGTGCGCAAGAGGAGAAGATCTGTTCACAGCCGTGTGAGGCCTTCCGAGGCTGTCACCCACTGCGCAACGGATCGGCAGGACTCGGTCAAGACCGGATTCGCAGCCGCATCACCCACCGCCACTTCGCTATCTTCCGGTCCCGCTCGAAGCCGAACTCCTCGAACAGGTCGGCCGGGCCGGTATGGAAATAGGCGCCGCGTTGCGGGGGGCGCCCCTCGGCTTGCTCGGGGTAGGCTTCGACGAGCCCGCCTCCAGCATCGTGGATGGCGGCCAGCGCGGCGCCGAGAGCCGCCCGCGCGACCCCGCTGCGCCGGTGCCCGCTTCCGGTGAAGATGCAACCGATCCGCCAGTCGGGCATCTCGCCCAGGTCCTTGGCATAGGTTTTCGGGTTGTTGATGTTCGGTAGCTCGACGGGCGGCCCGTACTGGCACCAGCCGGCGCATTCATCGCCGTCGTAAACGAGAATCTGGTGCACCGTTCCGTTGCGGACGTGGGCTTGCTTTGCCAGCCGGTTCCCGGAAACGGTATGGCCCTTGCCGACGCCCTCTGGGTGGAAACCCATGCACCAGCAGCCGCCCCAGACCCCGTTGTTAGCCTCCACCAGGCGGGCAAAGTCGTCCCAGGTGTCAGGACTGAGCGGCCGCGTCACATAGGGCCTGACCGGTGTCATCCATCCATTATGTCCGGCAGCAGCCTCGCAATGGCACCCGTTGTGCGGGCGCACATGCGACCGTGGCTGGCGTCGGAGTAAAGCCGCTACATCACCTGATCTGCATCGCTGTCCCCCGGCGAGAAGATGACGCCAGCGCACGCCGAATCGGCAGTTCTGTCCGTTTGCCGGCGACCCTGCTGTCCGCTGCGTGAGTCACTTCGTGTAACGCAGAGGCTGGTGCGCTGGGCAGCCAGACGCATGCAAGATGGCCTCGGCCGGGCCCCGCAGATCATCTCCTGGCTCCCACCTTGGCTCCCAGAAAACGGCTCTCACCGGCACTGGCAGCTTCTAGGACTTGCTAAAGGGGCCTGACCTGCGAAGACTTCCGCGCAGAACCAGGGGCCGGAGAGCCGTCGCGACGT
>PLIQ01000414.1 GCA_003140115.1 Actinomycetota bacterium | reverse complement strand
GGTGATCAGGCGGTGCGCGCCGAGGAGTTCGGCGACGTGGCGGAGTTCGGTGTCGCGGCCGACGAAGCTGGTGAGCTCGGCGCGCAGGTTGGTGTGGACGCGGTTGGTGAAGCTGGCCGGGGCCGGGTTTGTGGCACCGGGCTCGCCGGGCGGATCGTCCCGGAGGATGTCCAGGTGCAGCGCGGCCAGTTCGGCGGAGGGCTCGACGCCGAGCTGGCTGACCAGGCGTTTCCTGGTCTGCTCGTAGACCTCCAGGGCGGCGCCGCGGCGGTCGGCGGCGTGCAGGGCGCGCATCAGCCGGGCGGCCAGCGGCTCGCGCATCGGGTAGGCGACCACCAGGCCCTCGAGCTCGGCCACCAGCGAGGAGGTGTTCCCGGTGCGCAGGTCGGCGTCGATGCGGTGCTCGATGGCGGTCAGTCGCAGCTCATCGAGCCGGGCGATCGCGGCCTGGCCGAAGTCGGTCTCGGCCACGTCGGTCAGGGCCGGGCCGCGCCACAGGGCGAGCGCCTGGCGGAGGGTCTGGCCGGCCATCGCCGGGTCGTCGCGCAACTGCGCCCGGCCGGCCGCGGCCAGGTTCTCGAACCGGACAATGTCGGTGCAACGCGGGTCGATCTTGAGCTGGTACCCGGACGGCCGGGACTCGATCACCGGTTCAGGCAGGGCGCGGCGCAGCCGGGACACCAGGGCCTGCAGCGCGTTGGCCGCGGCGGCCGGCATCTCCTCCGGCCACAGNNCGGCCCGAGCATCGCGACCTGCACAGGCTCAATTGTGCCCGACCCGGCGGGGGTGCCCGGCGAACGACCGGGGTAGAGATCATCAGTGGACCCTGGGCAGGCGTTGCGGCAGATCGCGTTCGAGCTGGAGCGGGGCGGGGCGCCGACCTACCGGGTCCGGGCCTTCCGGCGGGCCGCGCAGGTGGTCGACGACCTGGCGCCGGGCGAGCTCGACCGACGGCTGAAGGCAGGCACGCTGGAGGCGCTGCCGGGGATCGGCGCGACCACCGCCCAGGTCATCGCGGAGGCCGCGGCCGGCCAGCAGCCCGGCTACCTGACCCGGCTGCTCGGCGAACAGCCGCCGTCTTCCCCGGACGGCATGCGGGCAGCGCTGCGCGGCGACTGCCACACCCACTCGGACTGGTCGGACGGAGGGAGTCCGCCGCTCGAGATGGCCGAGGCGGCCCGGGTGCTCGGGCACGAGTGGATCGCGCTGACCGATCACTCGCCGCGGCTGACGGTGGCCAACGGGCTGTCGGCTGCTCGGCTGGAGGCTCAGCTCGAGCTGATCGAGGCGCTGAACGCCGAGCTGGCGCCGTTCCGGATCCTGACCGGGATCGAGGTCGACATCCTGGATGACGGCGCGCTCGACCAGCGCGAGGACCTGCTGGCCCGGCTCGACGTGGTGGTGGCCAGCGTCCACTCCCAGCTGCGGATGCCCGCCGGGCCGATGACCAAGCGGATGGTGGCCGCGATCCGCAACCCGCACGTGGACGTGCTCGGGCACTGCACCGGCCGGCTGCTGGGCGGCGGGCGCGGCCGGCGGCCGGAGTCGGTGTTCGATCCGGCGGCGGTGTTCGGCGCGTGCCAGGAGCACGGCGTCGCGGTGGAGATCAACTGCCGGCCGGAGCGGATGGATCCGCCGGACCGGCTGCTGGAGCTGGCCGCCGAGGCCGGCTGCCGGTTCGCGATCGACACCGACGCGCACGCGCCGGGCCAGCTCGACTGGCTCGGTAACGGGACGGTGCGAGTCGAGAAGTTCGGGATCTCGCCGGAGCGGGTGATCAATACCCGGGGCGCCGATGAGGTGACCGGCGGGGGCGGCTCCTAATATGACCGGCCACGCTGAGACCGAGCGACTGCTGCTCGAGCCGTGGGGTGAGTCCCACTTCGAGGAGTTCGCCCGGGTCCTGCAAGAACCCGAGGCGATGCGGTTCATCAGCGGCGGCGCGGCGCTCCCCCTCGAGACGATCAGGTCCATCTCGCAGCGCTCACGGGCCATGTGGGAGGAACACGGGTACGGCCCGTGGGCGGCCGTCGAGAAGGAGACGGGGCGCTGGGTCGGACGGATCGGGCTGAACCAGCTCGCCGACTGGCCCGGGCCCGACAAGTGGGAGGTCGGCTACGAGCTAGCGCCCGAGTTCTGGGGCCGCGGCCTGGCCACCGAGGGCGCCCGGGAGGCGATCCGCTTCGGCTGGGCCCGAACGCCGCTGCCTCGGATCATCAGCGCGACCGCGGTCGAGCACCTGGCCTCCCGACGGGTCATGGAGAAGTGCGGCCTGACGTTCCAGGGCGAGATCGCATTCCGGACCGCCCGGGTCGCCTGGTACGCCATCGACCGGCCCGTCTGAGCTCCCGCTGCTGTTGTGCCCGCCGGCCTGCCGTGCTGAGGCCAGGGTCTGGGTACGCCGCCCGGGTGCGCGGCCCCGGGCCGACGCGGGGCAGACCCGCTGGCCAGCCCGGGCGGCTCACCCCCGGCGCAGGCACCTCACCCGTCCCACAATTTACTAGTATATTCGAAGCACTGGAAATTAACGCGGAGGATATAGCTTATGCGGAGTATTTTGGCAACCCCAGCTGCCCGGATCCTCCGCAAAAGCCGGATCCTCCGCGGTAATGGGACCCTGACGCACTATCGGGGCCTGCGGGACGACGGCATGCACGGGCATCGCGGCCGCGGCAGCACATGCGATCCCTCCTTTCACGACGCGAGCGCGACGCTGCACGAGGTGGCTGAGGTGCAAGGCCACTTAGCGGCGCAGGACGTGTTGCTGTCTCGGATCGCCGAGAAAATAGGCCTCGACCCGGTTCCGGTCATTGATACGCCCCAAGACGCGGACGCCGGACCCGGCGATCAGGTCTGCTCAGCGGATCGGCTTGAGCCAGACTGCGGCGTGGGTGGGCTCTAGGGAGCGCTGGACTACGCGGAGCAGGTCGGCGCGGACCGCGTCCTGGTCTACGGCGTCCTTGAGGCGGGCCGCGAAGGCGGTCAGGGTCTGGTCGGCGTCGTAGCGGGTCCGGTTGAACCGGCGGTCGACCAGCCGCTGCACCCGGGATCGCAGCGGAGCGAACAACGCGGCGGCGGCCAGGGTGGAGGCGGCTACCGCCACCGAGCCGTCGACCGGCAGTACCCGGGTCGCCAGCAGGACCAGCCCGGCGTACACACCGACCAGCAGGCCGGTCACGATGGCGTAGGCCAGGGTCCGGCTGATGATCTTGTCGATCTCGTACAGCCGGTACCTCAGCACCGCCACCGCGCACGCAACCGGGATGCCCGCCACCGGGGTGAGCTCCATGAGGCTCCACAGCAAGGTGCCGAGCCAGCTGTTCGCGGGGCCCGGAACGACCAGGCCGCCGACGGCGAGCAGTGCCCCCCACAGGGCGGTCAGGGCGGCGACGTAACCCAGCCAGGCCAGCTGCTTTCGCAGCTCGGTCCCTGCTCGGCGGCGCCGCACGAACACCGAGGCAATGACCAGCACTCCGGTCACGAGCCCGAGCACCAAGATGAGCTTCAGTAGGTCGCCGTACCACCCGTTGCGCGGGAGGAACCCGAGCGGATTCGGGTAGCTGACGTTCGCCGCGTCGAAGGCGTTGGTGAGCCCGCCGCTGACTCTCGTGCCGGCCTGCAGGTTCTGCGTCACCCAGCCCGCCGTGACCAGGAACAGCGCCCACGCCACCGGGCGCCAGCGGCGCGACGGCAACCGGCCGTCCGGGAACAGCAGGATGAGGAACAACAACAGGATCACCGTAAGCACGGCAGCCGCCCCGGCCAGGGTCCCGACCTGCCGGGCCGCGGGCACCGAGCCGCGCGCCGTGGCCAGTCCGTACACCGTGTACTGCTCTGCGAACGTGGAGGTCGCGATCGACACGCCGATCAGGCCCAGCAGCCAGCCGACGGCGTTACCCGGTCGGCGGCTGGTGATCAGGCGCCCGGAGCCTGCGTAGGCCAGGACCGCGAGGTCCAGGATCGCGCTCAACAAGATCCGGGTGGTGTCGACCTGGACGGCGTTCAGCCCGAGCAAAACCACGGCCGCGATGAGCAGGAGCACGGCGACGACGGCCAGCGCCCAGCCGAGCGCCTGGGTCCGGTTGCGGTACCTCACGAAACGGTACGNNTTGGGGCAAGTCGGGACTTTGCCCCGACCCGGTGAGCAGGATCCGGATGATCTGAGAAGCCTCGCGGATCGAGCCGGGGTAGGCCTCCGGATCCTTCTTGTAGGCCTTCTGATTCGGCGCGAACCCGAGGTCGGCGGCGAGCTGGCGGATCTGGCCGAACCAGGCCTGGGGGTCCTCCCCCGGCGGGGTGTAGTTGCGGGCGAAGGCGTCGGCGACGGCGCGGACCAGATCGGGCTCCAGGCCGCCGAACCGGGGATCTTCCGGATCGGTTACGAGGTCGAATATCTCGTTGAAGAAGTACCCGTAGACGGCCCGGAAGTCGGCCCACTTGCGCAGGTCCTTGCGGGGATTGTCGGTGCCGTCGCGCTCGATGGCCAGGGCACGCAGGGCTAGGTCCCGGTTGGCTTCCAGGATCGGCACGAGGTCGGGATCGTAGCGGCGCGCCCAGATGATGACCTCGGCGAGGATCTGCTCTCCGGACAAGGTGGCGATGTAGTCGGCGCAGATGTCGTCGAGCTTGACCATGTCGACCAGCGGGCCGGCTACGCCCATCTCGGACAGCCTGATCGGCTCGGCCAGCGCCTGGTCCAGCGGCATCTCAGCGAGCCGGCCGTTGGCCAGGCCGCGCAGGTAGTACTGCACGGCGGGGGCCGGGAAGCCCTGCTCGATGTAGAAGGTGACGCTGGCTTCTGGATCCTTCCGCTTGGACAGCTTGCGGCGGCTTCCGCCGTCCTGCTTCATCAGCAGTGCGACGTGCGCATACCGCACGCGCGGGAAGCCGAGCGCGTCGAACAGCTGCAGGTGCAGCGGCACCGAGGAGATCCACTCCTCGCCCCGGATGACCAGGGTGACCCGCATCAGGTGGTCATCGACCGCGTGCGCGAAATGGTAGGTCGGCAGCCTCGGCTCGGTGTCGCTGCTCTTGAGGATCACCGCGTCGTTGCGGTTGTCGTCCAGGGTCAGCTCGCCGCGGATCACATCGGTGAAGCTCACCCTGGCCCCGGCGGCGGCCGGGGAACGGAACCGGACCACATAGGGATCCCCGGCGGCCAGCCGCTCGGCCACCTGCTCCTGCGGGGCGTCGCGCCAGATGGCCCACTTACCGTAGTAGCCGGGCAGGGCGCCCGCAGCCCGCTGCCGGGCAGTGATCTCCTCCAGGTCCTGCTTGGTCGCGAAGCACGGATACGCCTTCCCCTGGCGGAGCAATTCGCGGACGAAGGTCAGGTAGGTGTCCGCCCGCCCGGACTGTTCGTACGGTCCGTAGTGACCGGTCTGATCGTCTTCGTCAGGGCCGATGGAGAAGTAGGCGAACGCCTCGGCGAACTGCTCGGCCGCGCCCTCGGTGACCCGGGCCTGGTCGGTGTCCTCCAGGCGGACCAGGTAACGGCCGCCGGAGTGCCGCGCGACATCTACATCGATGGTGGCCACGTACACGCCGCCGATGTGCAAGAAGCCGGTCGGGCTGGGCGAGAACCGGGTGACNNTCCGGCGGGAACAGGGAATCGATGACGTGCTGGCTCAGCATGAGCTTGCGGCTCCCGGACGACGCGTTTATCAAGGCCACGAGCAGCGTACCGCCACCTGCGGCGGCGCCGGGAAAGCGGCGGGTAGCCTCAGGCTATGATCACCGGATCACCGGGCCTCGCAGGGGAAACGTCATGCGTATCGGACTCATCGGGGTAGGGCGGATCGGCGTGTTCCACGCCAGGACGCTGCGCGGACTGCCGGGAGTTGACGCGCTGATTATCAGCGACGCTGACATTGACCGGGCGCGGCAGGTAGCCGGGGAACTCGGGGCGCAGGCCGCCGGGTCGGTCGCGGAGTTGCTCGGCGCGGGGATAGACGCGCTGGTCATCGCGGCGGCGACGAGTGCGCATCCGGAGCTCATCAAGCGCAGCGTCCAGGCCGGGGTGCCGGTCTTCTGCGAGAAACCGGTCGCCCTCGACGTGGCGGGCACGCTGGACGTGATCAAGTCGACCAGCGGGTGCGCGGTCCCGGTGCAGATCGGGTTCCAGCGGCGGTTCGACGTCGGCTTCCGGGCCGCCCGGGAGGCGGCGCAGTCGGGGTCGCTGGGCTGGCTGCACACGATCAGGGCGACGACGTTCGACGCGGCGCCCCCGTCGGCCGGGTACATCTCGGGGTCGGGCGGGATCTTCCGCGACTGCGCGTTGCATGACTTCGACGCGATCCGCTGGGTGTCCGGCCGTGAGGTGGTTCAGGTCTACGCGACGGGCGCCAACCGGGGTGAGGAGTTCTTCCGGGCGGCGGGCGACGTCGACACGGCCAGTGCCACGCTCACCCTGGACGACGGCACCCTGGCCGTGGTGTCCTGCGGCCGGTACAACGACGCGGGGTGTGACGTCCGGCTGGAGGTGCTCGGCTCGGCGGGCAGCGTCTGCGCCGGGCTGGACGATCGGATGGCGCTGCGCTCGGCCGAGCCCGGATCAGCGTTCCAGGGCTTCCCGGCCGGCCCGGCCCACCGCGACTTCGCGGGGCGGTTCGGGGACGCGTACGTCGCCGAACTGGCTGCGTTCCTCGGGGTCGCCGCCGGGCAGGCGGCCAGCCCTTGCACGCTGGAGGACGCCCTGGAGGCGTTCTACGTGGCCGAAGCGTGCGAGCTGTCCCGGCACCGCCAGCAGCCGGTGCCGGTGGCCGCGGTACGCCAGGTCGGCGGCCAGCGGTGAGCTACGACGTCCTTACCATGGGCCGGGTCGGGGTGGATATCTACCCGCTGCAGGCCGGGGTCGGGCTGGAGGATGTCGAGACGTTCGGGAAGTTCCTGGGGGGCAGCGCGACGAACGTCGCGGTGGCCGCGGCCCGGCACGAGCGCACCTCAGCGGTCATCACGCGGACCGGCGCGGATCCGTTCGGCCGGTACGTGCACCGGGCCCTGCGCGGCTTCGGCGTGGACGACGTCTTCGTCACCGCCGTGCCGGAGCTGCCCACCCCGGTGACGTTCTGCGAGATCTTCCCGCCCGACGACTTCCCGATCTGGTTCTACCGGTACCCCAAGGCGCCGGACCTGGAGATCAAGTCCGACGAGATCCCGGTGGCCGAGGTCCGCGCGGCGCGCCTGTTCTGGGCCACGGTGACCGGGCTGTGCGCCGAGCCCAGCCGCGCCGCGCATCACGCGGCCTGGCAGGCTCGCGGCCGGGCGCCGCTGACCGTGCTGGACCTGGACTACCGGGCGGTGTTCTGGGGCTCGCGGGAGGAGGCCCGCGAGCAGGTCCAGGCCGCGCTGCCCCACGTCACGGTGGCCGTCGGCAACCTGGACGAGGTGGACACCGCGGTGGGCACGCGGGACGCTCGGGCCGCGGCCGAGGCGCTGCTCGCGGCGGGCGTGGAGCTCGCGGTGGTCAAGCAGGGCCCGGACGGGGTCTACGCGCGGACCAAGGACGACGAGGTTGAGGTGCCACCGATCCGGGTCGAGGTGGTCAACGGGATCGGCGCCGGCGACGGGTTCGGCGGCGCGCTGTGCCACGGGCTGCTGGCCGGCTGGCCGCTGGAGCGAGTCATCCGCTTCGCGAACGCGGCCGGGGCGATCGTCACCACCAGGCTGGAGTGCTCCTCGGCCATGCCCACCACGGAAGAGGTCGAGGACTTCCTGCGGACGTCCGATGCGTGAGGATGCGCGACGGCCCGCGATGTTACGGTTTCGGCCATGAGCATCCTGGATGAGGGTTTCAACTGGCACTTCCCGGCCGGGAGCACGGCTGACGGGCGGGAGATCGTGCGCATCACGCCCCAGGCGGCGCACTGGGGGTATAGCGGCCTCCGCGTGCTGAACCTGGCCAGGGCAGACACGTATCTCGGGAATACCGGCGGCGACGAGATGATCGTGCTGCCCCTGGCGGGATCGTGCAGCGTAGACACCGACGCCGGGGGCGCTGATCTGGCCGGCCGCGATGACCCGTTCTCCGAGGTCACCGACTGCGCCTACGTCCCCCGTGATACGGCCTACCAAATCAACGCCGGGAACGGCGGCCGGTTCGCGCTGGCCACCGCGCGGTCTTCGGCGGAGGGGCTTCCGTTCCGGCACGTAAAAAGGGACGAAGTCAAAGTGGAGCTGCGCGGGGCTGGGAACTGCTCGCGGCGGGTCAACAACTTCGGGACCCCGGACGTACTGGAAGCCGATCGGCTGATCGCCGTCGAGGTGTTCACCCCGGCCGGGAACTGGTCGTCGTTCCCGCCGCACAAGCACGACACCGACCGGCCGGGCGAATCGGTCCTGGAGGAGATCTACTACTTCGAGGTGGCCGACGGGCCGAACGGGCAGCCGGGCCTGGCCTACCAGCGCGTCTACGGCACGGCGGACCGCCCGGCCGACGTCCTGGCCGAGGTGCGCACCGGAGACGTGGTGGTCGTCCCGCACGGCTGGCACGGCCCGTCGATGGCGGTGCCTGGCTACGACCTTTACTACCTGAACGTGATGGCCGGGCCCGGTAAGCGGGAGTGGCTGATCTGCGACGATCCGGCGCACTCGTGGGTACGCGAGCAGTGGAAGGACGAGCAGGTCGATCCCCGGGTGGCCGCCTGGACCGCCCCATGACGACGATCCGGCTGACGGTGGGCCAGGCGGTGGTCCGGTTCCTGGCCGCGCAGTACAGCGAGCGCGACGGTGCCCGGCACCGGCTCATCGAGGGGTGCTTCGGCATCTTCGGGCACGGCAACGTGGCGGGGCTGGGCCAGGGCCTGCTGGAGGCCGAGCTTGCGCCGGGATCCGAGGGCGGCGGGCTGCGCTACCTGCAGGGGCGCAACGAGCAGGCCATGGTGCACGCCGCCGTGGCGTTCGCCCGGACCCGGAACCGGATGTCCACGCTGGCCTGCACCTCCTCGATCGGGCCTGGCGCGACGAACATGGTGACCGGGGCGGCGCTGGCCACGATCAACCGGCTGCCGGTGCTGCTGCTGCCTTCAGACGTGTTCGCCACCCGGGTCGCCGACCCGGTTCTGCAGCAGCTCGAGGACCCGTCCGGCCAGGACATCAGCGTCAACGACGCGTTCCGGCCGGTGTCCCGGTTCTTCGACCGCGTCTGGCGGCCGGAGCAACTGCCGTCGGCGCTGCTGGCCGCTATGCGGGTGCTGACCGACCCGGCCGAGACCGGGGCGGTGACGCTGGCGCTGCCGCAGGACGTTCAGGCGGAGGCGTACGACTGGCCCGCCGAGCTGTTCCGCGAGCGGGTCTGGCACATCCCGCGCACGCCGCCGGACCCGGCGGCCGTGACTCGAGCCGCCGAGGTGATCCGGTCCGCGAAGCGGCCGCTCATCGTGGCCGGCGGCGGGGTCCTGTACTCCGAGGCCACCCACGCGCTGCACGAGTTCGCCGAGACGTTCGGCATCCCGGTCGGCCAGACCCAGGCGGGCAAGGGCACGATGCGATCCGACGACGCGCTCTGCGCGGGCGCGATCGGCGCCACCGGGACCACCGCGGCCAACGAGCTGGCCGCCCGCGCCGACGTGGTGATCGGTATCGGTACCAGGTGGAGCGACTTCACCACCGCCTCCCGTACCGTGTTCGCCGAGCCGGGAGTGCGGTTCGTCAACGTCAACGTGGCGTCATTCGACGCGGCCAAGCAGTCCGGGGTGGCCGTGGTGGCCGACGCCCGGGCCGCGCTCGACGCCCTGGCCATGGCCCTGGGCGCGTGGAAGACGGATTCCGCTTACCGGACCGGGGCCGCCGAGCTCGCGGCCGGCTGGCAGGCGACGGTGCAGGCCGCCTACACCACCCGGCACCAGCCTCGGCCCGCGCAGGCCGAGGTCATCGGGGTGGTCAATGAGGTCTCCGGCGAGCGGGACGTCGTGCTGTGCGCGGCGGGATCGATGCCCGGGGACCTGCACAAGCTGTGGCGCACCCGCGATCCGGGCGGCTACCACGTCGAGTACGGCTACTCGTGCATGGGGTACGAGATCGCGGGCGGGCTCGGGGCCAAGCTGGCCGCTCCGGACCGCGAGGTGTTCGTCATGGTCGGCGACGGCTCGTACCTGATGATGGCCACCGAGCTGGTCACCGCCGTGCAGGAGGGGGTCAAGCTCGTCGTGGTCTGCGTGGACAACCACGGGTTCGCCTCGATCGGGAACCTGTCGGAGTCGGTCGGCTCGCAGCGGTTCGGCACCAGCTACCGGTACCGCAGCCCCGACGGGCGGCTCGACGGCGGGTTCCTGCCCGTCGACCTAGCCGCCAACGCCGCCAGCCTCGGCGTGTACGTGCTGCGCACCCGGACGATCGAGGAGTTCCGTCAGGCGCTGGTCAAGGCGCGGGCCGCGGACCGCACGACGCTGGTGTACATCGAGACCGACCCGACGGCGGGCGCGCCGTCCAGCGACGCGTGGTGGGACGTGCCGGTGGCCGAGGTGGCGGCGCTGGCCAGCACCCGGGACGCCCGGGCCAGCTACGAGAAGGCCAAGGAGCGGCAGCGGCCATACCTGTAAGGGGCGCAAGCAGTGTGGCCGTTCGGCATAAAAAGGTTTTCAATGGGCGATCAGGGTCATCTTGAAGGAGTACCGGTCGGCGAGGTAGGCGTGACTACCGTGCTCCACCGGCCGGCCCGCGGCGTCGAACGTCGTCCGGGTCATGGTCAGGACGGTGGCGGTCCGGGGGGCTTGCAGCAGCCTGGCCTCGTGCGCGGTGGCGTGCCGGGCGCCGATCACCTGCTCGCCGGCGTGCAGGGCCACACCCTGGCTGCGCAGCAGGTCGTACAGGCCGGTCTTCCCCAGGACCTCTTCCGTGCGGCCCATGACCAGCCCGGCGGGCAGGTAGTTGTGCATGACCGCGAGCGGGGTCCCGTCGGCCAACCGCAGCCGCTCCACGGAGAGCACCGCGGCCCCGGCCGGTAGCGCCAGGACCGAGGCGAGCTCGTCGTCGGCCTGGATCTCGCGGGCGGCCAGGACGGTGGTGGCCGGATGCCGGTCACTGGCCGACAGGTCGTCGTAGAGGCTGGTCAACGCCACCGACCGGAGGATGCGCGGAGCCAGCACGACCGTGCCCAGGCCGCGGCGGCGGACCACCAGGCCCTGCTCGACGAGGCGCTGCACCGCCTGCCGGACGGTGGGACGGCTCACGCCGAGGCGTTCGGTCAGGTCTAGTTCGTTGTCCAGCCGTTGCCCGGGCTTGAGCGTCCCGTCCTCGATGGCCTGCTTGAGGTTCTCGGCGATCTGGAAGTACAGCGGAATGGGGCTGTTGCGGTCGAGTGGCCGCTCGGTCATGGCGCCTCCCAGCATGCAGGCTCGCTGGGGAGCCATGTCGATACCAGCAGTATAGGTAGGTCTCCGTTCAGTGCATATTGTCCTGACCTCCTTACATGCTGTCGGCATGACGGTTGGCTCGTACCGACTTTGTCACCTCGTAACAGCCATATGTTCGTAGGTATTGACAATCTCATGTCCTGGTCTGACGATAAGGGCAGCCTGAGGAGCCATCTGTGCTGGTGGAGCATCCGGTGTGCTGGTACCAGCAGCCCGAAGAGGAGCAAGGTGACCGGCTATGATCGCGAGCCGCCCGGAGGCCAGCGGTGTTCGCTGACCGGCTCGCCGAGGTCATAGAAACCCGCGCCCGGCGGCCCGAGCTCGTGGCGGAGACGGCCGCCCGACGACCGCGGGTCCCGTCCTTCCTCAGTCCCGGCGGCACGCTGGTGCTCATCGCCGCCGACCACCCGGCGCGCGGGACGCTCCGGGCCGGACGGCTGATGACGGCCATGGCCGATCGCGCCGGCCTGCTCGAGCGGCTCTGCGTGGCGCTGGCCCGGCCCGGCGTCGACGGCGTGCTCGGATCCGCGGACGTGCTGGAGGACCTGCTGCTGCTCGGCGCGCTGGACGGCAAGGTCGTGATCGGCTCGATGAACCGGGGCGGTTTGGCCGACACGGTTTTCGAGATGGACGACCGGTTCACTGGCTACGACGCGGCATCGATCGCGCGGGCGGGGTTCGACGGCGGCAAGATGCTGCTGCGCATCGACCCCGATGACGCGGCGACCGCGGCCACCCTGCACGCCTGCGCCCACGCGGTCTCGGACCTGGCCTCGCGGCGCCTGATCGCGATGATCGAGCCGTTCATCTCGCACCGGGTCGACGGGCGGGTCCGCAACGACCTGTCCCCCGAGGCGATGATGCGGGCCATCGCGGTCGCCTCGGGCCTGGGCACCACGTCGGCGTACACCTGGCTGAAGGTCCCGGTGGTGCCGGACATGGAGCGGGTCATGGCCGCGGCCACGCTGCCGGCCCTGCTGCTGGGCGGCGAGGTGGCGGACGACCCGGAGTCCGCCTACGCGGGCTGGCGCAAGGCGCTGCGGCTGCCGAACGTCAAGGGCCTGGTCGCCGGGCGGTCACTGCTGTACCCGGCCGACGACGACGTGGCCGCGGCGGTCGATACCGCCGTCAGCCTGCTGTGAGCTCTTGGTTCGCTAGCCGGACGCCGAAGCCGGTGGCGGCCAGCTTCAGCAGCACCGGGCCGGGTGCCATCAGGGCCGTCACCTTGACGGCGCTCAACTCTTCCAGCTGGGCCAGGACTTTTGCGTATGCGTCCGGACCCTCTCGGCGGGCATGGCTCAGCGCGATGGCGTTGGCCCATACCTTCTCCCGCGCCTCGCGCAGGAAACGCTGGGTGCCGAGCCGGTTAAACGGCCTCAGTAGCCGGTCCAGCAGGCTGCCCGGCCCGGAGATCACGGTCAGCTCATCGTCCTCGGCGGCGACCCGGGAGGCGAGCACGGCGTCGATGGCCTGGTGATCAGCCTCCCGGCGTTCCAGGAGGGCCGGGTCGTCGAACTGCTCGTCGCTGATCACCGCGACCAGCGCCTGCGGCAGGTCGTAGTTGATGTGGGCGTTCATGCCGAGCAGGACGTGCCGAAGGGCGGGCAGATCGGCCGGGGCGCCGAACGCGATGGCCCAGGGCCGGCTCGGCTCGCGTCCGGCCAGCGAGGTTTGGAGGGCATCCAGGTAGAGGTCAGCGAACGCGACGTCCCAGCGCTCCACCCACTCCGGGTCGGCGAAGCCGCCGCGCTTGAGCTCTTCGGCGACCGTGATCGTGGTGCGCTGGTAGGTCGCGTGGAAGTACCGCCGCGGGTCGCCCGCGGCCTGCAGCGGCCCGAGCAGGGCCGCCATCCGGCCGACTAGCTCCTCGATCACCTGGCCATTATGGCTGACCAGCGCGTCGCTGGAGGATGTCGCGGAGGTGCGGCACGGGCCAGCGGCGGTCGAACAGGGTCGGGTCGTCCCGGTCCTCGGCGCGCAGGTGCTCGATCAAGGTCACATAGTCGTCGAGGTCGAGCGTCCTGACCAGGGTGAGCAGGTCGGCCGCCTCGCCGGTGACGGGGTCGACCGGTGCGACGAGCCGGTCGTAGAGTTCCACGACCTGGCGGACCATGGCCAGGTGGCGCGGCCCGGGCTCGACGGAGGGGAAGTTCGTCGCGGCGAAGTCCTCGGTGAAGACGATCGGCTCGACGGCCAGGGCCTGTGGTCCGTAGCGCTGCGCGAGACGGATGAGCAGCTCGACGTCGAAGGTTTCGTTGAAAGACGTCATCTCCCCGATGACCGGGCCGAGCGCGGCCCCGTCGAAGGCCTTGAAGCCGGCCTGGGTGTCGAGCACCTGGGCCAGGGGCGGGATGAGCGAGGCCCGGACGAAATGGCGGAACAGGATGATGATCTTGTCTGGCTTGTCGCCGGTGCTGTGCGGCTCGGTAACTGGCCCGTCGGCCCGGACCAGCACCGCCCCCTCGATCCCGTAACGCTGGCCGAGCGCGCCGACCACCTGGTCGCCGGCCACCACCGGCGCCGCCAGCGAGCCTAGCTGGGCCAGGTTCGCGGACAGATCCGCGTCGGTGTAGCAGACCACATGCCGGCCGGCGGCGTTCGCCCGCGCCGGATCGGTCCCCACCGCGGCGGCCAGCGCGGCCAGTATCGATCCGCCCTTGCGGGACTGGTCGGTCGAGGTCAGCTGGTCGAACGCGGGGCTGATCGAGAAGCCACCCCCGATCATCTCAGCCAGCCTGAGCACCGTCACGCCGCGGTGACCTGTGCTCGGGTAGCCCTCGGCCGCCGCGATATCCGTCATGAGGTCGGCGCTCGGGGGCCGGTCCGGGCATCCGTCGTCGCAGGCCATGATGCTCCAGGTGACGCCGGGCAGGCCGCCGGTCAGCCAGTCGAGTTGGCGGACCTTGGCCCGGACGAAGTCCTCCCCGTGCGGGTGCACGGCGCGGGGGACCATGCGGCCCGTCTCCCCGTACATGGCCCACACCACGGTCAGGTGAACCGGCCCGGCGAGCTCGCCCAGCCGCCGTCGCGAGCGAGCCGCGGCAACCGCTTCGGCCGCCACCGCCGGGCCGTGGCCGGCCGCGACATCCCCCGCCGTCGCGCGGCCCTCGGCCAGGGCGGAGGCCGCGTCGAGCACCGCCTGGTTCTGATCAGAGTCCGTGAGGTCGCGCCCAGGCGCCAACGACTTTTCCATAGCCTGAGGATGCCAGGGCCCCGGATCCGAGGTGGACGAGACCGGGAGTTCCCCTATTTCTCGTCTGGGCGCAGCGTGGCGTCCGCCATCCGCCCGCTGGCGCTCCACCGGGTGTCCAGCTCGGCCATCAGGTCCTGGAGGGTAGCCAGGTACTGGCTGATCCAGGCGAGCCGGACCGGGATGACCCGGTCGGCGAGTTCGCCTTCTGTGGCATGCTGGTCGACCAGCGCACCGCCCTGTTCGTCCGGGAACGCGATCGCGTTCAGCGTCCTGACCAGTCGCCGCCTGGCGTACTCGTCGGCTGACAGCACCCGGACGGTGCGGCTGCCGAAATAAACCTGACCGTGGCGGTCACGGGCGGTCGCCGTCAGGGTGAGCCACGGCACGCCCTCGGCCGAGCGGGTCACCAGCAGGCTGCCCTCGCCGCTGGTCTGCTCCCCGCCGCGCACGTCCCATTCGATCTGCGTCAGCCCCCCTTCGGCGACCTGGCTGCCGTTGATGTACCAGGTCACGTCCCGGTCGGGGCCGATCATGTCGCCCTCGCCCACATACTCCACTTCCGGGCAGACCGGGCCGTGGATCCGCAGCGGGCGATGCGCGAGACGGCTCACGACATTGGCCGTGATCTGGCCGACGTTGGGATCGGTATCCAGCGCCAGCGGCCAGTCCGTGGTGCCGACGGAGAACACCATGCCGCCCGACGGCGCCGTCCGGAGCAGCATGGCCGCGTTCGCCTCGTCGTAGCCCGCGACCCACCCGGCGGGCAGGCTGGCCAGCGCGAGCANNCCCCTCGGGCGGGAATTCCACGCCGTCGAAGGCCCAGTGCGTGCCGACCACCGCCTGGTAGCCGGTGATGGCCCGGCGGCCATCCCACCAGCCGCCGCCCCAGGCCGGACTGGACATCGTGAGCCAGTCGTCCGGGTCGTTGACCGGCCACAGCGCGCCGGGCCGGTTCGAGCCGCTGCCTTCGGGCGAGCCGCCGGCCATCTTCCGGCAGAACAGCCGGTCGCCGGACGGGGAGAACTCGATCTCGAAGCAGGCGGTGTCGCCGGTGAAGAAGCACACGTTGCCGCCGCGGTCGACGAAGCTGAGCACCCGGTCGCGCATGGCCCAGGACCAGTACTCATCGTGCCCGCCGCTGATCAGCAGGCCGCTGCCGGCCAGCAGGTCCGCGTCGTAGTGCAGGTCGTAGTCGGTGCAGTAGCGGACCTGGTAGCCGCGGTGTTCCAGCCAGGTCACGAACGGGGCGTCCCAGTGCGCGAACACCTGCCGCCGCGAGGATCGCACGTACGCGTCCGGCGCGTCACCCTCCATTACCCGGCCGCCGACGCCGGCGTTGCCTGGCCGCTGCAAGCTGCCGACGTAGCCCTGGGCGGTCCAGTCCCTGGCCCACTGAGCACTCGCGTACAGGCTGGCCCCGCCGATCTGGTTGTAGGCGGTGTACGTCGCGGTCGGCAGCTTGTACCAGATGATCCGTTCCGCAGGTCCGGGTTCAGCGCGCCTGAGGACGAACAGGCAGGCATCCTTGCGGTGGGCCAGCTCAGGTTCTGAGCGAACGGGCTCGGGCCGGCCGTCCGGCCCGAGCGGCACCGGCACGGCCAGGTACACACCGTCCGCCAGGTCGGCGCCCAGCTCGATCGGGTAGACGGGCCAGCCCCAGGCCTCGTCGGGACGGCCCAGGGGCAGGCTGAACCCGGCCCGGGCTTCGGCCGGGCTGGGTACCTCCGTGACCGTGGCACCGTACCGGAAGAGCCGGACGCCGAACCGGACATGCTCGGTCGAGACGTGCAGGCCCAGCGCGGCGCCCGCAGGTACGGTCACGGGCCAGGCATAACAAGCGGTCACGAGCGCGTGTCCCCTTCGTTGCCGGTTGTGTCTCGGGATAGTGGCAGGCCACCTGGTGGGAGCCTTCGATCTGGAGCAGCGGCGGCTCCTCAGTGGCGCAGCGTTCGTCGGCTTTCCAGCACCGAGTGCGGAAGCGGCAGCCCGATGGCGGGTTGGTCGCGCTGGGCAGCTCACCGTGCAGCAAGATCCGGTCCCGGGCGGACTTGCGCAGCGGATCTGGCACCGGGACCGCCGATAGCAGGGCGGCGGTGTACGGGTGCGCCGGCTGCTCGCAGACCGCCTCGGCCGGGCCCTGCTCGACGATGAGCCCGAGGTGCATGACCGCGATCTCGTCCGCCACCTGCCGGATCACCGCCAGGTCATGAGAGATGAACAGATAGGCGATGTCCCGTTCGCGTTGCAGGTCGCGCAGCAGATTGAGGATGCTGGCCTGGATGCTCACGTCCAGCGCGGAGACCGGCTCGTCCAGAATCAGCACCTGCGGCTGAAGCGCCAGCGCCCGGGCGATGCCGATGCGCTGCCGCTGCCCGCCGGAGAACTCGGACGGGAACCGGACGGCGGCGTCCGGGTCGAGGCCCACGGCCGTCAGCAGCTCGCGGACCCGGGCGGACCGTCCGGCGATTTTGTGCACGTTGAGCGGCTCACCGACGATCTCGCCGACTGACAGCCGCGGATTGAGCGATGAGTACGGATCCTGGAAGACCATCTGCAGGTCACGGCGCAGCGGCCGGAGCGCGCCGTCATCCAGGCCGGTGAGTTCGGTGCCGTTCAGCTTGATGCTGCCCGAGGTGGGCTGTTCCAGCCGCATGAGCAACCGGGCCACGGTGGACTTGCCGCAGCCGGACTCCCCGACCAGGCCCAGGCACCGGCCGGACTTCAGGTCCAGGCTGATACCGCTGACCGCGTGCACGGTGGCGTAGGAGCGGAACCCGG
>PLIQ01000009.1 GCA_003140115.1 Actinomycetota bacterium | reverse complement strand
GCCGAGGGGGCCATCGGGCACGTCCGGCGGGCGGCGGGCGAGGTGCTGGATGAGCTGGGGACGCTGCTCGGCGTGTTGCGCCAGTCCGGCGACGAGCTGGCCGGGCCGGGCGCACCGTCGGAGCCGGCGCCCAGTCTGTCCCGCCTGGACGCGCTGGTGCGGTCCTTCTCAGGAGCTGGGCTGTGCGTGGATTCGGTTTCCTCGGGCCCTCCCCGTGCGCTGCCTGCCGCCGTCGACCTGACCGCTTACCGCCTGGTTCAGGAGTCGCTGACCAACGCTCACAAGCACGGGGGCGGCCGGGCCCAGGTGACGCTCGCGTTCCACCCGCAGCAGCTGGCTGTCGAGGTCTGCAACGGGCCGCCGCCCGGGGAGCCGCAGCCGACGGCCGCCGCCGGGACTGGTCACGGCCTGCTGGGGATGCGGGAACGGGTGCTGGCGGTCGGCGGCTTGCTGGAGGCCGGCCCTACGCCTGAGGGCGGCTTCCGGGTCCGCGCGCTCCTGCCGACCCCCGAGACGGACCCGGCGGCGCAGCGGTGACGATCCGGGTGCTGATCGCCGATGATCAGGCGCTCATCCGGGCCGGGTTCCGGGCGCTGATCGACTCCGCGCCCGATCTGGAGGTGGTCGGGGAAGCCAGCGACGGACGGCGGGCGGTGGAGCTCGCCCGTAACGCACGGGCCGACGTAGTACTGATGGACGTCCGGATGCCCGATCTGGACGGGCTGGCCGCGACCCGGCTCATTTGCGGCGATGAGAACCTGGCCGGTGTCCGGGTGCTGATCTTGACCACCTTTGAGCTCGACGAGTACGTCTTCGAGGCACTGCGCGCCGGTGCCAGCGGTTTCCTGGGCAAGGGCGTCGAGCCCGGGGACCTGCTCGATGCGATCCGCACGGTCGCTGTCGGCGACGCCCTGCTGTCACCCAAGGCGACCAAGGGGCTGATCGCCCGGTTCCTCACCGCGCCCGAGACAAGCCCCGGCACCAGCCCCNNTGACCGCCAAGACCCATGTCAACCGGGCCATGATGAAACTCGGTGCCCGTGACCGTGCCCAGCTCGTCGTCGTCGCCTACCAGACCGGTCTGGTGCGGGCTGCAGGACCCCCGTCGCAGTAGCCAGACAGAGCCGGTGCCACTGCCGCAAACCCCCAGATTGACGCCTGCAGGACGACGACCTGACCCAGGCCAGCAGAGATCCTTGTGCTGCACGCGAACAAAGCAAACGCGGGAAGGGGTCCGCCCCCTTCCATAGCCATAGCGCGGGTACTGAGCGAAAGGACAGGAATCGTGATTGAGGCCCGCGAACTTACGCAGCGCTATGGTGCGAAAACGGCGGTGGATGACCTGACGTTCGCTGGGCTGTGGGTCCGCACCCTGCTGACGAGCAGGCTTGATCCCACCGCCACCAGCCTCGGCGGCCTCCTCCTGGTCCAGCTCATCGTCGCGACCCTCGGGGTACTGCTAATGAGCGGCGAGTACTCTACCGCAGCGATCCGCTCCGCATTCGCCGCCGTGCCCAAACGGCTTCCAATGCTGTGGGTCAAGGGCGCAGTGTTCGGAGTGACCACCTTCGTCCTGCTGGCCGCCACCTCGCTGGCCGCCTTCCTCGGCGGCCAGCCGCTGCTGTCCGGCAAGTACCTGGGAACGTCCCTATCCGATCCCGGGGTCCTGCGCGCGGTCCTCGGCGCCGCCGGTTTCGCGTCGCCGGAAGCCGTTAGAACCCTTACATGAGGCGACGCCGATTCATCGGATCTCCCGCACAGAGATCAAGGAGCCTGAGCAGACGTCTCTGACGGGCTATGCCGAACGAACAGAAATCATGTTCCGCCGAGTATTGACAACGAGCGCCGACAGAAACGGGAGGACTGCCACGAGGCGCCGGCGGCCAGGTCCGGCGTAGCTCCAGCTCAACGAAGTCTTTCATGTGGAGTGCTGGCTCGATCACGCCGGAATCGGGTGCCCGATGCTGCCCGGCACTACACACCGCCACGGCTTCGCCCCCAGTTGAACAGCATTCATGGGAAGAACGGAGGACAGTGATGTCCGAGACAGGAGTAGGAGTCCGCTCCGGTGGCGCAGCGCCCAGGGTCTCGTTCTCTCTCGTGCTGGGCCTGACCGCTTCAGGGCTTACAGCCGCCGACAGCGCGTTACCCGCCGCTGCGCCGGCTAGGGCCGATAGCAACAACAGCCTCGGCGCCACCCCGCTGATGGGGTGGCGCAACTGGAGCTACATCGAGTCCGACCCGACCACAGCGAAGATCGAGGCGCCGGCCACCGTGATGAAGAGCAGCGGGCTCTTGTCCTACGGCTACCAGTACATCAACGTCGACGACTTTTACTACCTGTCCAACTCCAACGGCCCGAGGTCAATGCCAACGGCCCGTGGAAGGTGGATCCCAGCAAGTTCCCCCAACGACGGCTCGACCCCGGGCATGGAGGCCCCGGGCAACTACTTCCACGCCGAGGGCGAGAAGGTCGGCGTGTATGTGACCCCGCATCCCAGGTAACGCGGTAGTGGCCAACAGCCTCGTCGGCGGGACCAGCTATACCGCCGACGAGATCGCCGCGCCGTCCGTGGCGGAGACGAACTACAACTGCGGGCACATGGTCGGGCTCAACTACAGCAATCCCGGCGCATTACTACATCGGCTCCTGGACGGACGAACTCGCGTCGTGGGGCGTGGACTATGTCAAGTTCGACGGCGTTGGCGCCTCGGATATCGCCGACGTGCAGGCGTGGTCCATCGCTCTCAAGCAGACCGGCCGCCCGATATGGCTCGAGTTGTCCAACGACCTGCCGATCGCGGACGCCTCCACTTGGCACTCGCAGCCAACGGCTGGCGCACCACCGGAGACATCGAGTGCTACTCGTGCTGGGCGCCGCCTTACTACGCGTCAAGTCACGACACCTAGTGCTGTGAGCTGGCGCGGGATGTCGTACTGCTCCGCGACGCGGCCCGGCGCACCTTTGCCGGGGCGCCAAGGATAAGGGCTCGCCGTGCTGCTGCCGCGGTAGCCCGGCAGCACCGGTACTGCATCGGCAGTAACCCGCAATTACGCCGGCAGGACGACGCCGCGCCGCTGACAATCGGCGATGCTTGGCCATAACGAACCAGCCCGTCGTGCGAAGGGGGTCCATCCTTTCCATGACCTGGATACGGCGAAAGGACACGTTGATGAATGATATCCGCGAATTCGCGAACGCCGTGGCGTGCGAAAACAGCGGTGGACAATCCGGCTTCCACCGACGGCCCGAGCCACGGCATTCGCCCGGCGGCAGCTCCGGAGCAAGACCAGGTCCACGCCGNNCCTTCCGGAACATACCAGACAACTATCAAGGAGCCTGCGAGCCTCAAAGGCGTGTGGAGGATCGAGTTCCACGCTGGGACCGACACCGACTACCTCAACGGTACGAAAGTCGCCAGCGGTACGTACACCATCTCAGGCTCCACGATCACATTCGCGCAGCCCGCTGTACCGTCTGGCTCGCCAGACACGTGCCGGAGCCCCGGCAAGTACACCTTCAGGCTGCCCGGCAGAACACTGACGTTCACCAAGATCAGCGACCCCTGCAACTCGGTCAGAAGTGAGCTTCTCTCGCACCGGTTCGTCCATCTCCGGCACGCCGTGACATAACAGCGATCGTCGCCGACAGACGAAAGGCACTTGTGATGGTTGGCAAGCCAGTACCGGATGAGCCGGCCGGGAGGGTCCGGCTGCCCGGCCAGCCGGGGTCGGCCGGCGCCCCGTCGGGCGGCACGTGATGAGC
>PLIQ01000353.1:7175-18144 GCA_003140115.1 Actinomycetota bacterium | reverse complement strand
CACAAGGCCGGTATGGCTTGCCGCCTGCGGCCAGCCACCGTCATCCGCCAGCACCGACAAGCACGAACTCCACGCCGGCGGCTTCGCGAGGTGGCCGTACCGGACCTGCAGGGTTCCATAACCTGGTCGTGGCCTTTGAACTGCTGCTTTTCAGCTGGCCGCTGGTGGTCGTCCGGCCGCTCCTGCCCGAGGTCGCGACCGCCCTCGCCGCCCTCACAGGAGAACCCCACCCGCTGGGATTGCTCGATGAGCACTAATCCCACTCAACGCTGGCCGTCGTGATGGGACGATGTCATCGGGCAGCGCATGCTGCCCGGCTCATAACCAGTACACGGTCAGCAAGATGCCATTAGAAGGGGCCTGGGATGTTCGATCCGCTTCGCCCAGAGCTGCGTGCTGCCATTACGGGGGTCGACGGATAGGAAATCACCGAGGGGCGCGCATGGTCACCCGGGCCGAGTTTGAAAGTGCGTTGCCTATCGGATCGATGGTCACGCAGGTACTGACCAAGCTGCTGGCACTCGCGGCAGACAAATCCGGCCGGATCGATGCCAACTATGAGCCGAGCGAGATCTTCGATAAGCACATCCTGGCTGCTTTGGAGATGGAACCGGACGATGTCACCACTCCGATCCGCTACGACCTTTGGACTGCAATGGTGATGACGGAATCGGTGTACTTCCTTGTCAACGCGTGCTTCCTGGCGCACAGGGGTGGCGGCGACCACGCGGCTTCCTCCCCGAAGCACGATCCCCTCAAGCCCACGCGGCCTAACGTGCAGTCCGAGCAGAGCCCGAAGAGCCCGCAGGCGATCTGCTGGGCGGGCCGACCTGGGGCGTTTCATCAGCCATGCCAGCGAGGACAAGGACCGTCGCCCGTCCTCTCCGCGACGCGGTCACCAGTCACACCTGGATCAGCTACCCATACACCACTTCCGTGGACGTGAACCTGCGCCAATGGCCTACTGCCGTGCGGTGGTACCCAGCTGGTCGAGCTGGTTCGCAGTTGCCGCGCCGGTCATCGACGAGCATCGGGGCAGAGAGCTGCTCTGGGTTCACCGGCTCCGGGTGGTGACGGAGACAAAAACCCGGCCGGCGTGTTGCCATTCCTCAAGAAGCGTCAGGTCGGCGGCGGTCGCGAGTTTGAGTAGCGCACTTACGCCCAGCCGGGCCCAGGGGAACACCGGGCCGCGTCTGCCGTCGGCATGTTCGAGCCACGCCGTCATCCGCTCGTCGATGTCGTCGTGCTCCACCTCGATCAGCAGCCGGCCGCCGGGAGCCAGCAGCCGCGCGCAACGGCGCAGGAGTTCGTCGGGGTAGCCGCCGATACCGATGTTGCCGTCGGCGAGCAAGGCAGTAACCCACCGGCCCTGGCCGGGTAGCGGATCGAATACCGAACGGTGGATGGCGCAAGCCCCGGCCTGGTGCACCCGGGCCACGGCAGTACGGGAGATGTCCACGCCGAGCACGGGGATCCCGCGCTCCGCCAGCGCGATGGTCAGGCGTCCGGGGCCGCAACCGATGTCCAGTACTGGCGCCCGGCATCGGCGCAGCAACTCCTCGTCGGTCAGGTCGGGGGGCCCGCACCAGCGGGCCACCTGGAGCGGCAGCGCATGGCCGCACGCCGTCCGCAGCAACAGCGAGGCACCCGACGTATTCAGCGCCTCCTCGTAAAGACCAATTGCCCCCGGCTTCATACCTGCTCTCGCACGGCGCCGCCGGCCTGATGCGTCGCGGTGGCCGGGTCGAGAAGCGGGACGAGTTCCCGCACCCGCGCGGCAAACCGGCTCCGCGGCACCAGACGCGCCACGGCCAGGGCGTCTTCCGCGGTGTCAACGTCGCGAAGCCGCGGCAGATCGGCGACACGGAGCCCGGCCGCATGCAGCCGGGCACGTTGGCTGGCACCGGTGTTCGCCGCTGACATCGGCACACCGCGAACCAGGGCAGGATCCGGTACTCGTAGCCCGAGCGCCCAGAAGCCTCCGTCGGCGGCCGGTCCGAACCAGGCGTCGGCGACCTCCCAATCGACGATGAGCAGGCTTGGGGTGACCTGCGGCGTGTCCATCCCGATAAGCAGCGCAGGTCCGTGTACCGCGGCGAAGGCGGCGGCCAGTCGCTCGTCGAGGCCGCCACCGCACTGCGGCGCGATGTCGAACCCGGGCGGCAGCCACGGCCCCGGCGCACCGTCGAGCACCAGTACCCGCCGTCGCGCCGGTGCCGCGAGTACAGTGTGCAGCGTGTCGGCCAGCGCGGCCTCGGCCAGCGCGGCGGCCTGCTCGGGCGTGCACGGCGGCACGAGGCGGGTCTTGACCCGTCCGGGCAGCGGCTGCTTGGCGATGACGAGCAGAGTGGTGTCCGATTTCGGTGCCACGCCATCCGACCGATACGGCGTAGTCACCTGGCCAGCACCCGGCTCATGTCTCTGACGGTGCGCACGGAGCCGCGCACCGTCCCGGTCACCTTCGACTTCCCGATGCGGGGCAGGTAGGTGACCTCGACCTCAGCCACGCGCCAGCCGGCGGCGGCCGCGCTCAGCACCATCTCCAGCGGGTAGCCGAACCGCCGATCGGTGAGGTTCAGGCCGAGCAGCGCCTCGCGGCGGGCGGCACGCATCGGTCCCAGGTCGCGGAGTCGCACGCCGGTCCGGCGGCGGACCCGGCGGGCAAGCTCGCGGTTGGCCAGGCGCGCGGGCAGCGGCCACGCGTCCAGCCGGGCCGGTGAGCGGCGGCCGAGTACGAGGTCCGCCTCGCCTGCGAGGAGCGGGCCGGCCAGGCGGGGAAGCTGCTGCGGATCCAGGCTGCCGTCGCAGTCACAGAAGCACACGACGTCGGCGGTCGCGGCCAGCACGCCAGCATGCGCGGCGGCGCCGAAACCCCGTCTTGGTTCCCGCACGACCGTTGCGCCGAGTGATCTGGCGAGGCTTTCTGAACCGTCGGCCGAGCCGTTGTCGACCACGATCGCCCGGAANNACTGTCACAGCAGCGACGTTACGAGCACGGCAGGCCGACGGGCAGGGAGCGCGACCTTACGGGATGAGGAAACTCGCCGGCGGCTGATTCCTACACTCAACCTATGAGTGCGCGAGTTCTCGTGGTCGACGACGATCTGACCGTCGCCGAGGTCGTCGTCGACTATCTCCGGCATACGGGCATGGAACCCAGGCACGCGGCCGACGGGCCGGCCGCGCTTGCGCTGGCCGAGGAGTGGCGACCCGACCTGGTGGTGCTCGACCTGATGCTGCCCGGTATCGACGGTCTTGAGGTGTGCCGTCGGCTGCGGAAGGCATGGGACGGCCAGGCCGCGCTGCCGGTGATCATGCTGACCGCACTCGGAGAGGAGAACGACCGGGTCCTGGGGCTGGAGACGGGTGCCGATGACTACGTGACCAAGCCGTTCAGCCCCCGGGAGCTGGCCCTGCGGGTGCAGGCGGTGTTGCGGCGGGCCGGCCCCCCTCTCGCACCAGCGGCGGGAGTGACGGCGACGCCGCGGCCACTGCGCTCAGGAGACCTGGAGGTCGACGTGGCGGCCCGGCGGGCCCACAGAGATGACCACGAGCTGGTCCTGACGGTGCGCGAGTTCGACTTGCTCGCCTTCTTCATGTCGCATCCGGGACAGGCGTTTACCCGGGCCGAGCTGATGAAACGAGTGTGGGGATGGTCGTTCGGGGACCAGTCCACCGTCACCGTGCATGTACGTCGGCTGCGCGACAAGGTCGAGAAGGAAGCGACGTCGCCGTTGCTGCTCCGGACCGTCCGGGGTATCGGTTACTGCTGGGACGCAGAGCCGCCGCCGGGTCGCTGCGGTGCAGATATCTCCAACCCGTAAGGTTAGCCGCCCTCCGGCGGTCCCGCGGCATCAGAACCTGCGGCTTGCGACTCGGCAGGACTCCGCCTGCACCGGCAGAACCCCTGGTCAGCGCGGTTGAGCCGGACCGCAACGGTCTCCCCGACCGCACCCCCGGCACACCCCGGTCCCGCACGCAAAATCAGAACAATAGCCATATTAGGGACAAAGCGGCCGCTTGCCTTGTGCGGTCCGCTTGCATCTAATACGCAGCGTGAGCAGCTCTGTCCCGGTCCGCGCCGTCCGCTCTGGACCCGCGCCCGCGGGTCCGGCTGCGGCCGATCGGCGGATTGCGTCAGGCCCAGGTGATGAGGCCGCATCGGCCTGCGCCCCGTCGTCCAGCCGATCGGATGCCCTGCGTGCCGCGCGACTGGGGGCCGCCCTGCTCGGGCTGGCCGCGATTGTCACCTACCTGGTCATCGCCCTGTTCCGGCTCACTTACCCGTTTCCGCTGGAATACCTTGAGAGCAACTCGCTTGTGGAAGTGCAGCGGATGCTCACCGGCCACGGGCTCTACGCGGCGCCGACGGTCGGTTATGTGCCCGACGGCTACCCGCCGCTCTACTTCGCGGTCTCGGCCGCGGCCGCCAGCGTGCTCGGCCTGTCCTACCTGCCGTTGCGGCTCGTGTCACTGGTGTCGTCGCTGGTCTGCTTCGCGATACTGGCCCGGCTGGTGCAGCGCGAGACCGCGAGCGCCGCCGCCGGGATCGCCGCGTCGGGCCTGCTGGCTGCGACCTATTTCGTCACGGACACCTGGTTCGACGTCGCCCGGGTGGACTCGCTGTTCCTCGCGCTCAGCGTCGCGGCCCTCTACGCAGCGCGGTGGATGCGCCGCCCCGGCGGGGCCGTCGCCCTCGGGATGCTGCTCGCGGCCGCGTTCCTCACCAAGCAGAACGGGCTCGCCGAAGGGGTCGCGGTGCTCACCGTGCTGGCGTTCAGCCGGCGGCAGCGGCTGGCCTGGCTCGCCGCCCTGACCTACGCC
Organism: Actinomycetota bacterium; assembly: GCA_003140115.1. The sequence goes on along the minus strand of PLIQ01000353.1, from coordinate 13,320 downwards.
GCGGTCCTATCGACCAGCACGCTCGCGCTCGGGCTCACCAGCCATGGCTGGTATGTGTACTACGTCTTCGTGCTGATGACCAAGCAGACCCTCCAGTACGCCGCGTTCGCGCAGTTCTGGACCGTGTGCCTGCTGCCCGTGCTGGGCATCGCCTGCTGCGCCCTGGTGCTGGGGGTGCGGCGGACACCCCTGGTGCTGGCGGCCGGCGGTGCCGCTCTCGTGGTCGAGGGCTACGCCGCGCTGGTTCACAGCGGCGGCGCGGTCAACGACGTGCTGCCCGCGTACCTCACGGTGGCGATGCTCGCGGGGCTGGCGATGGGCGGCGATCCCGGCGGCCTGGTGGGTTGGTGCGCCGGCCGGCTGGGCCGCTCCCGGATCGCCGGCGGGCGGCCGGAGCTGACCGGCCGGTGGGCCGCCGCCGCCGCGGCGGCGCTGGTCACTGCGCAGCTGGCCGTGCTGGTGAGCGGCTTCCGTCCAGGCCAGGCGATCCCGACGAGCGCGGACCGCGTCGTCGGCCAGCGGCTGACGTCCGGGATGCGCGCTCTCGGCGGCACGATCGCGGTGCCCTCCGACCCGGGCCTCGGCCTGCTGGCCGGGCTGCCGACCGTAGCCCACCAGGGCGCGACGGATGACGTGCTGCGCGCTTCGGCCCCGGCGCTCAGCGCGGGGTTCAGGCGCAGCGCCGCCCGCGCGGTGGCGGCGCAGCGGTTCAGCGCGATCGTGACTTACAGTGCGGGACCGCCGAACGGCTTCCCCTCCGACCTGATGCGTTACTACCGCCGCTGCCCGCAGAAGCTGCTCGCCGGCGTGCCGCAAACGGTGTTCGAGCCGGTCGCCGGTCTCCCCGAGCGGCCGGATTACGTGTGGCTTCCGGTAGATGGCGGCTCGTGCGTGGCGACGGTCCGCGCGCTTGACGGCTCGATGACGGCCCAGCAGCGGCGTCCCGGCAGTTCAGGAGGTCAGGCGTGACGGACGAGAAGCCACGCGCGAGCCGGCCCTCGCGCATCCGGCGAGTAACCGAAGCGTTGCGCGGGGGCGAGATGCCGGGCCCGTTCCGCCGTACGTTCTGGCGGAGCCCGGTCCGCGGCCCCTGGCTGACCTCGGTCCTCGGCCTGATCCTGCTGGCCGGGGTCTCCGTGGTGTTCGTCACCGGCCTGCTGTCCTACGCCGCCTACAACCCCGACCTGAGCCGGATCAACGACGAGACCCACGGCAAGGGACTGCTCGGCTTTTACCTGTTCTCCTGGCCCACGCATCCGGTGTGGCTGTACCGGCTGAACCAGGGCGTGCACGTCACCCTGGGGCTGGTGCTCATCCCGATCCTGCTGACCAAGCTGTGGTCGGTGCTGCCGAAGCTGTTCGAGTGGCCCCCGGTACGGAGCCCCGCGCACGCGCTGGAACGGCTATCGCTGCTGATGCTCGTGGGCGGGGCGGTGTTCGAGTTCGTCACCGGCGTCCTCAACATCCAGCAGTGGTACGTGTTCCCCGGCTCGTTCTACGCGCTGCACTTCTACGGCGCCTGGGTCTTCGTGGCCGGCTTGGTGGTCCACGTCGGCCTCAAGAGCCGGACCGTGATCAGGTCGCTGCGGAACGGCGCCCTGGTGCGGGAGCTGCGCGTCGATACCGCCCATACCGAGCCGGAACCGGCAGACGCGTCAAGCCTGGTCAGCCTGGCCCCCGCCAAGCCGACGATCTCCCGGCGCGGCGTGCTGGCCTTCGCCGGGGCCGGCTCGCTGCTGATGCTGGTCGTCACCGTGGGCCAGTCGCTGGGCGGCCCGCTGCGCCGCACCGCGCTGCTCGCCCCGCACGGGCAGGACCTCGGCGACGGCCCCAACGACTTCCAGATCAACCAGACCGCGGCCCGGGTGGGCATCAGGGCGGCCGAGATCGGCGCGAGCTGGCGGCTCACCGTCAGCCACGACGGCCCGCCCGGTCATGCGCCCGTCCGCCTGAGCCGCGCCGTACTCCTCGGCCTCGAGCAGCACACCGCGTACCTGCCGATCGCCTGCGTCGAGGGCTGGTCTACCGACAACCAGGCCTGGACCGGCGTGCGGCTGCGTGACCTGGCCCGGCTGGCTGGCGTCAGCCACCCGGCGAGCGTGCTGGTGGAGTCGCTGGAACGGGGCGGCGCCTTCCGGCAGGGGGTCTTGTCCGCCGGGCAGATCATGGACCCGGATTCGCTGCTCGCGCTGCGCGTCAACGGCGTTGACCTCTCCCTCGACCACGGGTTTCCCGCGCGCGTGATCGTGCCCGCCATTCCTGGCGTGCACAACACCAAGTGGGTCGCCAGCATGACCTTCACGAGCTGACATGAGACGCCAGCTGCGCTGGTACGGCGCCAGTCCCCTGCATCTCCTCGCCCTGCTCGCCTGTTTCGGCCTGGCCGGCTATGCGTCCGCCCGGCTCTTCTCCTCCCAGACCGTGGCGGTCATCGCCTGGTTCCTCGGCGCGGTCATCGGCCACGACCTGCTGCTACTGCCGCTGTACTCGCTGGCCGACCGGTCGGTCATGGCCGCGTTCAGGCACCGGGCGCCGGAACTGCCCGCGCTGGCTTGGATCAACTACATTCGGGTGCCCGCCGCGCTGTCTGGCCTGCTGCTGCTCGTGTGGTTCCCGCTGATCCTCCGGCTGCCTGCGCCTTACTCCTCGTCGACCGGGTTGTCGGCGGATCCGTACGTGTGGCACTGGCTGGCGGTGACGGGCACGTTGTTCCTGCTGTCCGCGGTGGCGTTCGCGCTGCGGCTGCGCCGCCAGTCTCGGACCGCCGCGCCACCCGAACGCCCAGCCGCGGTACCCGACGGCGAGCCCGTTCAGCCCGCCAGTGAGCCCGTTCAGCCCGCCAGCGAGGAGCACGAAGCGGGGCCGGGCGAGGAAGCTGATCCCCTCCAACCTGGTGAAACTCCAGCGGCCGAATAGGCAATCCAAGCCCGGGACGGCTACGAATACGCAATGCTCAGCTCATCTCGGTTCATCTAAGCGTCAGCGCTGACGCCGACGACACCGTAGGCCCGGGAGGGGAGCCTCCGGCGCTCGCGCAGCTCCGGATCGTCTGGGGCTTCGGCTACAGCTGGGAGGGCGGACCTTCGTGAACGCGCAGATCCAGGTCGTGCTGATCGCCGCAGGATGTACCAGCGCCGTGGGCCTGATGGGCATGGGCATCATCCGGCTACTGCGCCGTGCCTCCCTCCGCCTGTCGATCCAGGTCAGCGGGGCCGTGGTAGTGCTCGCGGTGGTGGCAGGCACGCTCGGCACGGCCGAAGCGATGTTCCTGTCCCGGCACGACCTGAAGGTCGTGGTCATGGTGTGCATGGTCGCCGCCGTGGTGGCGGTCGGGTTCGGCTGCCTGCTCGGGCAGCAACTGGAGGCCAGCAGCCGGGCGCTGCGCCAGGCGGCCCGCTCGCTCGGCGACGAGGACGGCGGATACCGCTCACCATCGGAACCGATGACGGCCGAGCTCGCGGCGCTGTCGCGCGAGCTCGCGGAGAGCAGCGCGCGGCTGACGCAGTCACGCGAGCGTGAGCACGCGCTGGAACAATCCCGCCGCCAGCTCGTGGCCTGGGTATCGCACGACCTGCGCACGCCCCTCGCGGGCCTGCACGCGATGGCCGAGGCGCTCGAGGACGGCATGACCAGCGAGCCGCGACGCTACCACCGGCAGATCCGCGCCGAGGTCGGCCGGCTGGCCAGGATGGTGGACGACCTGTTCGAGCTTTCCTGCATACAGGCGGGAACCCTGCGCCTTTCCCCCAGCCGGATCGCTCTCGAAGACTTGATCAACGGAGCCCTGGCCAGCACGGAGGCACTCGCGCGGGCTCGCGGAGTACGACTGACCGGCGCGGCCGACGCCCCGCTCGTGGTCCATGCCGACCCCCGCGAGATGTCGCGCGTACTAACCAACCTGCTGGTCAACGCCATTCGTCACACCCCGCAGGATGGCACCGTGCACGTCGTGGCCGTGCCGGAACCTGGGGGTGCGCTGCTGGCGGTCGCCGACGGCTGCGGCGGCATCCCCGAGGCAGACCTGGCATGCGTCTTCGACATGGCCTGGCGCGGCACCCACGATCGCGACTCCGCTAAGGACAGCGGCGCGGGCCTGGGACTCGCGATCGTCCGCAGCATTGTCGAGGCGCATCAGGGGCAGGTGAGCGTCGTCAACACCAAGGAGGGTTGCCGTTTCGAGGTGCGTCTGCCGACGCCGGACGGCTCAGTGCGCTCAGCCCCGGCACTCGGGCCACCCGCCCGGCTAATGCGCGGGATCAGTCGTGACGACGCTGGGACCCCCGAGCGCTTGGGAAGCGTCGTGCCGCGCATTAGTTACGCCGATCCGGATTCGGTGACCGACCCGGACCTGGCCCGGTAGGTGGCGCCGAGCGCATGTCAACCAGTTCGGACGCACTGCGGTTGCCCCATTTACGGCCGGATCGCCCCGACGTCGTGCCGCCGCGCCCGGGCGGGCTTGATGGTGTCGTTTGCCTGTGCCTCTGCTGTCATGATGCCCCAAGTCCTTACCGCAGTAACATCAGTCCCGAATGCCCCCCGTGTCCTGAAGGACACGGGATGTAGCGATTCTTCCGCCGGGACCTGCGTGCGGCGGGGGGACAATCCCGTCCGTAAGCGATCGTCATGATTACCCGCAGTGACACCATTCACCAGAGCCCCATCGGGACCAGCAGGCGAGCCGGCCGCGCCTAGCTCCCCCGCGTCCGCGATGGCACGGCGCGGACGGGGCCAGTCGCCGGGCCAGGTCGCGGTGTCACGGTTCCCTGGAGGTGCCACCACTGGCCGTTCGGACGAAGAACTTGATTTTGCCGAACGGCCCGGGTTAGATCCAGTCGCATCACCTCCGCGCCGCGCCGGTGCGGTCAGCCGGCGGGATCAGACAACTCGAAGTGCTGGACCTGTACCACGAGTGCCTTCCACCTGGTCAATCTGAGCCGGGGTGAGCCCGCCCACGACACCGGCCCCGTGGCTGACCCGACGGCAGACCCAGCGCTGACCTGCCCACCGACGGGCCCGTCCTGGCCCGAGTCCGCGGGGTCATCCGCAGGACCCTTCGGGCCCTCGCCGAGGGCCGCGGCAGGATGATATGCTTGCATTAGCAGCAATGCTGTCACTGCTTTCAAAGCCGCGAGGAGGTGAGGACGATCGCGACGCTGACGATCAGGGGACTTGATCCCGAGACGCATGCGCGACTGCGCATCGAGGCCGCGCGACACGGGCGTTCGATGGAGGCGGAAGTCCGGGCCATACTCACCGAGCGCCTGGCCCCGGGCTCTGCCGAGCGCGGTCTCGGCAGCCGGATCCACGCGCGCTTCGCCGGCCTGGAAGGTGAACTGCAGCTTCCTGACCGCAGCGGCGAGCCGCCCCGGGCGGCGGTGTTCGACTCGTGATCGTCCTGGACACCAACGTCATCTCCGAGCTAACCCGCCCGGTCCCCGAGCCCGGCGTCCTTTCGTGGCTCGACTCGCTGCCCGCCGGAGAAGTCGGCACTACTGCGGTGACCGCTGCCGAACTGCTCTGCGGTGTCGCCCGGATGCCCGCCGGCCGCCGGAAGACGGAACTGGCGGCGGCGGTCGGCGGGCTGCTCGGCAACGACTTCCGGGACCGGGTCCTGCCCTTCGACGAGCGCTGCGCCTCGCGGTACGCCGATATCGCCTGCGCCAGGGAAACGCTCGGGCGGCCGATCGGTGTGGCCGACGCCCAGATCGCGGCCATCTGCCGCACTGCCGAAGCGACACTGGCAACCCGCAACACCGATGACTTCTCCGGAACCGGGATCGAACTGATCAACCCATGGAAACTCGATCGCCCAGCGCCCGCATGACGCGGCGACCAGATCCCGGGCCGGGCCGCCGCCGCCAGGCCAGGCAGGGGCGCCGTGCGTGGAAAGGCGCCGCTTTGATCTGCTCTGGCGCGGCGGTGCTGCGGCGGCCGAGCGGTCGCCTACTTCTTCAGCTTTGCCTTCGCGGGCTGCTTCGGCGGCAGCGACCGTGCATGCCCGATGCCGATTTCCACCCATCGGGAAAGGTCGTCGTCGCTGGCCAGGTCTTCGGGGCTGACACGCAGCCAGCCGGGCATCTCCCGGCCCTGCATCACCGCGGTGGTGGCCCCGGTCGCGGCCACCAAGTCGGCTGACCGCTCCGAA